>SIAA01000026.1 GCA_009692045.1 Phycisphaerales bacterium | reverse complement strand
CTCGGCGGCTTTCAGAAACCGCTCCTGTCGCTGGCCAATGGGGCGATGGGCGTCAATCTGGGGGCCGATCCAGCTATTCTCATGCGCGGCTACTTCGAGGATGAGGCGAGCGCAGTTGAGTTCACCAGCACCTGGAATCAAACCCTGAAGGGACTGGGGATGTTCCTAGGAGCGATGGCGGCGCAGAATCAGGCTGGAGACGCGGGTGCGATGGATCTCGTCAACAGAATGGCGACGGCACTCGAGTTCAAACGCGATGGGCAGTCAGTGCAGATGACCCTCGATGCTCAAGCGTGGACACTGCTGCTGAAGTGAACTATTTGCACGTGAAGCGAGCGCCGCTGCGCGGCAGCATCTGCACAGCTGCGAGCCCACTTGCTACCCGCGTTTTCTACTGTAGAGCGCGCGCGGCGCTCAAGTAAGCCTCATACGCCATTCGCACTTCACGCAGCGTGTCGCCGCCGAACTTCTCCAGGAATGCGCGGGCAACTTCGAACGCCACCACATTTTCCATGACCACGCTCGCTGCGGCCACGGCGCTCACATCGGAGCGCTCGTAGGTGCTTTGTTCGGGCTGGTGCGTGCGCAGGTCGACGCTGGGCATGCCTTGCAGAAGCGTTGAAATAGGTTTCATCGCACCGGTGACCACGATGGGCATTCCGTTGGTCATGCCGCCCTCGAGACCACCGGCGTTATTCCGAGAACGCACATAACCCAGACACGGCTCCTGTCTGCGCGACTCGTCGAATCCAATCGGATCGTGAACCTGACTTCCCATGTGCATGGCGACAGCACGGCCTAGGCCGATCTCCACACTCTTGAACGCCTGAATCCCCATCACCGCACTCGCCAGTCTGGAGTCAAGACGCAAGTCGCGACTCATGCAGGAGCCAAGCCCGGGTGGACAACCGAATACATGCGTCTCGCACAGCCCGCCAACGGTGTCCTTTTGAATCTTGGCGGTGCGGATCAGCTCTACCAGTTTCGCGTCAGTCGCAGCATCGGGGCAGGCGACCTCGGATCCATCCCGAGCCACTTGCAACTGCCGCCAGTTTGTGGGAGTGACTTCAATCTCCGAGTTCGCACCAATCGAACCGCGCACGAAGGCAAAGGCTTCGATGCCGAACTCACGCAACAGGCACCGTGAGAGCGCCCCCGCAGCCGTGCGGGCTGCAGTTTCCCGAGCACTGGCGCGCTCGAGCACCCCGCGACAATCGGTAGTGAGCCACTTGATGCTTCCCGCCAGATCCGCATGACCGGGCCGTGGGCGGTAGAGAGGCGGCGCCTTCTCCGGGTCATCGATGCGGCAATCCTTGTTGACGATCCGCATCGCAATGGGTGAACCGATGGTGACGCCCCGCCTGAGTCCACTGAGGAACTCCACCGAGTCGGCCTCAATGCGCTGGCGTGCGCCCCGACCATAGCCACCCTGGCGGCGCACCAACTCCGCGTTGATGAAGGACTCGTCAACAGTCACCCCCTCGGGGAAGCCCTCCACCAAAGCGATGAGCGAGGGCCCGTGCGATTCACCAGCCGTTGAAAATGACAGGTTTCCCATGTGACGGCGCCGATGCTATCCGCGACACTACCCAGCATGAGCGAGAACACAAAGCGTCCCACCGCCCTCATCACTGGTGCAAGTAGCGGCATCGGACTTGCTTTCGCGGAGTTGCTAGCTTCCCGCGGTTTCGACCTAATCCTTGTTGCTCGGAGAAAGGATCGGCTTGATGCCATCGCGGCCCGACTTCGCGCCGAGCAGTCATCGCGGGTGCTGGTGATTGCCGCGGATCTCGGAGAGGCCAACGCGCCCGAGCAACTCGTTGCCCAAGTCATGGCGGCGCGCATCCACATTGATGTGCTCATCAACAACGCGGGGTACGCGCTTAAGGGGGCGTTCCTTGATGCGCCGCTGAATCTCCACACCCAGTGGCTCAATGTAATGGTCAACGCTCCGGTCCAGCTCACGAGGCTGCTCCTACCCGCGATGATCGAGCGCGGTCGAGGGCGCATCGTGAATGTCGCCAGCATCGCCGCCTGGGCCCCCGATCCGACCGGCAGTCTCTACAACGCCGCCAAGGCATTCATGATCGGCGAGACGCGAGCACTCGCGCGCGATCTCAAAGGCACCGGCATCACGGTCACCGCTGTTTGCCCGGGATTCACCGAGAGCGAGTTCCATGATGTTGCGGGCACGCGAGGATTCGTTGCGCGCCTGCCTTCGATGTTCTGGATGGATGCGCGTGAGTGCGCGCTAATCGGCTGGCGAGCTGCCGAGCGCGGCTCCGTAATCTGTGTTACCGGCGCGGTGAATGTGGCACTGGTGGCACTGGCTCGAGTGGTGCCCCATGTACTGATCGATTGGTTCGCGCCTAAGCGTCTCTTCGATTCGCTTCGACTCGGATCGCCACCCACCACACCACGCTAGCGCCAACCAGTGCCAACGGAAGCAGGGCGAGACCGGTATTGAATCCGAACTCCGCCGACATCCAACCCACCATGGACACGCTGGGGACATCTCCCAGCAGGTGAATGAGCACAATGCTCATGGCAACTCCACTGGCACGCTCGCCGGGCCCCAGCATGTTCACAATCTGCGAGTTGATCGGTCCGACTGAAGCAACCAAGAAAAGGCAGGCAAGAGTTGCCGCACTCCAGACGATCCACAGGTCATCAGCCATGATCATGATCCCCACGAAGACGGCCGCCGCCACCGAGGTGAGAGCACACACTTGCAGGAGTCCCGTCTTTGATCGCTGGAACCAGCGATCTCCCCACCACGCACCGATGATGGTTCCAATCACGCCCGTAGTTGCAATGACGATGCCGAAGGTGATGGTGGATTCTTGAAGTGACATCCCTTTGGCGACTTGCAGGTATTTGGGAGCCCAGAACCCTAGGGCCCCGAATCCCGCGGTTTGCAAGGCGTAACCCAGTACAGTCAATCCATAACTCGGTCGAAGTGCGATGCGCAGTGCCTCGACGAGTGTTGGCGCCCGACCCACAGCAACATGAGGATCAGAGGCACCGCGGGCGGGAGTCTTGTGAAACGCAAAGCAAACCGCAAGCAACAAGCCTGGCAGTCCAGCGATCAGGAGCGCTGGTCTCCATCCATAGTTGGAGGCGGCCCATCCGCCCAGCGCAATGCCGATGGCAGCACCGATGGGAATGGCACTGTTGAATACCCCGAGTGCCCGAGCGCGAGAATGGGGTGGAAAGTGATCGCTGATGACAGTCGGGGCAACTGTGGCGTAGGCAGACTCGCCAATCCCGGTACACATTCGAGTCAGCATCAGTGACCAGTATCCGGTTGCCAGCGCACCCGCCGAAGTAGCGGCGCTCCATGCCGCCACGCCCACAGCAAGAATCCAGTTGCGGCTGAATCGGTCGGCAAGCAGGCCGCATACTGGCGCCGCCACCAGATACACAATGATGAACCCCGAGTAGAGCGAGCCCGCTTCGGCATCAGTGAGCGCCAAGCCACCCTCCGCCACGGGCGCGGTGAGTGAACTCACCAAGGCGCTGAGAATGAAACGATCCAAGTAGTTGAGGAGGTTTATCCCCGTGAGAAGTATCAGCGCGATTCGGGCAGATCTCACGCTTGCTCTCCATCATTGATGAGTGATTCGAAAAGACCAGCGGGCGCATCCTGGCCAGTCCAAATACCGCACTGCAACTTGGCCTGCCGGATGAACAGGTCGGTGCCACTGATGACTTGCGCCCCGCGGCCCTCACAGGCAATGAGCCACGGAGTGCGGCGAGGGGTATAGACGGCATCGAGAACAGTCGTGCCTGACATGTCGTGGGTGGGGACGAAGGGCATGCCCTGTGGATCTGGGCCACCCGTCATTCCGAGTGGCGTCGTGTTGACGATGGCATCGAAGTGCGACTCGGCAAGCGCGGCCAGAGAATGCATCTGCACCAGAGTTCCGGACTGGGCAAATCGCGCCATCAGTTCCCGCACGCGCGCTTCGGTTCGATTGCAAACATGAACTTCCGCTCCCGCAAGTACGAGCCCTGCGACGGCGGCGCGGGCAGTTCCACCAGCGCCGATCACGGCGATGCGACGGCGCGAGAGTGGACCCATCACTGACGATAGTGATTCAACCAAGGCGGGGGCATCGGTATTGAATGCGCGCAACTTGCCGTCAGCCTCCACCACTAGCGTGTTCGCGGCACCGCACATCTCGCTGACCGCATCTAACTGCCCCCCGCGCGCGCGCACGAAGCGAACTAGGTGTTCCTTGTGGGGAATCGTCACCGCGCAGCCCGTGAAGTCCAGCATGCGGGCGTCAATCAGCGCGCCCATTGAAGCAGTGAAGTGCTCCCACTCCGGTGGCACTGCCAGTGGCAGCAACACTCCATCGAATCCGAGCGCGCCAAATGCTGCGTTGTGAAGACGGGGACTGTGCGAGTGTCCGATGGGCCATCCAACCACGCCGAATACCTTGGTCTGAGAACCGATGGAGCGAAACCGATACAACCCCAGCAACTCCTCCAGGCTCGGTTGACCAGGCGCGGTGCCCTCGCTTTCTGCTCGCACAAAGGTGAGGAACGCCCCGAACTTTCGGGCCAGCACCCTCGAGAGAAGTCCGAACTCACCCATGCACAGCGCGATGGTCGGCTTCAGACGATTGGCCAGAATCTCAAACGCCTCTAGGTTGTCTCGCACGCTGCGGGCGCGCCAAACAATCTTGGCAACGGCGCAAGCCTCGTCGTTCCACATTTGCAACACGCGCTGCAGCAGATCAGGGGGGCGGCTCTGAAAGTCATGCGATGAAAGCAGCAGTCTCGGTTCACCGGTGCGCACCTGACCCGGATGATCCACGGCGAGCAGTACCTTGTGGCGGATGTTGGCGCTGCGCCGCAGAGCAGCAAGTTCGAAGTCGATATAGGCGGGACGGTGTTCACTCAGCGCGATTGCTTCGATGAGAGAGACCCGGCTCACCTCCTCCCCCTCCCAGATTCCTCCTTCGGTGATGGACCGCACCGTGACAATGCAAGGAAGCGGACTGCGGGCACACAGGGTGCTGATGGCTTCCAGCGCCGTTGCGTCCTCTGCTAGAGCATCGACGCGCCACTCAACCATATCCGCTCCGCGCTCCCCCGCCGAAGCCGCGCGCACTAGAGCTGACTCAATCTCCTCGCTTCTCGCGACCGCTATCGAGACGGCAACAATGGTCACCAGCGCATCCTACGGTCGGTGCCACGGCTGATCCCACGCGGCTACGACGCCATCTCCACCGCCATCTAGAATCAATCGATGCCATCTGGCGAAGTAGCAATTGATCTTGCCTATGAATGGATGCGGGGTCACCTGCGAGGATTCCTCCGATTTGATGGTGAGCGTTGCCCGCTGAAGGTGGTAGCCAGTCCTCAAGGTCCGTTAGTGGCGCCTGTGATGGTTGCCATGATCACCAGCACCGATGTGGTTCTGGAACTTCCCGATGACGGTGACGATCATCTGCACTTGATGGTTTCCCTTGAGCAGTTTGCCGAGCGAGGCGAGGATGCCGCACTCTGCGATCGCTGGCGCATCTATCACGGCAAACCGGAGGATGTGAACTGGGCGAGACTTCACATTGATGCCGCGCGCTTTCGCGGCATGTATATAGATGGTTCAACACTCATGCGCCCCAATCCGTGGGCAGGGAGCGAATCGGCAGCGTGCCGAACTGCCAACGCCCTGCCGAAGACGGCTCTGGCTGCCTCCGTCGAGAGGCTCACCGGATTCGATGTGGAAGACCCCGTGGTCGTGGGGGCCGACCCTGGCGGCATTGATGTTCGCCGACGATTCGATGTTGTGCGCGTCAGCGCCTCGACCCCCTGGGCTCAACCTGACGACATGATCGGCTCGATCAGTCGCTCTGCCTCGTAAGATGTCATTTGGAGGTCTCTCTGATGGGTATGCCAGACAGTTCGGCTCAGAAGTTTGCGGGCAGTCTCAATAGCGCCATGATCGATGGGGCGCAGGCGCGGGCAGCGCAGCAGTACGCCGACAGGTTTGGCGAGCCGGGGTTCACCGACATCACCAATGCCTACATCGATCAGCAGTATCAGGGTTACTCCGCAGAGAACCAGGAGACCTGGAGAAACCTGCATGATCGACAGATGGATTACCTGCAGGATCAGGCTTCGGCGACCTATCTGAGTGGCGCCCAGAACATCAATCTGGTGCGGGATCACATCCCCTATCTGGAAGGTCCCAAGAGCATCAACACCTATCTGCGGCAGCTGACTGGTTGGCAGAGCAAGGCGGTTCCGGGTTACCTAAAGCCGCACGCATTCTTCGGCTGTCTAGCGCGGCGAGAGTTTCCCACAACCGTAGTGATCCGCCCCAAGGAATCTATTGACTACCTGCCCGAGCCCGACATCTTTCACGATGTCTTCGGACATGTACCCCTGCACGCCGATCCGACCTTCGCCGACTTCCTGCAGACCTATGGCAAGGCCGCGCTCGCCACGGATGATCCGATCCATACCGAGAGACTGGCCCGACTCTTCTGGTTCACAGTTGAGTTCGGTCTGATCAAGGAGTCGGGGCGGCACAAGTTGTATGGCTCCGGGCTCATCTCGAGCCCGGGCGAGAGTCGCCATGCTCTCACCAGTTCCGAGGTTGATCGCCGCCCCTTCGACATGGAGAGAGTGTGCTCGACCAGTTTCGAGATCGATCACTACCAGCCCATCCTCTATGTGCTGGAGAGTTTCGAGCAGCTGCGTGATGCCATGAACTCCTACGCCAACCGCCTGCTGGATGCAGCCAAGACTGGAGAATCTCATGGCTGCAGTACCTCTCGCTGAGTTTGCCAAGCGGCGCAGCCAGTTGCTCAAGGCCCTCGGCGGAGCGGTAGGTTTGGTTCTCGCAGGCGAACAGGATGCTTCACTGCACTCGCCGTGGCGCCCTCATCCTCACTTTGAGTACCTGACTGGAGTCACACGGGAGCCAGGCGCACTCCTTCTGCTTGACCCCGCGAATCCGATTGCCGCGCGACGAGCGCAACTCTTTCTGCGCCCCCTCAATCCCGAGGTAGAGAAGTGGGACGGATTTCGCTCTCCGGTTTCCCGAGCGCTGCGCACCCTCTATGGCATTGAGACGATTCAGCGCATCGGCGCTTTCCCGCGATTCCTACTGGAGAGTGCGAGACGATCTAAGTCGTTGGCATGCCTGCATCCTCTGGCGGCGCACAACGCCCCGGCCTCACCCGATCTTGTCCTGCTCCGAGAGAGTGCCGCCCGCATTCCCGGGTGCAAGATCGTCGATCACAGTGACCTGCTCGCCATCATGCGCTCCCGCAAGAGTGCGGCAGAAGTGGCCTGCATTCAAAGGGCAGTTGACATCACTGCACTTGGTTTCGCACAGGCGATGAAATCCCTGCGGCCGGGAATCAGCGAGTTTGACCTGCAGGAGTCGATGGAGCACGCCTACAAAACCAACGGGGCGCGTGGTACCGCCTACCGCACCATCGCGGGCGGCGGCTTCAACTCCACGGTGCTGCACTATCACGACAACGATCAGTTGCTTCAGAAGGGCGACCTCGTATGCGTTGACTCCGGAGCGGAGTTCGCTGGGTACGCCGCAGACATCACCCGCACTCTTCCCGTGAGCGGCAAGTTCACCATCAGGCAACGGGAGGTCTACAACATCGTGCTCGCAGCGCTCACGGCTGCCACCAAGCAGGTCCGCGCGGGCGCGACCATCGCCAGCATCGATGCCGCCGCTCGCAGCGTAATCAGCAAGGCTGGATTCGCCGATGCGTTCATCCACGGCATCGGGCACCATCTCGGCATGGAAGTACATGATGCCACACCCGATGGACCTCTTCGGGTTGGCGCTGTCATTACGATTGAGCCGGGCATCTACCTTCCCGATGAAAAGATCGGCATCCGGATCGAGGATGATGTTCTGGTCACCAAGTCGGGCAACCGCGTGCTATCGCGGGCCATTCCCCGCACGGCTTCGGACATTGAAAGATTGATGCGCCCCTAAATCAGTGATGCATCAGCAGCCAGGTTGACCACACCACGGGAACGCAGGTCAGCACGATGCCAAGAAGCAGCACGGATCTGGCCATGACCTCGCTGCATCGTCCCACTCTCTCGCACAGCAGGATCACCAGCACGATCAGCGTGTACTTATAGACAACCAGGCCGGTCAATTGCCACGAATCGAGCACGAGTCGTGCCAGCGGATTGACCTCCTCGCCACCTTTGTTCAGCACCGCCCAGGTGAACAGAATGTCTGCTGCGGAAAACAACACCAGCAACAGGTCAATGACCATGAACTTGTAGTGGGGGATTTCGAGAAACCCGCTACCGCCGTGAACTGGTGATACTGCGACCGTCCCCTGTTGCATCAGCCTGCCTCCTAAGGAGAGGATCGAATCTGCTGCGTGGTTTGCAAGGGGCGTTACAAGAAAAACTAAATCAGCGAGTCGTGGGTGGAAATATTGTGCGCTGGGGCCGTATTCAGCGGCACCAAGACCTCACTGTCGCTCTCGCTATGGCAGCCCGGTTTCGAACCAAGCTTGTGGATTTCCTCAGGAGAAAGCACCCCGCGCCGAGCGAGAATCTCCTGCTGATCCTCCGTAAGGGCTGCGCTGCGGACAGGCTTGCCACGCTGGCTCTCGACATCCTTGCCGCTGGCAAACTCCTGAATTTCCTTGCTGATGCGCACGCTGCACCAGTCGTGCCCGCACATGGCGCAGAAGTCCGTGTCTACATCTAGATCCTCGTCGTGATAGGCGCGGGCCGTATCTGGATCGAATGACAGTTCAAAGTGCCTCTCCCAGTTGAGAGCGGCGCGAGCCTTGGTGAGTTCATCGTCGCGGTCGCGCGAGCCGGGAATCCCAAGGGCGATGTCTGCCGCATGGGCAGCGATTCGGTAGGCGATGCAACCTTGCTTCACATCATCCTTCTTGGGGAGCCCGAGGTGCTCCTTGGGAGTCACATAACAAAGCATGCTGGCGCCGTGATAACCGGCGGCTGTTGCGCCTATGCAACTTGTTATGTGGTCGTAACCGGGGAAGATGTCGGTCACCAGCGGACCGAGCACATAGAAGGGAGCGCCGTGGCAAAGTCGTCGCTCAAGTTTCATATTGAACTCAATCTGATCGAAGGGCACATGGCCGGGGCCTTCGACCATCACTTGACATCCCATGCGCCAAGCTCGTTCCGTCAACTCTCCGATGGTCTCCAGCTCAGCAAGCTGGGCGGCGTCGGAGGCATCAGCCAACCCCCCTGGTCTCAACCCGTCACCGATAGAGAATGTCACATCCCAGCGGCGCATCACCTCGCAGATGCGCTCCCAAGAGGTGTACATCAGATTCTGCTTGCCATGCACCAGCATCCACTTCGCTAGCAGGCTGCCGCCGCGACTGACAATTCCAATCAGACGATTCTTCACGAAAGGTAGATGCTCCCGCAGTACCCCGGCGTGAATGGTGAAGTAGTCAACGCCCTGCCGCGCCTGTCGCTCTAGCGCCTCCAGAACAACCGCTTCGTCTAGGTCCTCAAGTTTGCGCCCGATGATCATGGAATAGATGGGAACGGTGCCGATAGGTACCGTCGATGCCTTGATGATCGCCTCCCGGCACTCATCGAGATTGCCGCCGGTGGAGAGGTCCATCACGGTGTCAGCGCCCCAGCGCTCGGCCCACTGAAGTTTCTCAACCTCTTCTTGGGTGCCGCTCGAGATTGGAGAGGCCCCCATGTTGGCGTTCACTTTGGTACGGGAGGCGCGTCCGATCGCCATGGGATCCAGTTTGAATTTGAGGTGCTCAGTGTTGGCAGGAATCACCATCCGTCCGGCTGCCACTTCATCCCGCACCTGCTGTGAAGTGAGATGTAGTTCACGCTGAGCCACCCGGCGCATCTGCGGGGTGACTATCCCCAGTCGCGCAAACTCCAGTTGCGTGATGGCAGTAAATCCGCGCGGAGCCGCTGCGCGAATGAACTCACCGGTCTCAACATGATTGTGTCCCCGGCAACCAGACTCATGGTCGGCAGCACGCTGAAGCGTCCATCCCGCGGGCAGAAAGTCCCAGGCTGTTCGCTCGCTCGGCAGCGGCATTCCTGGAGTGTCTGGACTGGAAAACGCCAGCGGGCCGCCAACTTGTGGCGCCAGCGCAAAGCTTCCCCTAGAGGTTCCTAGGTTGCGGCTGGATGGATTGTGAGCGCCGCGGAGCGGCAAGGTGGTTGGCGAATCCGACATAGATGGGTCCTTCCTAACAAACACGGACGAAACTGGAAGGGTACCAGCGAACTTGCCCGAGTCTTGGGGTGGAAGCGAACTGGGCACTTTGCCCGTGTATCCTTCCATGCAGGTTTGCATGGGAAAGCGGTAGAGCGAGCTACGCTGAACTTCAGCGTCTGCGGGCTGCGATTGAAGCGATACCCGGTGTTGGATCGGTAATCGCACGCCCGATGCGCTCGGTCTTCAAGGAGACCTTCACTTGGGGTGACGGCAAAACGATGACCACCGAGGGATGAGTCGACGGCTTGGTTCCCATCGGAGAGAATGAGAGCCCATGAGCCAACTGCTGCCCACCATCGCCGACATCGAGGCAGCACGAGTCCGCATCGACCCTTGGGTGCACCGCACCCCACTGATGCGGTCGTCAACTATCTCCGAGTTGGCGGGCCGAGACATTGCCTTCAAGTGCGAGATGTTTCAGCGAGTAGGGGCTTTCAAGTTTCGCGGAGCATGCAACGCGGTGATGGCGCTGAGTGATGAGGCTGCCAAGCGCGGTGTCGCTACCCACTCGTCAGGTAATCACGCTCAGGCGCTGGCGCTTGCCGCACGTCTGCGAGGCATTCCCGCCTATGTGGTGATGCCCCGGGGGTCGCCTGCGGTGAAGCGATCTGCGGTCGTGGGATACGGCGCTGCGGTTATCGAGTGCGAGCCAACCCTCGCCGCCCGCGAGGCCGCATGCCAGGTAATCATCGAGAGAACGGGCGCAACTCTGATTCATCCCTATGACAACTGTGATGTCATCGCGGGACAAGCGACCATCGCCCTGGAGATTCTTGAGCAGGCGCCGGACACACAGGCGATCATCGCTCCAGTAGGCGGTGGTGGGCTCATCTCAGGGATAGCCATCGCGGCCAAGCACTCCAGCAGTTCCCTGCAGGTTCTGGCAGCCGAGCCGGAACTTGCCGCTGATGCCGCGCTGGGAAAGCGCACGGGTCGGTTGCAACCGCCCATGCTGCCAGTGACCATCGCGGATGGTTTGCGTACCGCTCTATCGGTGCGCACATTCGCGGCGGTCTCAGCCCTAGTAGATGAAATAGTTGAAGTACCCGAAGCGGACATCGCACCATGCATGCGCCTACTTTGGGAGAGAGCAAAACTCATGGCCGAGCCGAGTTCGGCTGTTGCCCTGGCAGCGCTTCTCACACCAGAGTTCCGCGCGCGAAAACTCCCCGAGCGCATCGTTGTCGTCCTTAGTGGCGGCAATGTCGACCTAGATCAACTGCCGTGGCAGATTTCCTGATTCAGCTGCCCCATGCTCCAAGCATGATGGACAGATCCCCGCCAGCAACAACTCCATCGCCGTCCAGATCGGCCGCAGTACCGACATGACCCCACAGCGCAAGCAGCACGGCGAGATCGCCGCCACCAACTATGCCGTCATTATCCAGATCGGCAGGATTGTTGGGCTGGGCTGGCGCCGTAGACACCAGATGGGCAGTGATGATTGTGGAGGCCGTTCCTGCTCCGGGAAGGCCTGACATGAGCAGATTGGCTGTGCTTCCCGCAGGAATCACGGTGGGAACTGCCAGTGGTTGGTCAACGAATCCCGTAGTAGCTGCCGGAAGTGGAACTGTTTCTGACGAACTCGCATCAGCTACGAGTGTCGAGCCGGCCGACGTCACTGTGAGAGTTCCATTGAGGGCGATCGCCGCTTGCAGGCCCGTGCCTTTATAGACCGTACCCATGACGCTGCCAACATAGGACATGGCCACCGGAACAACTGCGTTCACCGTGTAGACACCCGGTGCCGTCTCGAGCATGGTCATCGGAGCTGGGCCGTTCTGCACAGCGAGAAGCGAAGTAATGGAACCGTTCTCTATGGGAAGTGCTATGGGCGCACCACCGGGAAATATCGCAGTCGGGGCAACTGTGTGAAATGAGTTCCAGTTCACCGTGATGGTTGAGGCAACAGTGCCGGGCGTCCCGCCCAGAAGATCCATCGAAAGCCCCACGACGCTGTACCCGATGACATCTTGAACCAGAGCATATGAACCATCTGGCGCTGAGTTCACCGACATAACTATTTCGGTGGCAGCGGTGTAGGGAATGGGAACATTGCCACTGCCTCCGAAGTACCCGGGGCGCGTCTGCGTGCCCGTTGGATTCGCCGTGGCGTCATAGTTTCCCTTCAGAGTTCCAGTTACCGGCACACCCACTGTCATCGTGCTCGAGAGCGTGCTCGAGCCATCGATGGTAAATGTCCCTACTCCGGCATGAGCCTCAATAGGAAGAACCACACAGATCGCCGCCAGAGCAAGGGCTTGTTTCAGGTGTTGTGCCATCTCCTCAAGATACAACCATTATCACCAACTCCCACAACAAATCTGCGAGAGGCTGCGCCTTGTTAAACCAAGAATCGCTCTCCGCCCCAGAAACGGGGCAGGAACACCAAGGAATGGCCATCGCCGTGGTGGTGGCGGCGCTGGGCTACTGCGTCGACATCTATGACCTCGTTCTCTTCAATGTGGTCAGGCATCGCAGTTTGCTCGATGTTGGCATTGCTCCTGACCAGATTCAGCCAGAGGGAATCCGCCTTCTCAACCTGCAACTGCTGGGCATGCTCGCTGGCGGATTCATCTGGGGAGTGTTGGGTGATTACCGGGGAAGGCTGAGTGTGCTCATGGGTTCGATCCTGCTCTACTCGGCTGCCAACTTGGCCAACGCCTATGTCGAGTCGATCGAAGCCTATGAGTGGTTGCGAGTCGCCGCAGGCATCGGACTCGCTGGCGAACTTGGGGCAGGAGTGACGCTCGTTAGCGAGTTGATGAGTCGACGCGGCAGAGGCTGGGGCGTGATGATCGTGGGTGCGGTTGGCGTGGTCGGCGCGGTTGCGGCCGGGCTGGTTGGCGAACATGCGCGCGGAATTCCCGCGCTGGGACTCGCGGCTGATCAGGGCTGGCGCACTGCCTACCTGATCGGTGGCATCGGCGGACTCCTTCTCCTTCTGTTGCGAGTGAGCCTGCGCGAAAGTGGCATGTTCCACTCACTCTCAAGTTCCAGTGCCAAGCGTGGTCTGCTGGTGTTGCTGCGAAGTCCACAGCACATGCTGCGCTACCTGATGATCGTTCTGGCGGGCGCTCCCATATGGTTCACGCTGGGGATCATCATCGGTCTCTCTCCCCAGATCGCTGCCGCGATGGGACTTCCTCCCGACTCCCTGCCTCGGCCCGGGGTTTGCGTGAGCCTCTATTACGCAGCCGCCATTTTCGGCGACTTGAGCAGCGGCACACTCTCGCAGCTGCTGCACAGTCGGCGCCGCGCCATGCTCGTATTCGTTTGTGGTACTGCCCTGGGTGTGGCTGCGGTTCTGATACTCGGGTCGCGCTCCCTCACTTGGTTCTACGGGGGAGTCACCTGCATGGGATTCTTCAGCGGCTATTGGATCGTGATGATCACCACCTCCAGTGAACTGTTCGGCACCAATGTGCGAGCGACGGTCACGACGACCGTGCCCAACATGGTGCGCGCCAGCGCGGTTCCCATGACTCTGGCATTCGATCCACTCTCGCGCTCGGTCGGCCATGTGCAGGCGGCATCGATGATCGCCGCGGTGGTATTCGCCGCCGCGGCCCTGTCCATGATCTATCTGCCCGAGACATACGGGCGTGATCTTGACTATACCGAGGAGTGAGGGGTCTTCATGCCGTGACTGAGGGCGCGATCAGTGTGCCTTCGCCGCCCGCATTGACTCGATTCGCTCCAGTCGCTGTTTGTGAATGGCACGATCGGGTTCCAACAGCATGAGCGCCTCGATCTGCACGCGCGCCTGCTCAAGATCACCTGCCTCAACTGCGACTGTCGCCGCCAGTTCCCGAGTCGGCGCCGAGTAGGGATCAATGCGCACTGCTCGCTGGGCCATTGCCAACGCTTCGGATGTGCGTCCGGCCAACCGGTGCAGCCGCACTAGCTCGAGGGCGTAGGCGTTCACCCGCTCACTAGTTTGATCCAAGGCTTCGAGATGCACACGCGCGGCATCCGGTGTATCGCTCTTGAGCAATACCTCCGCCAGTTTGCGGTGGGGATATGAGTCAAAGGGCCTCGAGCGGGAATACCGAGAGAGCAGGTCGATCGCAGCGTCATCCATGGCACCATCACGGAGTCGCCGCCGAATCGCGATCTCGAGCAGATCGGGATGATCGGGATACTTCTTGAGTAGCTCGACGATCTGCGCATCGTCCAAAGTTGGAGTTTCGGAGTCAGTTCCCAAAGAACTCGCAAGTTCTGCCAGAGATGGCGTGGGCGCGAGACCCCAATCTCGCACCTGATCTCCCGCCCACTCCTTGAAACCAGCGAGGAACTCCCCCCTCGACACTTCGAGCACCTGGGCAAATGCCTGAGCCTCGGAGTGACCCGAAGCGAACAACGACAATAGTTGCGGCAGCGCCTCGCGCCCGAACTCTTCGTTCATGTACTGCACCATCCAGTGACCCTGGGAATAAGCCAAGGCGCGATCATCGGCACGCTTGGGTCTGACGAATGCCAGATTGAGCTCCTCAAAGTCGAACAGTTCGTCGGTACTCCATGCTCGCGCCAGCAGTTCATAGACGGGGTATTCACGGACCTTGTGCTCCATATCCACGGCTACCGCCTCGGTGAGCCAGTGCGGGATGCGATTGCCCGTGGCACCCAGAGTTATGGTGTGGGTGTACTCGTGCCTGATGACATCGAGCCAATCGAAGAGACCGAGATGCTTGCGGGGTGCTTGTTCGCGCGGGGCCTCCATCGCTACCACTGGTCCAGTGCTCGCGGCGATGGTGTGGATGGAGGGCATCCCCGAAATGCGCACGGCGAATGATTCGTGATCTGGATGCAGCTCCACTGTGGTTCGAGTCTGGGGCGCCCACTGATAACGCCCCGCCACCTCGGCATGCATTGTCTCTAGTGGCTGCAACATATCTCTAGCCAAGGCTTCATCCGGCCCGGGCTGACAGCGCACGATGAAATGTTCGCTCTCGAACTGCTTCCACCCGGAGAGTCGCTCCAGAAGATCCAGACTGAACACGGCGCGCATGTTGAATGGATCCAACTTCACCGCCTCGCGCAGAGCCAACAGTGCTCGATCATCTCGGCCGGTCTGCGTTTCCAGCAACCCCAGTTCCAGCCGAGGTGCGCTGTAGTGCGGCTCGCGCCTGACAGCCTCCTCCAGCAATTGTGCCGCCAACTCGTACTGCCGGGCCTTGGCAAGAGCGCGACCAGCTTCCAAGTACCCGCGACCGTTGCCGCTAGCGTGATTGTCGTGGTCGGCAAGCGCTGCCCGCATCGCCGGTTCGTCAAACTTCAATCCGAAGGCGGCAGCTCGCAGGGCAAGCGCGGTTCGCTGGGCGGGCGCACGCTCCAAGACGGCTCGCAGGTGCTCCAAGGCAAGATCACCATCTTTGCGCTGCAAAGCCGCTTCGGCGCGCAGCAACGCCGCCAGTGGCCCGGCAGGTGCGAGTTCGTCGAGTTGCACCGCGGCTCGCTCAACCGAGTCGAAATCGAACTGCATCATGGCCAATCGCCCCAGCAGATACCAAGCGTTGGCACAGCGCGGATTGCGGTCGAGAGCCTCGCGCAGCGCCGGGACCGCCTCGCCCGGATTGTGCTTCTCCATGAGAATCTCGCCTTCAGCGAGACGCGTGCGCCAATCCGCTCGATCGATGGTGGAGGCGATTCTGCCGAGGTTCTTCATCGCCGCTTCATATTCAGCCGGAGTTACTCCCTCGAGCCGCCCGAGCAGCGCCACCGCGAGCGCCGCTGCGGCGGCGGCGGCAGGATCATCACCGGCCTGTGTTGCGGCAGCGATTCCAGATCGCGCTGCAGCAACCGCTTCGGGGAATCGACCGAGCGCCTCCAATGCCCGAGCACACAGCAGCGATGCTCGCGCAACACGGCTGGCCTGATCAGCACTCTCAATCTCAACAGGCAGCAAAGGGGGCTGGGGCGCAGGTACTCCAGGCGCGTATGCCTGACCCGCAGCACTAGGGATCGGGGATTGATGGGTGATCGCCAGCAGCGCCTTGATCGAGTCCTCACATTGACCACGCTGCAATAATGACTCTCCGAGTAGTAGCGGATCAATCTGGGGATCCCCAGCCTGCGCCTCGTCAAACTTCCACTGCAACACGGCGGCCGCTACTGCGCGATTGGGCGTATCTAAGTCCCCCTGATTCCAGGCTCCGTGCTCTATCCGCATGTCCTGCCGCTGCTCGCTGCTGAGCCACGGCGCCTCGAGGGCAGCTCTTACTGAGGGTGCAAGCCCCACTGAGCTGGGCACAACTACCGACTCCGCTGCTTGGGGGCCGCTAAGTTGATATTCCAGCGGCCGCACATCTTTCGTCCAATCCTGATCGGGGACATCGGTGAACTCAAGCAATGCTCGCTCATCGGGGCGGAGTTCCTCTGAAGCATCGGGGTGACGCACCAGCACGGTCGTGCGGTCCCCGTTTCGCTCCCGCACCTCCACCGCTACCGGGAGCAGAGTCTCCTGGTCATAGCAAACAACAATGCTGGCGGTGTCGCGCGCAATGGGGGTCCCCTCTCGAGGCACTAGCGAAATCGCGCGCGCTTGGGAGTCGCGCGCCGATTGCAGCATCGGGGTAGAAGGCACCTCACAGAGAGCGGCATGAAACTCGCGCAGCACATCATCCTTGCGCTGACCGAGTGGTAGTGGGAATGGCCCTTCACCCGCTCGAAGTGGATCGAACTCCTCACCATCACGCGCCATCTGCCGCCTGATGAGTTGCTTGCGGTCGAAGTCTATTTCCGACAGCCAACCTCCCGAGTAGACATAGCGCCGCTTCTCAGGTGAACCCCGACCATCGGTGTCGATCACTTGATCCATGACTACAGCGAATCGACGCTGCGGCCCTGGCATACCCTGAACCACGATGCGGCCCAATCGTTTTTCTGTTTCATCCTCGAGGCTTCGGTGCTTCTCCATCAGGAATGAGGCCCGAAAGACCGAGATCGACCCATGTCGCTTCTCGACCTCCTCCAACAACTGTTCTGCCTCCGGGGATGGCGGCGGGCGTTCGGCAGTGGCGGCGGTGGGCGCCGCAGTCGCGGCAAGAGGCGCCGATGGCTCTGACACTGCCGGTGGCGTGTTACCCAACTCTGCCGGACTTCCCTGCTGCGCCGCTGCAATCACACCTGACGCCGCTGCGAGCAACGCTGCCGCCCCGAAGCGAGCCAATGCCCAAGCACTCATGTTGTTGCATCCGCTGACATGCACACTGTCTCCACGATCTCTAGACCAAAGGCGTGCAGCCACGGCATGGATCGAGGGTGGTCGCTGAGTACGCGCAGTCTGCGCAAGCCGAGATCGCGAATGATCTGACCGCCAATGCCGATGTCGCGCTCGCTTGTGCCAGCAGCAGCACCAGGCAGAGTCAGATCGGGTCGATCGGGATCGGAGGTGCTTCGATTGACCTGATGCAATCGGCTTGAGAGGTTGTCGCCAGCCCACTCAGGACGCAGATAAATCAGCGCGCCCTTGCCGGCTTGCTGAATCATCCGCATCGCTGAACTTATTTTTCCACGACCTGTCTCGCCGGAACCATCTATTACCCCGAAGATGTCACCGAGCAGTTCGCGCCGATGAACGCGCACCAGAACTGGTTCGCTGTGCTCAACCGGGATCCCCTCGGCAGTGAGCTCTCCAACACCGCCAACGCAGAGGGCGAGATGGGGCAGCGCATCGATGGTGCTCTTCCACGCGAACAGATTGAACTCTCCGGAGGGGGTCGAAACGATAGTTCCGCTTACCGGCTCCATCCGCTGCACCAGGCTCTCGGTGCGCAGGCGATACTCAATCAACTGCTCGACTGAACACATCTTGAGCGAGTGCTCCTGACACAGACGCTCCAGATCGGCTCGGCGAGCCATCTCCCCGTCGGGGCGAACGATTTCAATGATGCACGCTGCCGGGCGCATACCTGCCATCCGACACAGATCAACGCTGCCCTCCGTTTGTCCCGTGCGTACCAGTACACCCCCATCACGCGCCCGCAGGGGATTGGTGTGGCCGGGGCGAACGAAGTCGCTCGCGGAACTTTCCGCGCTCGCGAGCAACCGGATCGCCTGCACCCGATCGCGGGCGCTGATTCCCGTACTGACCCCATGGCGATGATGGGCATCCACTGAGACCGTGAATGCAGTTCCACGCATACTGGTGTTGTTACTCGCCTGCGGGGTGAGCTCAAGCCGATCACACGACTTGCCGTCGAGAGAGACGCACAGATAACCGCCGCCAACTCGGGTGATGAAGTTGAGGACATCAACGGTAATCGCCTCGGCCGCACAAACGAAGTCGCCTTCGTTTTCGCGGTCCTCGTCATCGACCAGAACGATTACCTTGCCCGCTCGCAGATCGACGATCGCTTCTTCTATTGAGGCAAACTGCATGACACATAAAGGTACGCCCTCCGGACCCATAGTGGTCACCCCCAAGGCAGAACAAACTGCCTGCTCCACCACTACGATTGCACAGATGAGCGAGAGAATCCCGCCGGCGCATCGCAAAAAGCATGAATCCTGGCTGTTGGCTGTGACGCAGCTACCAACTGCCGCCGGACGCGAGCAGGCCGTCATGGCGTGGCTCGACGCCTATCTAGAGGAACGGCATTCCCGCATCGAAGTGGTGCGCGACGGTATCGGCAACTACCGAGTAACCCAGCGAGCAGTTCGCAGGCACGGCAAGCCCGTCGGCTCGCGCGTCGCGAAGGTGGTCAAACGACCAACGACCTTCATCACGGCACACCTCGATCACCCCGCGTTCGTAGTTACGGGTCGTGCTACTGCCGCCCCCCATGGCGGCGCAAATGTTGAACTGGAGTTTCGCGGTGGAGTGCACAGCCAGTACTTCAAGGGCGCTCGAATCTGCATCTTCGACTCCGGCGGGCGACCGCACCGAGCCCGCATCCACTCTCTCGATTCCCAATCAGTTCCCTACAAGCGCGTGCAGGCGCGGTTGTCAGGGGTTGGTTCCGGCGCTTCCATTGCCATGGGCGACATCGGCCGCTGGGACCTGCCGCGCGCTGGCATATTCAAACGACCAATCGGCCCCGGCAAGAAGCCCATTCGAGTGCTCGAGACTCACGCCTGCGATGATCTCGCTGCCGTTGCCGCGGCCTGCTCCGCCTTCGACCAACTGCTCCGCGCCGGCGATGCCCCGCATGTCGGACTCCTTTTCACGGTCGCCGAAGAAGTGGGATTCGTCGGAGCAATTCATGCGGCTCGCACCGACTTCGTACCGCGCTCCTCCCGCCTGATCTGCCTAGAGAACAGTCGCAGCTTTCCCCACGACTCCCCTATAGGTGCTGGGGCAATACTGCGCGTGGGTGATCGAATGAGTGTGTTCAGCCCGAACCTCACCAACTCACTCAGCGAGTTGTTCGCCAAACATGCCAAGACTCATCCTGAGTTTCGGTTTCAGCGCAAGCTGATGCCGGGCGGCGCCTGTGAAGCAACGGCATTCTCTGCCTATGGATTCGACAGCACCTGTATCTGCTTGCCCTTGGGCAACTATCACAACATGTGCAACATCGACGGCGTGCTTGCCGGTAACAAGAGGGCGTTAGTAGGAAGCGAGTTCATCGCCGTTGAGGACTATCACGGAATGATTGCCATGCTGCTCATGGCGGCCCGCGCTACCACGGATTCTTGGATAGCGACCACGCGCAGCACGATGGAGAGGCTGCACACCGAGGGCATGAAGGCCATCACCAGAGTTGCCATGCGCCGCTAGCATCGCTCCCATGTCTTGGGACGCTGGCGACATCGCCGAGCAACTTGCGGATCGTCTGCGCGATGCCATCAGTTGCGCCTTTCCGGGACACACTGCGCCCGCGGCGCTGCGACCCAGTGCCAAGCCAGAATTCGGGGACTTTCAAGCGAGTTTTGCCATGGCGCTGGGTAAGACTCTCGGCCGCAATCCCCGAGAGGTTGCCGCCGAGACACTCGCCTGCGCCCACCTGGAAGACTTGGTTGAGAAGGCTGAGATTGCCGGGCCAGGATTTGTGAATCTCACGCTCACACTCAGTGCGCTCACTCGCGCACTTGCCGAGCATGACTCTCCGACTCTCGGCGTACCCAGTTGCAGCGCGCAGACCCATCCAGTCGCGATTGATCTTTGCGGCGTAAATGTGGCCAAGCAGATGCATGTGGGTCATCTACGCGCCACCATCATCGGCGACACGCTGGCTAGAGTTCACGAACGCCTCGGTTTCAAGGTGTTTCGTCAGAATCACCTCGGTGATTGGGGTCTCCCCATCGCCATGACACTCACCGCTCTTCGGCGCGATGCAACTGATCTGGACACGATCACGCTCGAGGATCTCAACCGTGCCTATCGGAACGCTCAGGCGCAAGGAGCTGCCGATGAAGCGGGATTGGCTGCGGCGGTGAGCATGGGTTGCGGGCCCCACCGTATCGCTGAGCTCACAGAACAGAATGAGGGCGCTGCCCAAACTATTGCTGATGCCAAGCGCACTCTGGTGGCGCTTCAGTCCGGCGATGCGGCAGCGGTTGCCGATTGGAAGCGTCTGATCGAGTGCACCATGCGCGAGGTTTACCAAGTCGCGCACACTCTCAATGTCGCGCTGTCGGACGACAACAATCGCGGCGAGAGTTTTTATCGCGACGAACTAGCGGGGGTGGTTGACGAGTTCCAGAGCAAGGGTGTGGCCCGCGAGGATGCCGGTGCGATCGTGGTGCCATTCCCGGATCGAGAACGGCCCCTGCTCATTCGCAAGGGTGACGGTGGGTTTCTCTATGCGACCACCGACTTGGCTGCCGTCCGCTACCGCGTACAGAGTCTCGGCTCCGCACGCGTGATCTATGTGGTTGATGCCCGCCAGCGCGATCACTTCCGCGATGTATTCGAAGCCGTCAGGCTGATCGGCTGGGACATGCTGCCCGATGGAACTCGAGCCCAACTTGTCCATCTTCCATTCGGCGCAGTTCTGGGAAAAGACAAACGCCCGCTCAAGACCCGCTCCGGCGAAAACTTCACACTGAAGGCACTCTTGGACGAGGCGATTGAGCGCGGTCGGCGCGAGGTTCACGCGCGCGCAGCGGCACCCGATGCTCCAACCCACTCGCTCGACCCCAAGGCGCTCGACGCCATCGGGCAGGCCGTAGGTATCGCCGCTGTGAAGTATGCCGACATGTCCAGCGATGTGACTCGCGATTATGTGTTTGACCTAGATCGAATGGTGTCATTTGAGGGAGACACCGGTCCATATATCCAATACGCCCACGCCAGAATCGCCTCGATGATGACGAAGTACTCGCAGGGCGCCGGCGCCACGAAAGAACAATCGCAGTCTCTAATCCACCCGATTGAACCGAGTGAACGCCTGCTCGCTCTGGCATTACTCCGGTACGGAGCTGCTCTGGAAACCTCGGCTCGTGAGCTGCAGCCAGCCCGAGTCTGCGCCTACCTCTTCGACCTGGCAAACCTATTCAACGCCTTCTATCAAGCCTGCCCCGTTCTCAAGTGCCCTGACGAATCTGTTCGGGAGAGTCGACTTCGCCTCGCGGCGCTGACACGTCGCACAATTGCAGATGGATTGACCGTCCTCGGAATCGAAGCGCCCGAAAGGATGTAGCCATGCCACTCTATGTAGTTCGTCATCCACTGATCTCACACAAGCTCTCGCTGCTGCGCAACAAACACACCGCGCCCGCAGCCTTTCGCCGCATTCTCAGTGAAGTCGCAGCATTGCTCGCCTTCGATGCCCTACGCGATCTCCCGCTGGAGCAGTTTGAAGTAGAGACTCCACTCGAGCGCACCCAAGTTGAACGAATCGCGCAACCACTAACGATCGTCCCGGTGCTGAGAGCCGGCCTAGGACTCGCCAACGCCGTCCTCGACCTGGTTCCGGAGGCGCGCGTCGGACACATCGGGGTGCGGCGCGATGAAGTTACGGCCAATCCGCACCACTACTACCTACGACTCCCTGTCGACATCATGGCAGGACCGGTTCTCGTCACCGATCCCATGATTGCTACGGGCGGCTCGGCAATATCCGTGGTAAACGACCTGCGCAGTCGCGGTTGCCAAGACATTCGCTTGATGTGTTTGGTCGCCGCACCAGAGGGGGTCGCCAAGATTGAAAGCGTGCACCCCGCTCTTCCGATCTATACCGCAGCCGTGGATCGATGTCTCGACGAGAACTTCTTCATCAGACCCGGACTAGGCGACGCCGGTGACCGAATCTTTGGCACCTAGGTTCGCCCGACCCAAGGCACATCGGGAACACCCTCATCTCCGTTGGCTCGCCTCGACATGGCAAACAACAGATCGCTCAGCCGATTCACCCAGTGAATGGCTAGGGGGCCAACCTCTTCGCTTCGAGACAGCGCCACCATCAACCGCTCGGCGCGGCGGCACACGGTGCGAGCCAAGTGCAAGCGTGCCGACAGTTCGGTTCCACCCGGGAGCACGAAGCAGCGCAGTGGCGTATTGCCGCCATCGATCTCGTCAATCCATGACTCAGCCAGGGAGACATCCGCTTCACCAATGCGAGGCACCCGACCGGCGTTGCGCTCTCCCATCGGCGTCGCAAGATCTGCTCCCAAGTCAAACAGCACCGATTGAGTGAGGGTCAGAATGTGACGAAGGCGGGTTTGCAAAACCGAGTCGACTCGACATGCGCAGATGGCCAATCCGATGCAAGCATTCAGCTCGTCGACGGTGCCGTAGGCCTCGATGCGTGGATGATCCTTTCCCACGCGGGTACCGCTGAACAGTCCTGTGGAACCATCATCCCCTGATCTCGTGTAAAGCTTCATGGATTATCAACTCCATTTCCAGATTGACTCAGCATGCCCCAATCATCCCCAGTTGCGAGTTCCATGTCTAGAAACCGACTCCGCCTGAGTCTGGTAACAAATTTCCCCAATTGAATGGGAAAGTGCGTCCATCGCCTCCTATCAGTCGGATATAGTCAGCGCCAAGATTTTTTCTTGAGCCGATGTTCAGCCTCGGGACCGCTTGAAGGAGGCTGATTCGAGACTCGCTCATGTCAGTCAGGTTTCTCGTCGGTTATGCGGATCTGTTCCGCAGAAAGGTCTCCGTGCAGACCCTCAGAAAAGCTTTCACTATCGTCGAACTCCTCGTGGTCGTTGCGATTATCGCGCTCCTGATCGCGATCCTTCTGCCTGCCATCACCAAGGCCCGTGAAGCGGCTTTGACCACCCAAAGCGCAGGCAACATGAAGAACATGTCGACCGCCAACGCCTCTTATGGCGCTGACTGGAGTGACCGGCAGTTCACGGCAGTACCTGATGACTGGGGAACCGCACCGGGAGTTGGCGTGGCCAAGTGCATCTACTACCAGAACAACATCGCCTGCCCACCTCAGCAAATTCTCGGCTGGGATTCGAACGGTGGCCTATGGGGTTACTGGATCGGCGGCGGATTATGCCCGGGCAGTTTCCCCAGCACTTGCGCCCAAAACGGCACAGTGTTGTACCCGTTGGAATGGACCGGACCGAATCAGTACTTCGGTTCGTGGCGCATGCCCAATGTCAAGGCATTCAATGACCAGCTCAATGGCCGTTTCTATGACAAAATCTTCTGGGCACCGAAGGATCGAATGACACTAGAGCGTGCAACACCGGGATTGCAGAACTCCGGCGAGTTCTCCATTCTTCCCAACATCCCGCT
>SIAA01000025.1 GCA_009692045.1 Phycisphaerales bacterium | reverse complement strand
CTGAATGGTGGAGTGGGAAACCCGACTCGAGAAGGATGACCTGCTGGCGAGGGCGAGGTAGGAAGCTGGGATTCTCACAAAATGGACCTGAACGGGCTCGAACCGTCGACCTCTTCCATGCCATGGAAGCGCTCTTCCAATTGAGCTACAGGCCCTGCTTTACGAGTCATAACCCCAAAAACCGCTCTTTGGGGGCGTCAAGTGTACCGTGAGAATGCGTTGCTGCCACCCCAGTCAGGTTGTATGCGCACTAAAAAAGCAGAGAATCCTGTACCTTAGGCTCGTCTGGCTAACTCATCTCAAATGTAAAGGAACACGATAAATGAAGAACATTACCAATCGATTGTTCGCTCTTTCAGTTTCCGCATCCGCCATAGTCGGCCTCTTGGCCGGTATCGGCGGAACAGGATCCAAGCCACCTGAGGCAAGCCTGCGAAACGATTTGGACGCAGCAATCGTTGTACTCCCATCCGAGACTGCAGTGCTCTACGACACGGGTGAAGAGATCAACACCGACTGGATCGAAGTATGGCGCCCGATGTGCGGAAGTCGCGCGGGGATCCTCAACTCAGCTGACATGGCCAACATCGCCAGTAATCACCAACGCGAACTCAGCGACCCCGCGTCACTTCGCATTGTTGATACGCCGCAGGACGGGCTGGCCGTGACCCTCAATATCGTGTTCGTTCTCGCATCAAGTGTGCCTTCGGCAGCCGTGCCCGCGTTCACCAAAGTTGAGCAGTACCTGGAGTCAAAGTTCACCGATCCGGTAACCATAACGATCACCGTATCGTTCGCCAACCTTGGCAGCGGCATTCTTGGTGGAACGACCCCAAGTTACACCACCTCCTCATACACCAACGCGCGCGCTGGGCTCGTGAACAACAGAGATTCCACCGACACCATTCAGCCGCTGCTGCCGACGGGAAGCACCATCAGTGTGCGCTATTCGGGATCCTCGGCCACGATCACCGCCGAGAACACGGTCTACTGGACTCGCGCCGCATACAAGTCAACAGTGGGATCAGTCACGGGCAACGATGCCAGTATGCAGTTCAACACTGCGTTCACCTGGGACTATGACCCCACCAATGGTGTCAGCGGCGTATCGTTCGTAGATGTCGCCATCCACGAAGTAGGACACGCCATGGGCTATGTGAGTGCCGCCGGGGTCTGGAGCAATGAGTCAACGGTGCTTGACCTATACCGCTTCCAGTACACCGATGGAACCGCCGATTACAACCCGGATACGGCTGCTGAGTTCACGGCCCGACCGCGTCTTGTGGCAAGCAACAGCCCCGACGATGCGCACATCACCGATTTATCGCCCACCGAGTATCGCATGAGCGATGGATCGCCATACCAGGCCAGCCACTTCCGCGAGCAGACCTTGAACATCGGAATCATGGATCCAGCTTTCAGTTCCAACACGACCTTCTATCCCAACTACATGAAGACCAGCGATCTGGCATGCTTCGACGCGATAGGTTGGGATCGGTAGAGTCGGTTACAGAATCGCGTTGATCGCTGCCGCCAGGTCAGCCTTGCGCTGAAGTCCCACGAACTTCTTCACGAGTTGACCGTCTTTGAGTACCACAATCGTTGGGATCGACTGCACGCTGTAGCGCATCGCGGTCTCCCGATTTGAATCGGTATCCATCTTGCCGATCTTCGCCTTGCCAGCAAAGTCGTTGGCAAGTTCGTCGATGGTCGGTCCGAGCATCCGGCAGGGTGCACACCACTCCGCCCAGAAGTCGACCAGTACTGGCACGGATGATTTCAGAACTTCGGTCTCGAACGCTGCGTCGGTGAATGTAAGTGTGTTGGTGCCTGCCATGGTTGTTCTCGAAGGGAGCGAAGTCTAGCAGCCCAGTGCGCCGACGGTGCGCAGCGCCTGGACATGCGCTGCCACGGCATGGGCACGGATCACGCGCGCGCCGCTCTGGGCGCAAAGGAGTGCGGCGGCTATGGATGCGCCGTCTCTGCGAGATGGATCGGGCTCTTGACAGATCGCTCCCAGAAAACTCTTGCGGCTGGCTGACACCAGCACCGGGAAGCCGAGGTCGCAGAGCTCGCGAAGACCTGCCACCAACTCGATGTTCTGCCGGACTGATTTTCCGAATCCGAGGCCGGGATCCAGCGCTATGCAATCACTGGAGATGCCAGCATCCATGGCCGCATCGGCGCGCGCGCGCAGGAAATCCTTCACGCAACTGACAACATCCCCATACTCAGGAGCGGTCTGATACCGGTCGCTGTAACTGTCTGCCCCGGGAGGGCACAGGCGATGCATGAGGACCACTCCACAGCCGCGCTCGGCAATCAACGACAACATGTGATTGTCGCCAGTGCCGGCAGAGACATCATTGATGATGTGGGCTCCAGCATTGAGTGCCGCAGCGGCAACGCTCGCAAGAGTCGTATCTACGGAGACAATCGCCTGCGCGGCGAGTGCATCCACGGTGGGAAGCATGCGGGCGATTTGCGTTGACGCATCAACTGGGGCGGCACCAGGCCGAGTGCTCTCCGCGCCAATATCAATGATGGCCGCCCCCGACGCTTGACATGAGAGGCCAAACTGAACTGCCTCCGCTGCGGTGTCGCTCGACCCGAATCTGCCGCCATCGGAAAAACTGTCGGGCGTCAGATTGAGGATTGCCATCACATGGGGAATGCCCGTCGGGCCCCAGGGAAGAGACTTGCCTCGGCCAAGTGACCAAGTACCTGATACTCGCGGACTCACCGCGGTCAAGGCGTTGGTTCCGCTGGCATTGATGCTGATTGGGCGGCGATCACACTGAGGACAGGAGTCGGAAGCACCAGTGCAGCCTCGAAGCACCCGCCACCCACCGCGAGCCCGAAGGCGATTGGTTCCATTCGCGTGGGTATCTCCGGCATCGCTCCGCCCGCGCCGAAGAGGGCGGTCAACTGCTTCGCGGCTTTGGCGATCTGCCCGAGCCAGACGAAGCCCACCAGCGCCGAATCAGGGGGCAGCAGTGCTGACATTGATCTGACTACTGCATCGGAGGCGAGTGATGCTTCAGCGTTCGCGTCCGGCGCGGCGTCTACGCGCGATGCACTTTGAGCGCGCGCGAGCACATCTTGCCGCTGACTCAGCGTGACCACCAAGGCATCAGCCTGTGCGACCGCAAACCCATGCAAGCCTCGGGGCCCAAGCAGCACTTGCTTCACCATCTGACGACTGGCAATGGAGCCCAACGCGGCATCTGGAGCCTCACTAGGACCTAGCGGCGTCTCCTTGACCTCAAAGGCCGAGGCAGAAGTTCCATCCTTCAGAACACGCGAGTCCTCCCAGCTGGCCTCGCGGCGTACTCCGTTGCTACTTCCGGTCGCGGCCATGATCTCGCCCTTCATGAGGCCGAGTACCGCGCTCGCGTCCTCTGTCTCTATCACGATCGCGCTGTCATTCATGAACCCACCTGCGATCAATCCCAGTTTGCTGGGATATGCGGCTAGCGAAAGAGACTTCACCAGCGCGGCATTCGTCGACATCCAGCTGGGGATCAGCGCCTCAGTAGTGTCTAACTTTCGCAGCCAACTCAGCAACTGCTCCCCGCCCCCAACCGCACTGCTGTCGGCACACATGGCAAAGTAGGGCTTACCCGCAGGCAGTCTGCGCAAACTGGCGCCGCCGGTGATCCCAGGGGCGCCGCGAGCGAGTTCCGCCAGAGCGGTTCCGGGGGTGAACACCGAGTAGGAACGCACGGTCAAGCCCAGCGCATCCACATCGACTGCAATCAGAACATCACTCGCCTGAGAGAGGATGGCGGCACCTGCGCTCAGCTGCGTCACTCTCGCTTGCGCCACTGCTATGGCGCGAGATGAGGCCCAGATCGCCAAGTCTGCTTCAACAGCGAGTTGCCACCCGCGCGCGCCCAGCCTTTGGGCGGTGGATGCGGCAAAGTCGGCTGCGGGCACGTACTCGGTGAGGAGGGACTGAGCCGATGAGATGAGCACATGACTTCCAACTTCCCGGGCGAACACGGGCTCTTCGCGAAACATGAATGCTCCGTCGGGTCCCCCTGCAGCTGGCATGAGATTGCCGCTAATGAACAGCTTGGCATCGTCAACGGGAATGAGCAGCGCGTATGCGAGCGCCTCCCCCACGGGAGCGGCATACATCACCATCGCCCCCTTCTCATTGAACGCTGTTGACACGCCCAGCCACGCCTTCAACTGATCGATGGGCTTGCCCGCGAGCAGTGACTCGGGCCGATTAATTGCTGCCATGCACTCTTCAACATCGGCACTGACCCGGGTGAGATCCGCGATGACGATGAACGCTTCCGCAGAAGCAGGCACGAGTGCCAGCGCGGCTTCTAGGGTTGAAGTCCTGGCATCGGGAGGAGTTGCCTGCAGAACTGCGGCCACCGTCAGTGTGATGACTGCGAACGAACTACTAGGCATTAGGCACATGAACATAGGTACGGCTACTTTACGCGCAGATTAAGTATGGATACGAACGCACTTCAGGATGCAATGCTCGGATTGCTGGCAGTTCTCGTCGTTTCCTCCCTAGCCGGATGGGTGCTGGCACTAGCAGGCATGCGGGGTGCTCGATTGCTGGGCGGTATCGCTGCGGGGGTGTTGCTTGGCCCGAGCATTGCTGGCGCGGTTTGGCCAGCTGGGTACCAGCGCCTGATACTGGGGGGACAGCCACAGTCGATAGCACTCGTGCAGCAACAGCGCTCCGTCGACGCTCGCCGCTTTGCTAGCGCGGGGCTGCAACTGGGCAGCCAGGGGGACGTTGTGCAGGGCGCGGAGGGTGCGGAGGGTGCGCAGATCGCTGCCGATGCTGAGAGTGCGACCGAAATCGCATCTCTATCCAGGCTCGCGACAGAACTGGCAGTTGCCCGCTCGGAGTTTGCCCAGCCGTCGATGTTGGCACTGGCAGCGCTCTCAGCCCTGACTCTGCTCGGCTTCGCGCCCAAAGTCAGCGCCACTATCTCACCTGTTCCACTCGCTCACGGAGTGTGGTTGGCTGCTGTCCCCGCTGCAGCCACGCTGCTGGCGTGCTGGATCATCGCCGATGATCGACTTGGCTACGGCGCGGTGATGGCCGCAGCATGCACCGCTGCCGGATGCGGGCTGCTGGCGCGCGAAGATCGCCATCTCGCTCAGGACACCGAGGCGGATGGTGAAGGCACGCTCGCGCGCATCGGCACAACCGCCACCATTTGTGCTTTCATTCTCCTCTCGCTGGCAGTCACTTCTCGCGGGGATTTCACGATGATGACGATCGCAGCGCCTGCGGTCGGCCTTGGCGCATTTGTCATCGGAGCGAGACTCTTCAATCCCGCGGCGGCTACCACCACTACTCAGCGGCCAGGAGCGCTGACGCGGATTGCCAACACGGTGGCGCTGCCAGGAGTAGTGGGGATTTGTCTCTGCCGTACTCCCTTCCTTGCCACCAACTGGTTGCTCGCCGCGGCGACCTTCACCATCATTGCCTCAGATGGAAGATGGCTGGGGGCGTTCCTCGGCAGCGCGCTCTCTACTGACCGCGCTCCCTCCAAGTCGATGCGCCTCGCGGCTGCGGCGGAGGGAAGCGCTCCGATCCAAGCTGCCTTCGTAGGACTGGGATACGCCGCAACACTGCTGGATGGACCCATGTCGATCGCGCTCTTGATATCGGCGTGGATGCTGGCTTTCTCGGCACCGCTGCGAGCGCGCATGGCTCGAGCCAAGTGGCACACTTCAGAGAAGTGAACTCGGTCGAGACTTGCTCGGCGCGCCGAGATCGCGCTGCTAGCCGTGACCGCTCTGCGAAGCCGCTTTACTCGACGGTGACGCTCTTGGCCAGATTGCGCGGTTTGTCAACATCCTTGCCGCGCATTACCGCGGCGTGATAGGCCAGAAGTTGCAGCGGTACCACAGTGACGAGAGGCTGCAGAAGCTCAGGAACATCTGGCACATAGAACACATCGTCGGCCAGGGTACGCACATGATCATCGCCTTCCGTTGCGACCGCGATCACGGCACCGCCCCGAGCTCTGACCTCTTCAATGTTGGAGAGAACCTTTTCGTACTGGCTGTTCTTGGTCGCGACAAACACTACGGGCATACCCTTATCAATCAAGGCGATGGGGCCATGCTTCATCTCGGCTGCGGGCATGCCCTCGGCGTGGATGTAACTGATCTCCTTCAGTTTGAGGGCGCCCTCCAGAGCCACGGGGTAGTTCACTCCGCGTCCGAGGAAGAGCCAGTTCTCTCGGTCGATATATCGAGCCGTAGCTGTCTTGATCAAGGCACTTGACTCCAACACTCTCTCGATCTTGGTGGGAATCGCCTCCAGCTCCCTCAGGAAGCCGCTAACAAAGTCAGTCGAGAGGTAGCGCCTACGGCCGATGTAGACCGAAAGCATCGCCATCACCATTACCTGTCCCAAAAATGCCTTGGTGCTCGCGACACCGATTTCAGGACCGACCCGCAGATACACCCCCGCATCGGTCTCGCGCGAGATCGAGGAGCCGACCACATTCACTACTCCCAGAGAGAGAGCGCCGCGCTGCTTGGCCTCCTGCAGTGCTGCCAGAGTGTCAGCCGTTTCGCCGGACTGGCTCACAGCGATCACCGCTGTTCCGAAATCGACGATGGGATTGCGGTAGCGGAACTCGCTGGCAAAGTCATAATCGGTGACGACCTTGGCGAGCTCCTCCATCAAGTATGAACCAACCATGCAGGCGTGCAGAGCTGTGCCCTGCCCAATCATCACGATGCGCTTGACATTGGCGAGCGTACGAGCGTGATCGCCGATACCGCCGAGGACGATGTTGCTTGAGCGCACATCGACGCGTCCCTGAAGGCAGGTGCGCAGGGCGCGCGGTTGCTCGAAGATTTCTTTGAGCATGAAGTGATCGAAGTCGCCCAGTTCGATCTGAGCCAGATCGAACTCAAGCTCGCGAATCTCGGCCGTGGTGGGAATGTTGTCAATCGTTGTGGTGCGGAAGGAGTTGCGCGTCAACTTGGCAACTGTGTAATCGGCCAGCGTGAAGGCCTGCGTGGTGTGGCTCACGATGGCACTGGCATCGGATGCCACCACATATTCGCCGTTGCCAACCCCAACCATGAGTGGCGAACCCTTGCGGGCCACCACCAGTGTGTCGGGTTCCTCCTTGCACATCACGGCTATTGCATAGGCGCCCGTGACCTCGCGCAGCGCTGACTGCACCGCAGTTTCAAGATCGCCGTGGTAGAGCTCTCCGATGAGATGAGCCAGCACCTCGGTGTCGGTCTCGCTACAAAATGCGTGCCCCTTCTCGATGAGGTACTGCTTCAGAGCTGAGTAGTTCTCAATAATGCCATTGTGGATAATCACGATCCCGTGCCCCAGGCGCGCATCATCCATGTGGGGGTGGGCGTTGCGGTCGGTCACCGTGCCATGGGTCGCCCAGCGCGTGTGGGCCATACCGATCGTGCCAGCCAAGCCGCCCGCCTTCTCTACCAGTTCCTCCAGCACCTGCACACGGCCAATGGTGCGTAAGACATGAAGCCCCTCGTTGAGAATGGCGATTCCGGCCGAGTCATAGCCCCGATACTCCAAGCGCTTCAATCCCTCCAGAAGGATTGGTGTTGCTTGTCTGCGGCCGATGTAGGCGACGATTCCACACATGCCTTGAAGTCCTCTGGGTTCAATGAAAACGGAGCAATCGAACCTCGCTGAGCGAGCAAGCGTAGCCTAGATCATTATCGAATAGGAGCGCCCATGACTGAAGCCTCTTCCGGACAAACCTCATGTTCCTCCCAAAAAGAGGCGATGCGCACCGAGATGCTGGCTCGGCTGGCTGCCATGAGCGCGGGCGCGTTTGCGCATGGTGGAACCAAGATTGCTGGTTTTTTTACTGCTGGCAACCGCGTCATGATTTTTGCTGCGCTCAAGCGCGAACCAGACATCATGGCGCTGGTCCAACTCCTTGCCGAGCGCGGAGTGACGATCTGCTTGCCCCGAGCCACCGCTGATGGGGGGCTCGAGTGTGTCGTTGCGCCACCCCCGTGGCGATCGATGGCGCCCGATGCCGCGGGCGTGGGTGCTCCCGTCGAAGGTCGTTTGGTGAATCCTGCAGAACTGGATGTTGTGCTCGTGCCCGGACTGGCCTTTGGCCTAGATGGCGGTCGGCTTGGCCGTGGCAAGGGCTACTTTGATCGCTTTCTCAAGAGAGTTCGCCCGGATGCGCTGCGCATCGGGATCTGTTTTGAAACTCAGATTGTGAACCATGTTCCGAGCGATCCTGGCGATGAGCCGGTCCATGCAATCCTCACTGAATCTCGATTTGTGTGGTGCAAGACAACTTGACTTGAGGCACAATGCGCGAGCACCCGAAGGACTTTGGTGCAGGAGAACTCACGGATGGCACTTCCAAGTCAGTCGCCGCGGCAGTCAGGATTCAGGATTTCCACTGGAAGTTCACGAAGCTGGATCAGCAGGCGCTGGGTGATCATCGGGCTCATTGATCTGGCGGTGATTGCGGCGATCGTCTTTCTGGGACGGGCGATGCTCGGCGGTGAAGATGCGATTGCCAGCGACCAACTCGCCTTGATTACGACAGAACTTCACCCCGCTACGCCTGCGGCTACGCCCGCACCTGCACCTGCACCTGCACTTGCACCTGCACCTGCACTTGCACCTGCACCTGCACTTGCACCTGCACCTGCACCTGCACCTGCGCCTGCACCTGCACCTGCGCCCACCGCGCCAAGTGCAACTGCAGCAGGCGTGACAATCGAGCAGGCGCTGGCCATGCGCAAGAGTGATCCCGTGCGCTGCCGCGTGGAACTGTCCCGCTTGCTCACGACCGCGCTGTCAGCCGAAGATGCGGCGAGGGCGCTTCAGGCAATCCGCGATGTGAACGCGGTACTAGTTTTCTCAAACACCGTTGTCGATGGCGATCCGTTTTCGACTACATATGTAGTTCAGTCGGGTGACTCTCTAAGCAAGATTGCTCGCAAGACCGGCATGCAGGCGGATTGGAGACTCATCAAGCGCGTAAACGGACTGCGCAGTGACACCGCGATCAGCGCGGGTCAAAAACTCAAGATCCCCCTGGGATGCTTCCATGCTGATGTTTCCAAGAGTCAGTTTCGACTGTTTCTCTTCTTGGGCGAAGGCGCGAACCGGGTCCTCGTCGCCTCACTTCCTGTCGGTCTTGGGGAGCTCGACTCCACTCCAAGCGGAGCTTTCATGGTGCGCCCCAAGAGCAAGCTCATCGATCCAGAGTGGCAACATCCGCGCACCGGTGAGCGGTTCGCCGCCAATGATCCTCTGAACCCCATCGGCGAGCACTGGATTGGATTGATGGGCGTTGATCCCCATAACGCCGGTGTCAAGGGATACGGAATTCATGGCACCGTTGAGCCCGACTCGATCGGCAAGCAACGATCGCTGGGCTGTGTGCGCATGGGCTCCGATGACGTGGCGATCACCTATGAGACACTTACTGAACCCAATAGCACGATCGTGATAAGGCCCTGAATCGCCAGACTCGACTATTCACACCCGCGGATCTGATCCCTAGAATCATGCTGTGGAACAGGTGCGGCGGCAAACAATCGGAATCACCATGGGCGACCCTCTGGGGATCGGCCCCGAAGTTGTAGTGCGCGCACTATCCGACCCTCGGCTGCGCGAGCGCGCGCGATTCGTGATCTACGGCCAGAACACACCGCTGAACATGGCGGCGGAGCGCTGCGGAATCGAGCCTTATTGGATGCGGGTCTCCCAATCATCTATACGGCATCACCAGCCGCTTCCAGACGGCGTAGTGGTAGTGGACTTCGACGCGCTGGAGTTACCGCGCGAGCAGACTCATCAGCCCACCAAACTGGGCGGGCTCGCTAGCAAGGCGTTCGTCGAGGAGGCCATCACCGATGCGATATGCCCCGCCGATGATCCTCGCCACATTGATGCGGTGGTGACCGCCCCCATAAGCAAGGAGAGTTGGTCGATGGCGGGTTACCGCTGGCCCGGCCATACCGAACTGCTCGCGGCAAGAACTCATGTTCGCCGTCATGCCATGGCATTCGAGAGCCCGCGCCTGCGAGTGGTGCTCGCCACTACCCACATCCCCCTCATGGCGATCCGCGATGTGCTGACTATCGGTCGTGTGTTTGATCCGATTGATCTGGGAAACGACTTCTGCCAGCAGCTCGGCATCAAGCATCCGCGCATCGCCGTGTGCGGATTGAATCCCCATGCCGGAGAACATGGGCTATTCGGAGATGAAGAAGAACGGGTGATCCAGCCTGCCATCGAGATGGCGCGATCAACGGGGATGGAGGTGAGCGGGCCTTTCCCCGGGGACACGCTCTTCCTGCAGGCTCAGCGCGGCGAGTTTGATCTGGTGGTTGCCATGTACCACGATCAGGGGTTGATTCCCGTGAAGCTGCTGGCTTTCGACCGTGCCGTGAATGTGACTCTAGGACTACCTATCGTGCGCACCAGCCCGGATCATGGCACGGCTTTTGGGATTGCCGGCAAGTCCAAGGCTGATTCAGGGTCGATGCGCGCGTCAGTTGAGTTGGCGCTACGGCTCGCAGCTTGCCCGGCTCGAACCTTGCCGCCCCGCTGACCGGCGCCAACGATTTCTGGCGTTCAGGCACTCAGCCGCGGCGCTGACCTCTCGCGCGGGTGAAAGTCGCGCAGCACCTGCGCTAGTTGCGTTCGATCTACATGGGTGTATATCTGCGTCGTGCCGATGTTGCTGTGACCGAGCAACTCCTGCACTACCCGAAGATCCGCGCCGCCAATCACCAGATGGGTGGCACAGGAGTGTCTGAGCACATGGGGATGGATGTCACGGAGCCCGACCTTGGCGGCGTAGCGCTTGACGATTTGCCACACTGCCACCCGCTCCAGAGGGCGTCCGCGCTTGCTCAGAAAAATCCTACCCTTGTCAATACCACCCGGCTGCAGCAACTTCTCGCGGCCCTCGGCAATCCAACGATTCACCCAGCACAATGCCTGCAGGCCGATGGGAACAATGCGCTGCTTGGAACCCTTGCCCCACACCACCAGTGAGGCCAATGTCGGTCGAAAGTCGGTGATGGTCAGGCTGCCGAGTTCGCTAGCCCGTAGCCCCGCGGCGTACATGACTTCGAGAATGGCGCGGTCGCGCAGCCACAGATCTCCACTCTCTGGCGTGGGCGCTTCCATCAACTTGCCCATCTGCGATGGCGAAACCACACCGGGCAGCCGCTTCCACTTGGTGGGGCGCTCCTGCAATCGAGCCGGATCCCGTTCGATTGTGCCCCGCGAGTGGAGGTGACGAAAGAACACCCGCATCGAAGCCAAGTGTCTCGCGATGCTGCTGGGTTCCATGCGGCGATCCCTGGAGAGCCAGCGGATGTGCTCGGCGATGTGCGCCATCTTTATCGCTGGCAAGGAAGTTACGCCCTGCTCGCTCAGCCACCGGCCGAGCATTGATAGATCGCGTCCATATGCTTCGATCGTTGCGGGCGACAACCCGCACTCGATGCGGCAATGGCCCAGGAACTCACGAACCTGTTGCGCAAATGGAGAGATTGCGGCCATTGGCGGTCACCTGCATGATCGCTGGAACCCGCCTGTCACGAATGAATGCGGCCGCCCGATCGTCACCGACCGTGCTGCGGAACTTCACCTCCATGTTGATGCGGTGGAACATGGCACAACCGTGGAATCCCCCGCAGCAGAAGTGGAACATATCCTCAACGCCGCCCAGCGTGAACCGACTCCCGCAACGCGGGTCGTTTCCGTCAACATGGGGGCAGCAGCGATTATCAGAGTCCATAGTTGGTTGGCCGAGGGAGCGAGTAGCGCTCGATCGAGTAGCGCTCCATCAAGGTGACATCGGTTGCGAGGATAGGCTGACTGCAGCAATTTGCGAAGTGGATGGCAGAGCTGACGCAAGCGCCTGCTTGGACGACTGGCCGCGCTCGCTGAAGCGCCTGCCTACACGAAGGCCAGAGTTCGGGAGAAAAACCCCAGTCCTGCCGCGTTTTTTGCCGCGGCAAGGGTCGTCTCTGCCGTGGCGTTTGCCCGCTGGCAGCCCGAGCGGAGGATTTCGAGCACTAGGTCATCACGACCCTCAAGGGCAGCCCGCCGTTCCCGCATGGGCGCGAGCAGCCTGTTGATCGCCGCGGCCACCTCTACCTTTATATGACCATCGCCAATGTTGTCGCCCCGAGAGTAGCGGTCGCGCAACTCGGCAACGCGCGCTTCGTCCTCGATAAAGGTTTCTACATACTGAAAGAGCGCGTTGGTGGTGTCGCCTGGGTCCGTTGGACTCTGCCGACCGGTAAAGATCCGCTTCACCTTTTTCTCCACCTCCTTGGGTTCATCGGAAATGAAGATGGCATTGCCCAGCGACTTGCTCATCTTGTTGATGCCGTCAATACCTATAAGCCGACCGACCTTTCCCACTTCGGCGCGAGGGATGGGAAAGACGCCGCCAAGTTTCACATGATCCTCGTCCTCGGCATGCTCACTTACATTGCAGTACATCTGGTTGAAGCGGCGGGCCACTTCGCGGGTCAGCTCCAGGTGCGGCACTTGATCTTCGCCCACCGGCACACCTACTGGCCGAAAGGAGAGAATGTCGCTGGTCTGCCCCACGGCGTAGAGAGGGAACCCGAAGGAGTAGTTCTCGCCCAGCCCCTTCACCTTTATCTCCTCTTTGAGAGTGGGATTGCGCATGACGCGATTGAATGGGAGCAGCATGGCAAACAGGAAACACAACTCGGCAATCGCCGGCACCTCGCTCTGCAGGAAGATCGTGGCTCGATCAGGCTCGATTCCCATGGCTAGATAGTCGCGCACGATCTCGATGGAGTCACGGCGAATCTCCTGCGGCTTGTCCGAGCGCGTAGTGAACGCGTGCATATTGGCGATGATGAAATAGCAATCGTGCGTGCTTTGAAGTTGCACGCGACGCCGCACGCTTCCCACCCAGTGCCCCAGGTGCAGGCTCCCGGTAGGTGTGTCTCCAGTGAGGATTCGCGGCAGTTGATTGGACATGCGCTCAGAGTCTATCGAAGGCGCGTTGAGCTCGACCGGACTATAGGCCCGCCATCAAGAGCAGGAGATTGGTCGCATTGAATGCAGCATGAGCGACCATGGGCGCGAGCAGAGAACCGGTTCGCTCATAGATGTACCCAAGTGCCAGTGAAAGTGTAAAGATTGCTGTGATCCCCGCGGCCATTCCGCCATCGGAGAGCGCACCAATGTGCATGGAGGCGAACAGTATCGAAGTGATGAGAATCGCCAACCACTTCCCTGCGCCTAGTCTCTTGAGGGCCTGCTGCAGAATGCCGCGATAAGCAAACTCCTCTAGGACCGGTGCCCCAATGGTGGCGGTGGCGACAACGATAATCCACCAGATCCCTTGCTCCCCCGACTGAAGTGCCTGAAGTGTGGAGTGACCGAGACTGTCTGGTGGGCCGCCACCCAGTTGCTGCTGCCCAAGTGATGCGAGCATGGCGGCGAACTGGACTATCGGCCACGAGAGGGCGAAGCACAGCAGCCCCAGTAAAATCGACCTCGGGCGGCTGAGCGAGTGAGCGCCCCAAACCATCCCCCGCAAGCGCAGACCAAGAATCAGGGCCCCGACGAACAGAGCCTGCCCCATGATTGATCCGAATCCTCTGAGCGCCGTTGCCTTGAGGTCGGCTGCAGTAGCGACTCCCTCGCTGGCAGCCTCAATCGCTGGAGGTGCTGGCGAACCGAGCACATTGATCATCAGTTCGCCGCCAATGCCGCCCGCAAGCAGCAGACTCAAGAGTGCCGCAAACAAGTCGACCGGGCTCATGAGCCAGGCCGACACTTTCTGGTCCTGGAGCCGATGCTGTTTGAGTGAGACAAAAAGCACCACTACGGCTGCCGCGGCCAACGCCAACAAGGGAGAGAATGAAACTGCTCCGCTTCCCGATGAGCCGTCGGGCAACGTGATCCCTCGCAACTCATGGGCCTGACCCGCCACGCAATCATTGGCAAACACTAGGATCGCAAACCCAACCCCCAACGCTGAAGCCCCGATCCCCCGCGCGACTTTCCTCATGGCTAATGCTCTCTCCAAGATCGTCTCTCGCAAGCGACGCGAAGTCGAAGTTGCCAAGCTGGCTATGCCCATGGACGCGCTGCTGGAACGGATTTCGGAGCTAGGGCGCCCTCGCAATTTTTTCCGGGCCGCTGTGGACCACGGTAATCGCCAGTCCTCCCGCATCATTGCCGAGATGAAACGCTCGAGCCCGAGCGGAGGGGTAATTCGCGCCGATTTCGACCCTGTTGCCATCGCCCGACAGTACCACCTCGCGGGCGCTGCGGCGATCTCCTGCCTAACCGACGGCGTTGACTTCGGTGGCAAGCTCGAGCACATCCATGCCATCCGCGATGCCGTCCCTCTGCCGGTTCTGCGTAAGGACTTCATCATCGACGCCTATCAGGTGTGGGAGAGTCGGGCCTTCGGCGCCGATGCCATCCTGCTGATCGCCGAGTGTTTGACCGAGTCACAAATCATTGACTTCCAAATCCTCGCCGTGGAGTTGGGTATGACGACCCTGCTTGAGGTTCACGAGATCGAGAGTCTTTATCGCGTGCAACATCATGTGGGCTTCCCCCATCCCGGCTACGCGCTGCTGGGAATCAACAATCGCAACTTGCGCAAGATGACTACTGACATCACTCATTCCTTCCGCCTCGCGGAACTGATCGAGGACAAGTCGATCCTAGTCAGCGAGTCAGGGATAAAGACGCCAAGTGATCTGGCTCGGCTGCGTGAACACGGAATCAATATTGCCTTGGTGGGCGAGCACCTGCTACGCCAGAGCGATCCTGGCGCCGCTCTTCGTGCCCTGTGCGCCTAAGACCTGACCCACCAGCAGGGCCTCCGCGATTTGCAGGGCATTCAACGCCGCACCCTTGCGAATCTGATCGCCTGCCACAAACATTTCTAGACCGCAGCCCGGATCCTGCCCCATGTCAGCGCGGATGCGTCCCACCAGAACCGGGTCGAGCCCGCTGGCAGCGATCGGCTCTGGGAACTGATTGTTCGCGCGATCATCAACGAGGGACACACCAGGGGCAGCTGCCAAAATCTCGCGCGCCTGCTTCTCTCCCAGAGGCCTGTCGAAGGTCAGATTGATCGACTCACAGTGGGCGCGCAGGGTGGGCACACGCACACAGGTAGCACTCACGCGAACTGAATCGTCGTCCCAAATCTTGCGGGTCTCACGCAGAAGCTTGCGCTCCTCTTCGTTGTAACCGTCGGCACCCACTTCAGTGTTGTGACTGAAGCAGTTGAAGAGATACTGGCGGCCAAAGATGGCCGTGGTGTAGGGACGACCGCAGGCAAACTCACGGGCCTGCCCCTCAAGTTCTCGCATGGCTGCCGCACCCGCTCCACTAGCGGATTGGTAGGTGGAGATCACCATGCGCTTGACTCCCGCAACCTTATGAAGCGGCGTAACAGCCATGAGCGCAATAATGGTCGAGCAGTTCGGATTGGCGATGATGCCAGGCTGCCGCATCTCGCTCATTGCGTGAAGATTCACTTCGGGAATGATCAACGGCACGGCAGGATCCATGCGGAAGAAACTAGAGTTGTCGATAACCCATGCTCCCGAGTCAACAGCGCGAGGCGCCCAAGCCTGCGAGACCCCCCGCCCCGCTGAGAAGAGGGCGATGTCCACGCCATCAAAGCAACCATCGACCAGGGCCTCAACTTGTAGTTGCGCATCCCTGAACCTCAGGACTGACCCGACGCTGCGGGACGAGGCAAACAGGCGCAGGGTCGACAGCGGAAAATCGCGCTGGTGGAGGAGCTCAAGAAACTCCTGTCCTACCGCACCCGTGGCGCCCACAATGGCGATGCATGGCTTGAATCCCTGACTCATGCTCTCAGGGTATCCGGTAATAGTGGACAAAACCAAGTAGTTCCCTGACTTGCACTTGCGTTCCCGCGTGTCTGAAGGCATGATTGCTGATGAGGAATTCCGCTGGAGTTCTCGTTGATCGGAAAGAATCGGGAACAAGATGGCAAAGAAATCACGCAAAGGAACACCTATGAGCAGCAAGAATTCAACGGGCAAGCATGGCAACAAGATGACTGATGCCAGCCTCGCCAAGATTGTGGGCGGTAAAGCCTCTGTGTCACTCGCCTCCAGCGGGGCGCCACGCGCCTCGACCAAGGCTTCGACTTCCCGTTCGATGCCAACCAAGTCATCCTCGGTAAGCTCCGCCGCGTCCAAGAAACCGTCTACGCAGAAGTAAGGTTCTGGCGTTCCACCAGCGCTAGAAACGCTCCGGATTCCTGCATCAGTTGCTCGTAGGTGCCGTGCTGCACGACGCGCCCTGATTCCAGTACATAGATCCGGTGCGCATGCACCACCGTTGACAATCGGTGGGCTACCACAATTCTCGTTGCCGCCAGATCCGCGAGGGATGCCGCAACATGCGACTGAGATATCTCATCGAGCGCGCTGGTGGCCTCGTCAAGTACCAGCAGTTTCGGTCGGCTCACCAACGCCTGCGCCAACATGAGTTTCTGCAACTGACCACCAGAGAGTGTCGAGTCGCTGACAACTGTATGCATTTCCATGGGCATTTCCCTGATGGCGTCGGCAAGCCCCGCAGCCTCGGCGGCATCCCACGCATCGTCCAGCGTCCACGGCCCTGATCCCACGATGCAGCTGAAGATGGATGCGGGAACGATGCGCGGCCGCTGCATCACCGTTCCTATCTGCCTTCGCACCGCCACCAGATCAAGTCGGGAAAGATCACGCCCATCCAGAAGCACTTTCCCACCCGTGGATCGACGCAGCCCCAGCAGGATTTGCAGCAGCGTGCTCTTCCCTGATCCCGACTGCCCGACAATGGCTATGAACTCGCCAGGCTTTGCTTCGATTGAAACACCCTTGAGTGTTTCGCCCGCGCTGCCCGGATGAGAGAAGCGAATGTTCTCGAGCGCCACCGCTCCTGTGAGCACTCCGGGTTGCTCGCTGCCACGGTCTACCTCTGGCACGGCATCCAGTATCGGGCGTAGTCGTGCAATCGCCGGAGCTGCCTGCGCGAGTGACCCGAGCAAGCGGGCGCAACCTAGCGCTGCTGCTAGCGCCGCGGAGAAGGCTGCGTAAAACGCCATGTAGGTAGCAATACTCACCGGTGAGCCAGCTGTACCGGCACCATTACTCTTCCCAAACATCCACCACAGAAGAATGGCTCCCACCACGGGCGCAGCCGCCATTACCACCTGATTGGCGACCCCTTGCAGATCCGCCCGATACTGCAATCGGCGCTGGCGACGGAAGCGCTGCAGCCAAGTCAGTAACACAGAGTCCTCACTTCCGGAGGTGCGCACTTTCTCGATGCCGCGAATCATCTGCAGCAACAGACCGCCGAGGCGGCCGCCATGCTCCATTGCCACGGAATAAAGTCGCGCCTGAGCAACGGCCGTGAATGCTCCGACCAGGAACACCACGGAGACGATGGCAAGGGCTACCAGAGCCGCGCGCCAATCAATGCACGCCAGCAACAGAATGTAGGCCAGAGCGAAGGCGCCGCCAACTACGGTTCCCATCACCACGCTTGTAACGGTGCGCTGCAGATCATCTACTGATCCGATGCGGGCGGCGAGATCACCGGCACTGTTCTGGCGAAAGAAGGACATGGGCAGGCGGAAGACTCGATCCAGTACTGCAGTGGATGCCCGAGTTCCCGAACGCGCCTCCACGCGAACCAGATAGAGCGAGCATACGAATGAGCAGGCAGAGCTAGCGATCACAGCCGAGGAAAGTGCCAGAAGCAGAAACAACAAGTCAGTGGGGACACCGCTTGGCAGCAGCCTCGCCACTAGAAGCGCGGTGCCCAGAGGCACCAATAGATTCAGTATCGAGGCCCCAGCTGCCAGAACTGCCGCGCGAATGAGGTCAGGGGCGGATCCGCGCAACACAAACTGCAGCAACTCCATCAGAGGTGCCCGCGGCGCCGGGAGCGCTGCGTAGAACACTCGCGCTGAGCGTGACATCGCCGCGGCCCGCTTGGTGTCAACAGAGAGGGGGCCCATCACCGACTCTGGCAGATAGACAAACGCCATATACCCACCGCGGTATCCGCCACTCCACACCAGTGCCACGGGTGATTGATCACGGGACTGAGTTGCCAAGATCGGACCGGAGTCCTGCTTCCACCATCCATCTGCCAACTCGACTCGGCGCGATCCGATGCGCGCCAGGTGGGCAAACACCTCATCAGCACCGCCAACGGAGTTCTCGGGAAGCCGCCTAGGGATGCTCGAAAGCTGAACGCCACTAGCCACCGCCACATGACGACACGCTCGCAGCATGGGCGGGAGCGCCGGATCAACTGCGAGCAGTTCATCCTGCGCCCGAAACAGTCCGCGCACAATCGAGACCAGTCTGCTCGGCGCAAGTCTCGCAGCCGCAGCGCGCGCTCCGGCAGCGCTGGTCATCTCACTCGCGTGCTCTCGCACCATCGCCTGTGCCTGAGTCGGATCAAAGGCCTCATCACCCAGCACAAGGCACTTCGAGATGGCCTCGTTCCTCGTGACTTCCGCGAGTTGCCGGGCACTCAAGGAGATGATCGTGGCGGTACCCGCAGGGACTGCATATAGACGCGCATCTTCCTGATTGACGGCAGCAACTCCCTGCCGTAACAGTGCGCCGCCATGTGCGGTTCCCACTCGGACTCGCCTTCCCATGGGGCCCACTCCGAACACATTGAGAGTTCCCTCCACCACCAGCAGACCGCCAGGGCCCATGTCGATTTCGCTGCGTCCGTCCGCAGATTGCGATTGCCCGCCAGCCGCGACGCACACTTGCGCTGCCGCAGCGATCAGTTTCGCGTCCATGGCACTCACGCGCCTCCCTCCATGAGAGTGGCGTAGACACCGGCGTTTTGCATCAGCTCTTCGTGAGTGCCTCTCTCGACAATGGTGCCAGCATCGAGAACGGCGATCTCATCGGCATCGCGAATCGTGCTGAGTCGATGGGCGATGACGATGCAGGCCAATCCGCGGGCGCGCAGCGCCTGGTCGATGGCATGTTCAGTTAGCGCATCAAGGGCACTGGTCGCCTCATCCAAGACAATGACTGCGGGTCGACGCACCAATGCTCGCGCGATCTCAATGCGCTGCGCCTCACCACCGGAGAAGTTGGTCCCCCCCTCGGCCACGAAACCGTCGAGCCCACCTCGCGAGGCGATCAAGTCCTGTAGTTGGGCATCGTTTATCGCTTCTTCGATCCACGCGTCTGGAATTGTGGTGTCCCAGAGGGTGAGATTGTCCCGAAGGGATCCCTCGAACAGCGCGATGGTCTGAGACACCACGGCGAGTCCCGCTGTGCGCGCCGCCCGAGGCACCGAACTCAGTTCGTGTCCGTCAATGCGCACCTCGCCGGACCACGGGCGGTACAGGCCGCAGGCAAGTTTGCCCAGAGTCGACTTTCCCGAACCCGTCCCGCCCACGATGGCAATGCGGCGGCCGGGAGCAACGCGAATGCTGACATCGTGAACCAAAGGATCGGCCGATTCGCTGTAACCAAACACGATGTCCTTGAGTTCAACCTCGCCGCGCAGGGGCGCGAAGTCGCCACTATGCGTAAGCGACGCGGCGAGTGGATCGCTCGGATGGCGCAGGACATCATCGAGTCGCGACAAATCGGCGCGCGACTCCTGAACATCCTGCCAGAGTGCCGCCACATGAACAAAGGGACCGAGGAATCCGATCAGGATCACCTGAAATGCGAGCAGCCCTCCCACCGACAACTCACCCTGCATCACCTGCCATCCACCAAAGGCCAGCACCACTGCCGATGCGAAGATCGCCTCCACCAGTGGCACTACTTCACCGACAGACTCGACCCGCTCCGCCAACACCTGCCGCGAGACGCGCAGCCGCGCCAGCGCTCCGGCGCATTGAGAGAAGAGATCCGCCTCTCTGCCAGATGCCTTGACAGAATCGATCGCTTCGAGCCCCGCCGCCAGCACACCGTCATGCTGGGCGCAGTCGTTGTCCACCACCCGTGCGGCATCGGTCGTGGCACTTCCCGTGACGGCCATCAGCCCTGCAACCAGCATGGCAGCGGCCAGTGCCAGCAGCGCCAGCGGGGTATCTAGGGCCAGCATCACCGCGAAGTAAATGAGCGCGACTACCGCCTCAATGGCAATCGGCACGAATCTTCCCGCGAGGAAGCCCGCAATGGAGTCTGCCGATTGCACCCGCGAAACCAGCTCTCCGCTCATGCGATGGGTGAAGAATCCCACCGGCAGTCGGAGCAACGCTGATAGATAGGTGGTTGAGGCTGTTACTGCCAGCCGCTGCTCGAGGCGCGAGAGCAACAACCCCTGACCAAATGCGACACCGATCTGAATGAGGAGCGCCGCCGCGCCAATCAGCGTGAGCGGCATGAGCCACGAATCTCTCGACTCACCCAGCACACTGTCAATGAACACCGCCGAGAGCGCGGGAATCACCAACCCTGGCGCGGCCAGAAGTGCGCCCGCAACAAGCGCGAGTGCCATTGCTTTCCATGAGCCGCCCATCCACCCAACCAGTGCCGCTGTGGTGCTCGGTCTCGTGCCTGAGGGCTGAAAACCCTCACCCCTGCGCATGGTGAGAACAACGCCGGTGTACTTCCGTCCAAACTCCGCTGGATCGACCCAGCGCCGACCTGAGGCGGGATCCATGATTCTCCATCGGCCTCCGCCGTATCCCTCTAGAACTACGAAATGGTTGAAGCCCCAAAAGAGAATCGCTGGCAAGTCCACTTCGGCAAACTCGCCGGGTTCAACCTTGACTCCGCCCGCCTCCATTCCATGATGCCGCGCCGCCTGCACGATGCTCAGAGCATTGCTGCCATCGCGAGTTACTCCGCAGATCCGCCGCAACTCTTCCAGAGTTCGGTGACATCCATGCGTCGCAAGTACCGAACCCAGACATGCGGCGCCGCACTCTGTGACCTCCATCTGCAGAACAACTTCACTGGGAACAGTCCGCCGCCCCGGTGGCGGCGACGCTCGTTTCACGGAGAGGTCTGGCGCACCCGCCTCGTGAGGCGCCCCTTCGACTTTCACTTGCCGCCTACTCCACGGAGCCAGGGAAGAATCAGCGCCGCAGGACGCACTTCCTCAATGATCACTTCAATCTCGCACAGGGTGCCCTCGGGCACGGGGTGGGGATAGCCCAAGTTGGTGGTCCAGCGCATGCCACTGGCACTCTCGGCATCGACAGCGATGGCGAGTTCCGCGCCGATCATGGCACCGTAACGATCTTCCAAGTCCTCTACCAGTTCGGGATTCTGCGTGACGCTCGCCATCGACGCAGCGGTACTGGCATAGGGCTCAACATGGTCGATGCTCGCCTCGATGAGACCCCATCTCTCCCTAGGCGCAATCGTGGGAGAGATCAGAGCACGCATGCCAGCTGCGAGATGCTTGCCGCGAGAGAGAGGAAAGAAGGCGAAGCATCGCACCTGCTCAGAGTCGCCGCCAGCGATGATGGCGATTGGCTCGCCCATTGCCACTGACTCGCCCGTCTGCACCAGAAGTTGCACAACTCGACCATCCTCGGGTGCGACAACCATCGACTCGTGATGGGTGCGCATGGCGGCCGCGCGAGCCTCCACCTGGGCAACAGCGACTTCCTGAGCGCGTCTCCCCCGCGTCTCGGTCAGTCGAGTCTGAGCATCGAGAAGATCCTGGGAGGCGCGCGCCAGAGAGGATCGGGCATCGGTGAGAGCGCGTTCTGAGTCGAGCGCGTCAGCACCGAGCGCCAGCAGGTCTGACTGCGACACCGAGCCGTCTTTGGCGAGCCGCTCGCACAGTTCCAGTTGCTGGCGCTGCGCTGCCAGTAGCCGCTCCCCCGATTCGATCTGCGCCAGAAGGCGCGACTCGTGGGCTGACAGCGACTCGCGATACTGCTGCATTGAGACCTCTTCGCGCGATCTGAGCTCGCGGTCAAGTCTGCGAAGTCCGTCCACTAGCTGAGCCGCTCCCTCCGATTGCACCTCAAGTACAGGGACCGAGACGATGGCGATCACATCTCCCGCCTTGACGGTACCTCCAGCCCTAACCCGCACTTCGCGAATGAGCCCAACGCCCGCCGAGCGCGCCAGTGCCACGCGCGTACCGTGGATGATGATGCCAGCGCCATCCGTGGTGATAGGGACGCGCCCAATCATGCCCCAGACGAAAGCCGTGAATACCAAGAGTGCTGCTCCCGCTGCCAAGACCCACAGTCGCGCACTCGTAACGGGAGCCAAGACACTCAGGCGCGCTGGCGACGCCATGGAATCGATGGCTTCCGGACGGAACATGGGCGAGTCTTCGCTCATGGAGTTGCGGGATTGATCGTATCAGCAGGCTCGCACTCTATTGGTGCGGGCTGACCAGATAGAAGCGCGCGATGGGCACCTCGAATGCGACTCCATCCTCGCGCTCCATGAGGTACGAGCCCTCCATTGTCCCCCACGAAGTTGGCAGCGGACAGAAACTCGAGTACTCGAAATGCTCCTGGGCGGCCAGCAGCGGGAACTGCCCTATCACTCCCATTCCGTTTACTTCGTGTCGGTTCCCCTCCCCATCTGTGATGATCCACTGCCGACTTCGCAGGCGCACGGGCGCAGCGCTCTCATTGGCAATCGTGACGTGATAGTTGAAGATGAATCTGTCATGCGCCGGATCAGAGTGGCTAGGCAGATACTTGGGAACTACCGTCACGCGCACACCATCTGTGATGGCGGTCGATCCGCGCGATCCGGCTGGGCTGTCATCCGCTGTGGGCATGGAATAGGAATATAGCGTTCCAGACGGGAGCGAGTAGAATGCTTCCTCAGATTTGGGGATTGGTGTAACGGTAGCACAACAGACTCTGACTCTGTTTGTCCTAGTTCGAATCTAGGATCCCCAGTTCGTCCCACTCGCAGCGCGTCTCATTTGTTCAGACTCACCGAGACCTCAGCAGCAAAGCAGGCTCGCGGGTCGCCTCGTTCTAACAGCGTCGCGGCGATGGTGCCAATGGTGCGGGGCGCCACACCTGTGAATATCACCTCATCTGCGCGCTTGATGACTATGGGCTGATCCAAATCGCACATGGAGTCGTCTAGACGCAGCGCCATGTCATCGAACCCGTCGGCCTGTTCGATGGAGAATGATTGGCCGTCGCGAGTGACGACGGCCCGGGCACCTTGATGAGGAGTGCGGGTAGCGAGCCAGTAAAACCGATTGTGCGTGACGTCATCCTGCAACCAGATGATCTTGAGAGGCCGGCCGTTGCGGGTGAATCTCGCCATCCAAGCAACCGCGCTCGCATCGTCGCGGTCCATCCAGTGCCCCTTTCCCTTGTGAATCTCCACCAGATGGGGATAGCCTCCGGGATCATGTGCTGCCAGATCAGCGAGTGTCGTCTTCCACTGAGCGCCGATCTTGTTGCGGTCGAAGGGAGCGTCGTTCTCTCCCACATGAAGCGCGAAGGGAAGGTTTCTTAGCCCATCCGGCTTAGTTTCATTGGGATGCCCCGCCATCATGGCGGCGGCCGCGAGTTGATCCGCCATGCGGGGCGCCAGTTGATACACGCCGTCGCCGCCCGCGCTGTAACCCATGATGTACACGCGGTCAGGATTGACTCCCTCCACAATCACCATGTCCTCGATGAGACGGGTGAGAAGCGCATCAATGTGCGATTCGTGCCAGAGATTCCAAGTATCGGTAGGAGCCCGCGGCACTACATAGATGCCCTCGCTGGGCTCATAGAGACGCTTCTGATTCTCCCACTGCTGATCATTGACCTGAGGGGGCGCGCCCCCGCCGCCGTGCATAGAGATGAACAGGCTGTGGCCACCAACTGGTTTCTTGCCGAAAGTCTTGAACCAGATCGGCATCTTGAGCGAACCCAGCTCGATTGTGCCCGAGGCAAGTTCCTTCTTGCGCTGGGCGCGACTGCGCGAAGAGTGAGACTTCCAGATGAACTCCAACGCCGCTGCCGCCTCTGACTTGGAGAGCGGCGTCGCCGCGAATGCTTGACCCGAGAGGCCTTCGACGCCGTGTTTAGCAAGATGCCCACGAAGAGCCTGCAAAGCCTCGGCGCCTGGGGGTGCAGGCGGGAGGATGGGTGCGGTTGCACCTGACGGCTTCGTGCTTGGCTCCTGATTCTCGGCCGCGTCCCGCGGCAGCCTGATCTCGACCAACTGTTCGTCGCGCTCTACCGTGAAACCTATATCGGCAGCACCGCCGATGCTTACTGTGAACTTCTGCCCCAGCGGCAGCATCACGGTGAGGTGATCGTTGGTATCTGCACTCTCGTCTTTGGAGACTCCGGTGAACAGGCCTGTACCCGCTGAGTCCTTCACTGTCACCGCCACAGATCGCCGTGCCGATTGATCCGTGACGCGGAAGCGGACCCGCGCGTGACCGGCGGGAACCACCAGACTCGGCTGAATGTATCGATCGGTGACATTGATGGCGCGTACTGGCGCAATCTCGTGGTCCTCGCCCAGATCGCGCCAGGCGGGGGGAAAGTCGAGGGGCGAGTCACGCCATGTGACCGCGTAGATCGCATGCGAGAGATCATCGCTCGAAGTGGTTGCTGCTTTGTCAGCGAACCACGCCTTGTCGAGGTCGGCACCTGTCGCCTCTGCAGCACCGGTAAAGTGCCAGGTACCGTCCCACACCTCAACCCAAGAGTGATTGCCACTCATATCGACCCACATGGGAATGCCCGCGAATCTCGCGGGAACTCCTACCGATCGACAGGCATCAACTAACAATATAGATAGCCCGGTGCAGGAGGCGAGCCCAGACTCCATCGACTCACGCGGACTTTGATCGGCACGCTTTCGCTTGGTTGAGTACTTCACTCCCACCAGGGAAAACAACTCGCGATTGATGATCACTGCCGCTTCAGCGGGGGACTTGGCCGTTGCAATCAGAGGTGCGCATAGATCCCTAAGTGAACCACGCCACTCATCCCGAGTCTCGTTGATGGAGGCGTAAGGGAGGATGCAATCGAAGAAGAGTGCTTCGTCAACAGAACTGTGCCATGGCGAAGTGCGCCAAGCAGCGTATGCCTGAGCGCAGTTCTGCAGAAGAAACTCCGCCGATAGTGTCTGCAAGTCGCGCGGAGGCATGTGCGCGATCAGCCACCGCACTCCGGCGCGCTGATCGGCCGGAGCCGAGGCCAGAGCCTGTTCGATCTGGGCACGGTTGCCTCCAGCAAGTTCGAGACTGCGCGCCAACTCTGTGTCACCATCTGCCACAGTCATCACCATAGCACTCGAACACATCGCCATAGTTGCGGCCCAGTTCATGGCAAGAACGATACAGGGGCGCGCAGACCTGGCGTAATGTGTCAGCGTGCGCGTTGTCAGCCTCTTACCCAGTGCCACCGAAACGCTCTGTTCCATAGGAGCAGGCGATCTCCTGGTTGGACGAAGTCACCTTTGCGATTGGCCGAGCGAGATTCTCGATCGGCCGGCGCTGCAGGCTGAAGTCGATATTCAGACATTGGCCGACCTCAAACCCGATCTGATTCTCACTCAGGACCTGTGCTCAGTCTGCGCCATCGACGCCGATCGAGTTCGGGCCATCGCCGAGCGCCTGCC
>SIAA01000024.1 GCA_009692045.1 Phycisphaerales bacterium | reverse complement strand
TCAAGGCGCGGTAACAATGAACAGATGCTGGTAACCAGCACGAGTCACAGATCTTCGTGAGGCCTGTGTAGACCTCCGGACGCGCGGCTAGTATGAAATCCATGAGATTGACCGCACTAACCTGCCTGTTTGCCGCATGTGTCTCCTGCAGCGATCAAGGGAGCGAGTCTGCTGAGTCCCCAAATGCTGAGCCAACGAGTGTCGCGAGTGCCAGTCAAGCGGGTTCCAGTACAGCAGGATCGAGCACGGCTGGCTCGCCAGCGCCAACCGCAGGTGATGCAGCGGCAGGTTCCATAGATGATGTGGGCGTGACGGCCGCGCCACCAACCGCCAAGACACCAGGCAAGCCAGGGAAACCGACCAATCCGGCCAGTCCAACCAAACCCGCGCAAAAAGCGACGCAGGGGGGAACTGCTATCAGCACCTCGGGTACTGCGACGGCAACCAGCAGCGCTGGATCGGGAACTGCTGCGGCAACTGGCGGGAGCAGTGGTTCACCTGAGCAGCAGCGCATCGCAGGCCTCGCCACCAGTCCGCGGTTCGCCTCTTTTCAACGCGCCGCGGAAGAGCGGCACGAGGTCATGCTTGAAGCAGCGCGCTTGCGCCTGAAGACGCGGGGCAGAGAGGCAACCGAGGCCGAGGTGAAGGAGATGAAGGACTTACAGTCACGGGTGAGCGAAGCGTCGGAGCGAATGGAGACGGCAGCCGCAGGCGGCCAGTGGTCCCAGGATGACTACGCAGCAATGGACTTCATCGTGGGAGAACTCATTCGCACTCGAACTCCATAACGCGCGTGCCAGAGGTGAGTCGGCCACCACGCGTGGCCATCAACAAGGGAGATACTTCATGGCTCAACCCTTACGGATCAAACAACTGATGATCGCAGCCGCGATCGAGGGCGTGGGCTTAGCTCTCGTGGTGCTTTGGGCCGTGAACATCCTCCCCCACCCGGCAGCGATCCTTATTGGAGGATTGCTGGCAACCACCGGCATGACGCTCCTCGCCCTCACTCTCTCTGGCAAAAAAAACCCTTATTCGAATGAGTGGTAGCCACGACCATCGGCCTCGGCACTCGGGCTCCGGTGGCAAAGGCGCACTCGAGGATCGTGAGGGGCAAGATCGTGAGGGTCAAGACCGTTTCGGTTGGCGGCTCGCAAACCCAGACTTGGTTTCGGCTGCCGCTGCCGGCCTGCTGCTAACGATTGGGTTCTTCGCATCACACTGGTGGGCGTGGCCTCGTCCCATGGTTGAGAGTCTGTACATCGCCAGCTGCATGGTGGGCGGCTGGCGCGTGACGATGGCATCCCTACGGCAAGTCCTCGACTTCACTCTTGATGTCGACCTGCTGATGCTGGTGGCGGCAATAGGCGCGTGCGTGATCGGTCGCTACAGCGATGGTGCCCTCCTGCTGGTGCTGTTCTCGCTCGGGCACGGACTGGAAGAGTTGGCTACTAGCCGCGCGCGCCGCGCCATCGAAGCACTGGGGCATCTCGCGCCCCGCACAGCACGACTGATCCGCGGCACACAGGAGGTAGAGATAGCGGTTGATCGGCTCGCGGTTGGTGATGTTGTTGTCGCCCGAGCTGGAGAGCGCATCGCTGTCGATGGCACGGTGTCATCGGGAGAGTCAAGCGTGGACCAGAGCCCGATTACTGGAGAGAGCATTCCTGTATCCAAGATGAAGGGATCACAGGTGTTCGCGGGAACGCTAAACACAGACGGCGCTCTGATCATCGTCACCACAAAACTCGCGAGCGAAACAACGATGGCCCGCATGGTGCGGCTTGTGGCGGAGTCTCAGGCCAACGCCGGGCGCACCCAGCGATTCACCGAGAGATTCACACGGATCTATTCACCCGTGATCTTGGCGGGCGTTCCCCTGGTGATCGGCGGATTGATGGCCTTTGCCGGCATGCCGTTCGAGGAGGCGTTTCTTCGTGCCATGGCTGTGCTGGTAGGCGCATCGCCCTGTGCGCTGGCGCTCTCCACCCCGAGTGCCGTGATCGCAGGGATCGGACGCGCCGCCCAGTGCGGCGTACTGATCAAGGGCGGCGAACATTTGGAGGCGCTTGGCACGGTACGAGCGGTGGCCTTCGACAAGACTGGGACCCTGACTCAAGGCAGACCTGAAGTGGTTGCGATCGTCAATCTCAATGAAGATGGATCGAGCGACACGGTGGAGCTGTTATCACAGAGCATCTCTCCCGCCAGCGGTGAGTCGCCCGCAGGCGCTGACTCGACCGGTGCCAGCCCTGCCGGCTTGAGCACCGAATCGCAACTGCTGCTGCGCACAGCCCACTCTCTGGATCAGGGCGCACTGCATCCACTGGCGCAAGCGATAGTCACCGCGGCCGCCAAGCAGGGATGCTCTGCGCCAAGAGCCCAGATGCTGCGCGCCATTCCCGGGCGGGGCCTAGTTGGTGTTGCGGATGGTCTGCCCGTCGCTATCGGCAGCGCCGGGCTCTTTCCTCAGCTCACCAACGAGGCGAGGCGCGCCTGCGACACTTTGCGTGAGCGCGCGCTCAGCACCGCCATTGTCTCTCGCGGCGATCGCCTGATTGGCGTGATTGGCCTAGCAGATCAACCACGCCACGCAGCGGCGGAGAACCTCAACTCTTTGCGTCGGCTGGGTGTTGAACGCACCATCATGCTGACTGGGGACAACGAACAAGTTGCGCGCAACATCGGCTCGATTGTCGGCGTCGATGAAGTCCTTGCCAACTTGACACCCGAGGACAAGATCGCCGAAGTTCGCAAGTTGCTGAAGGTTTACGGCACGGTCGCCTTTGTTGGCGACGGCGTGAATGACGCGCCAGCACTCGCTGCCGCCACGGTGGGGATCGCGATGGGGGCAAGTGGTACCGATGTGGCATTGGAAGCGGCTGATGTCGCTCTGATGAGTGATGATCTTTCGAAACTGCCTCTGGCTGTGGGTCTGAGTAGGGCAGCGCGGCGCATCATCGCCCAGAACATGGCCGTTTCACTGGGAGTGGTGCTGGTTCTGATACCGCTGGGAGTTCTTGGAGTCACCAATCTTCAGTGGGCAGTGATTGGCCACGAGGGTAGCACCGTGTTGGTTGTGTTCAACGCATTGCGGCTGCTCGCCTACCCGCGCGACTGAACAGCAGATGGGTGAGAACAAAGACGATGGCACAGGTGAGTGCCATCATTCCCGCTGTGCTAGTGTCGCGCACTCCTGCAAAGATCAAGCGTGGCAACGACACGGCTGCCAAGTGTCCGAGGGCGGCAGCGAGAGTTCCAAGCAGCGCAGCGAATCCGATCATGGGCCAAATGGATGAGGACAACACTCTGGCGGCCGCTGCTGGAGCCACCAACATTGCCACGAACAGCACACTCCCGATTGAATCAAAGCAGGCAACTGCGGTGACTGCGGTCATCGCCATGAGGAGCAAGTCCATCAACTGCGGCTTACAACCCATGGAACGCCCCAAAGCAGGATCGAAGGCGGCGATTCGTAACTCCTTGAAGCACACCGCGACGAGCCCGAGGTTGAGCAGGGTGACCGCCACAAGGACAAGCACCGCGCGCGGCACAACCGCGCCCAGAACCTTGACAACGTCTAGTGGGGCGAGCTCAATTGCACCGTAGAGCACGCAGCCGGGGTCGAGATCGACCGTGTCCGCGGCCTGCACGATCAACACCAGCCCAGCGGCGAAGAACACGCTGAGAACGATCCCCATGGATGCTCCCCGTTCCACCCGCGCCACCCGCTCCAAGAGCGACATTGAAATGGACGCTAGCAGAGCGCTCGCCGCAGCTCCGAGGAATACCCAGCTTCCCTCCCGAGTGCCCGACCACAGGTAACCGATCGCAATGCCGGGAAGGACCGCATGCGAGATTGAATCTGCGAGCATCGCCTGCCCGCGAATGACTAGGAACACTCCGGGTGCGGCACAGGCGCAGGCGCATAGAGCACCGATCACCATGATCCAGCCATCGATGGCCCAGTTGAGATCCATTACGGTAACACCGTGCGCCGTCCCCGCGCCCGACACATCCCCGCTACCACTGCGATACACGCGAACATCGTGGCCGCTACCAGCACGATGATGGCCCCTGCGGGGAGACGCGGCGCAGCCGCACTTGCCACGCATCCCAGCCAGCCGCTGAGTGCCCCGGTGAGTGCCGCCATCAACATCACCCGGCTCAGCGATCCACCGATCTGCCGCGCGGCGGCTCCAGGAAGTATCAACAGAGCCAGCACCAGAACTGCTCCCACTGCTTGCAATCCGATTACAACGACGGCTCCGACCAAGCCCATGAGAAGGGCATCAAGCAGCTTGGTTCTGCGTCCGATACTGGCGGCGAATGATTCATCGAAACACAAGAGTCGCAACTCTTTGAAGAGAAGCACACAGATGATGCAGCTCGCGAGGGCCCCTGCCGTGATCCAGCGCAGATCCTGCTGGGTGAGCGATGCCGCCTTGCCATAGATGAAGGAGGTGAGCCCCGCCTGGGCACCACTTGGCATTGACTGCGCGACTCCTAGAAGTGCTAACCCAAGTCCGAAGAAGCCACCCAGAACCACACCTGTTGCCGTGTCCTCCTTCACATGGGGGAAGCGGCGGATCCAGGTGATGCAGAGTGCCGATCCAATCGCAGTTACGGCTCCGCCCACGAGCAGGACGCCGAGAGACTTGGCCGATCCGAGAGCGGGCGCCATCAGGAATGCACAGACCACCCCGGGGAGAGTGGCGTGGCTCATGGCATCCGCTGCCAAGGCACGCTTGCGCAGCAGCATGAGGGTGCCCACCATTCCACAGGCCGCGCCCAAGAGCGCCGTGCACATCGCCGCCATTCTCAGGTTCCAATCTCGAAGCAGCAGCAGATCGAGGAAGGATTCCTCCATGATCAGACGGGGTCCCGCAGGGGAGCTGCCTCACGGGTTGCGAACGCCGCGAGGTGTCCACCGTATGCCATGTGCAGATTCGCCCGCGTCAGGACAACTTCAGGCGGCCCGCTTGCAACGATGGTGCGATTTAGCAAGACGATCCAGTCAAAGAACTGTGCGGCGGTGCCGAGGTCGTGGTGAACCACCACAGGAGTACAACCCGAGTCGCGAAGCCCGTGCAGTACCGCAAGGATGCGCTCTTCGGTAGTTGCGTCTACTGATGCCATGGGCTCATCCATTAGATAGATGCTGGCTCGCTGCACCAGCGCCCGTGCCAGGAACACCCGCTGCTGCTGCCCCCCAGAGAGTTGGCCGATCTGGCGATGGGCGAGATCGGCCAAGCCCACAGTCTTGAGAGCGGCCATCGCTTCGGCTCGCTGCTGTTTGCCAATGGGGCGAAACAATCCGAGTCGGCCATAGGTTCCCATGGCAACTACTTCAGACGCGCTCACGGGGAAGTCCCAGTCAACACTCTCGCGCTGAGGCACATACCCGACATCGAGTCGGTGCTGCTCATAGGTGCCGCCGAGCATCTGCACCGATCCGGCTCCCATGGGCACTATTCCTAAGCAGGCCTTTATGAGAGTGCTCTTGCCCGCGCCATTGGGACCGACGATGCCTACCAACTTGCCAGCGGGAATGTCCAAGTCGATCCCTTGCAGCACTTCATGATTGCGATAGGAGACTCGCATCCCGCGGATGGTGATTGCCGCATCACACAATGCACCCGCGCGTCCCGCGCCGCCCCCCTGTGCCAGACCATCGCCGGACAACTACTGCGCCCCAACTGCGGGGTTGCTGCCACTTGTGACTTCACTCGGGCTCAGTCCTCGGGCGATGGCGCGGGCGTTGTGGAGAATCATGCCTCGGTATGTTCCCTCGGGCGTACCCGGTGCTCCCATCGCGTCAGAAAACAGCGCTTCACCCACAACAATGTGACCACCGCGCGCGGCCACGCCTTCGACCAGCGCCATCACGCCCTTGTCGGGGACACTTGTCTCCGCGAATACCGCGCCGATCCCACTTTTCATGATGCGGTCTACGAGTCGTTTGACATCGGCGAGACCGCTCTCACTGTCGGTAGAGATGCCCTGCAATCCCGCGACTTTGATTCCGTACGCGCGACCGAAGTATCCAAAGGCATCGTGCGCCGTGACGAGAAGTCGGTGTTGCTGCGGAATCGATGCCACTATGCCCTGCACCGAACTGATCAATGACTCAATCTCCGCTCGATACTTGGCAGCATTGGCAGCGAATGCGCTGGCTAAATCGGGTCTGGATCTGGCCAGCGCGTCTCGCACCACATCCACGGTGCAGCCCCATACCTTGGGATCCATCCAGATGTGAGGATCTGACTCGCCATGCCCACCCTGAGGATGCATGAGCAGGTGGTGAGGTACTCCATCGGAGAGTGCGATGACAGTGCCGCCGTGCTCTCGCGTGCGCAGGAACACATCTCCCATGCGACCCTCGAGCATGAGGCCACTGATGAACACGATGTCGGCACCTGAGACAGCCTTCACATCGGAGGCGGTTGCCTTATATAGATGCGGGTCAACCCCCTGCCCCATCAACTGGGTGACTTCCACCGCTTCACCGCCAACCTCACGAACAACCTCTGCCACCATTGCCGTGGTGCAAACTGCGCGAATAGCCTGCCTCTTGCTGCCATCCGCCGCGGTTACTCCTTGATCAGCGGCACTAACCAAAGACGCCGCCATGGAGGAGAGGCCGAGCAACAAGGCGATGCCTCGGAGCCAGGAACGGATGGGTGGTCTGGTAGCCATGGCTACAACATAGTAGCCCAGGCTACGATCCACTGCAAGCCGGTTATCATGTAAAAAATGCCCCGCCCGCCGGTACCAAGCGACCCTCGCCAGTTCACCAAGGTTCGCCGCGACCACAGCAATGAAACAGCTGAGGACTACTGCGAGGCGATTGCCGAGATTATGGCGCTCGAGGGAGAGTGCCGTGTGCGAGACCTTGCCCGTTTCATGCGGGTTACCCATGTGACCGTCACCAAGATCGTCGGGAGGCTCTCGAGTCAGGGCTTGGTAACCAAGCTGCCCCGATGCCCAATAGAACTAACCAAGCGAGGGGCGCACCTTGCCCGAGCCAGCCGCCAGCGCCACGCTACTGTTCTGGAGTTCCTGCGCTTGCTCGGAGTCCCCGAGGCCGATGCGGCTCGTGATGCTGAGGGCATTGAGCATCATGCCGGAGAGCGAACGCTGCGGCAGATGCGCCGCTTCGTCGCTGCTCGTGGCAAGTCCACACCGGCTAGGTAGCCGACCCACCGCCGGACAAAGCGCGGCCTACTACTTCGCTCGGGCATATTGGGCGAGCAACTGCTGTACGCGCCGGGACGACTCGGCCACCCGGCGGTTGAACGCGGCGCTGCTGGCAGCCTCCCGCACTATGGCGTCAATCGCCTCATGCTGGCGCGCGGGCGTGTGACACACGAGAACCGTGTCGCAACCTGCCGCGATGGCCGCAACCGCAGCAGGCCCCGTCTGGTATCGATCGGCGATGGCACTCATCTCCAGACAGTCTGAGTAGATCACGCCGGGGAACTTCATCTCATCGCGCAGCAGTCCCTGCACCACCCTGTTGCTCAGTGTGGCTGGCACCCCTGGATCAAGTGACTCAAACACAACATGCGCAGTCATGATGCTGGCAACGCCAGCACTGATCGCCGCCAGAAATGGCGGGAGCTCGACCTCTCGCAACCTCTCCATTCCGTGGGAAAGGCGAGGTAAATCCAGATGACTATCCACTTCGGTGTCCCCGTGACCGGGAAAGTGCTTGGCGCATGCGGCTACGCCCTGCCCCTGCATGGCCTCGATGAATGCCCTCGCGCAATCCGCAACTCGGGCGGGGTCGGCTCCGAATGAGCGTCGACCGATCACTGGATTATTGGGGTTGCTGTCAACATCTACCACCGGCGCAAAGTCAATATCGATGTTCACCGAGCGCAACTCGCGGGCAAGCAGAGCGCCCACGCGCGCGGCTTCGGCCGCGGCAGCAGCGCCGCCGAGTGCTCCAATGTCTGCCATCTCGCCAACTGTGGTGAATCCCTTGGTCAATCTGCTGACGCGACCGCCCTCTTGGTCCACGGCAATGGCCATGGGGCCACTGGCGACACTCTTCAAGTCGGCGCATGTTCGCGCCACCCCCGCTGCATCTGTGATGTTGCGTCCGAAGATAATGGCCTGGCACACGCCGCGAGCGATGAGACTCCGGCAATCCCCATCCGGCTCTGTGCCCGCGAATCCGATGAGAACTAAACGGGCCGATTCTGCCTCCATGGACTGCATCGCTAGATCGTAAACGGGCGCGTACCCTTGTACCCGCTTGTCAGTTGCAGAATCAGCCAACTCACTCAGCTATGCCAACTACCGCTGGTTCGCCGCAGGATTCTTGGGCAGCAGTTGCGGCTTGCAGATGCTCACCACCGCGATCCTGTGGGAAGTGTGGGATCGCACCCACGACCCGCTCTCGCTGGGATATGTCGGACTGGCTCGCGCGCTGCCCGTGGTCTTTATGGCTCTGCCCGCCGGACACTTGGCGGATGTGAGAGATCGAAGATGGATAGTGGCGCTGACTCAATCAGGGTTTTCTCTGGTTGCCGTTCTTTTTGCCATCGCCAGTTATGTCGAGGCTGACTTGTGGATCTATTACGCCTTGCTCGTTGTCAGCGGATGTGTGCGCGCCTTTAACGGACCAGCCCGCGCCGGGTTGCTGCCATTACTCGTGCCCGCGCCGGCGTTCCCGCACGCGATCAACTGCAACGCGGGGATGTTTCAGGCCGCGGCGATTGCCGGACCACTCATAGCGGGATACCTCATCGCCATCACCGGCAATGAGTGGCCGGTCTATGCCGGTACTGCTGTTGGCTGCGCCCTCCTCGCCGCCTCCATGATTCTGATTCACCCCTCGAATGCCGCGCGGGCAACCGGAGCCATGACCATGCGCACCATGCTGGGTGGCATGAGACACTTGATGCGAGAACGCACCATTTTCGCAGCGATCCTGTTGGACCTGCTGGCGGTGCTCTTTGGCGGCGCCACCGCCCTGCTTCCTATCTACGCCGATGAGATTCTTCACGCCGGACCAGAGGGCTTGGGATGGTTGCGCGCCGCTCCATACATCGGAGCATTCGTGATGGCGGTGTACCTCGCACTACGCCGACCCATTCAACACGCAGGCGCCGCTCTCCTCTGGAGCGTGGCCGCGTTCGGCATCTGCATGATCATTTTCGGATTGTCCACTTCGATGTGGTTGTCACTATTGGCGCTTGCTGTGTCAGGAGCTGTCGACAACATCAGCGTTGTCATCAGACATGTGCTCGTGCAAATGCGCACACCGAATGAACTTCGCGGACGAGTTGGCGCGGTGAACAGCATGTTCATCGAGTGCTCCAATGAACTGGGAGGATTCGAAAGCGGGCTGGTTGCCAAACTGCTCAGCCCGGTGTTCAGTGTGGTCAGCGGCGGAATCGGAACGATGCTCGTGGTGGCAGCGATCGCTTGGACATTTCCCCAGTTGCGGAGGCTGAAGGAAATCCGCCCATTGCAACTGTAGGTAGTCGTTGCAGGGGGGCTGCCACCACTGAAGTCCTTTAACATAGATTCGGATTACTGGGAATTACAAGTGTGAAACTCTCTCGTTACTGGCACAATCATCTACTGGAGATACTGACATGATGCAGAGCCGTTCCCTCGCCGTCTTTACTCTCGTTTCACTCGTCTTGATTACTTCGCCGGTTCAGGCAACGCCGCAGGAGAAGGAGTTTGGTGCCGAGGGACACGGCGGGCTAATGCCGCACCGCGTTGCCAAGCCTTTGGAGCCGAGCTTCACGGAGCGATTCGGACTCGAGTTCGTTCCCGTCCCAACCGCAGTCCTCGGGCCGATCGATGTTGATGTGTTGCTCATCGAGGATGAGCAGACCCAGCAACCGGCACCATATCGATTCGGAATCGCGCGCGCAGCAGAGATTCATACACAAGACGGCCAGTGGCTCTCTGTCCCCGGTGGATGGGTCTGGCGAGTTCAGCTTGCGAGCGAGGGCGCATATTGCGCGCGCTTGCATCTGAAGGGGCTGGCTCTCGATGAAGGAGACTCGATTTTTCTGGTGACTCCCTCAATGGCTGACTGGCAGGTCGGACCACTCACTGGTATCGGGCCATTCGACAACGGTGAAGCGTGGGGACTGTTCGGACCGGGCTCCCACACTCGACTCGAGTGGTTCCACGCGGGGAATCGCCCCGCGGATCGCCTGCCCTTCGGCGGCATTGAGTACTGCCATGGTTACCGCGATGTGTTCCCTCTTGCCGCGCCCGATGGCGGGCTCGCGGGCGGATGCGAACTTCAGCCCGCCTGCTACACGGCGTGGGCCAATGAATCCAGCGCCACAGTGAAACTCGTGTACGGCGGCGGTGCGCTTTGCTCGGGACAACTTGTGGCGACGACGACCAACGATCAGACTCCCTACTGCTCCACGGCAAACCACTGCGTCAGCACGCAGACCGAAGCCAACAGTATGCAGTTTGTGTTCTTCAACCGCGCCTCCACCTGTGGCGGCGCCAACGCTACGGGCACCACGGTGACTGGCTCTGATCTCACCGATAGCTACTCCACCAGCGATTGCACTCTGCTCACGGTGCGCGGCGAGATCCCCGCGACAACCTGGTGGGTGGGTTGGATCACCACCAACCCTGCGACATCAACCGCCTCCACCTGTCTGCATCACCCTAGCGGTGCTGCCCAAGCCATCTCCTTCGGTACCAAGACCTCGACCAACAACTTCTGCGGCTCAGGCTCCTACTGGTCGGTGGTGTCCTGGAATAACGGTGTCACTGAACCTGGCTCTTCAGGGTCCGGCATTTATCGCGACTCGGATCACAAGATGTTCGGCGTGCTGACCTGCGGTGGCAGCAGTTGTTCGCAGACCAGCCTCGACGACGGCTATGGCCGATGGGACTCGGCTGTGCTCTCAACCGGCGGCAACTTCGCCGCTTTCCTGACAGCCGGCTCTGATGACACCCAGGAGCAGAACGACACCTGCGCTACTGCCAAGGCCATCACGACCGGGGCGCTGATCGGCTTGATTGTCAAGAGCACCGATGAGGACTGGTACAGCATTTCCATTCCAACCGCGACAGCCATGACTTTTGCCTTGGTGTTCAACGACAACAACGGTGACATCGACATGCAGCTGTACAACTCGTGCGGCGGAACGGTTGTTGCATCGCAGGCTGGCAACGCGAGCAATGAGTCATTGGCCTACACCAATACGGGCTCTGCGGCGACCTACTACCTTCGGGTGTTCCTCTATTCAGACACTCGCAACGAGTACACCATGACTTCAACGGCAACTACTCCGGCTCCCAGCAACGACAACTGCTCTGGTGCCATCGCCATTGGCAATGGTGCCTTTGCCTTCAACACAACGGCAGCAACAACGAGCACACCGACGCTGCCAACTACCTGCAACGATGGCGCGGGAAGTCTGATCTACCGCGATGTTTGGTACCGCTACACCGCCACCTGCGCTGGTACCGCCAGCGCCTCGACATGCGGAGCTGCTGCCTTCGACACGCGCCTCACCGTCTACACCGGGGCGGCCTGTCCGACCGCGACAACCGTCGTGGTCTGCAAGGACAACACCACGGGATGCGCCAGCAACACCACAACGATCACTTGGCCGGCGACGGCGGGAAGTGTCTGGTACATCAGAGTCGGCGCTCCAACCAATGTCGGCGGACTTGGGACACTCACCACGAGTTGCACGGTGCTGTGCCCCAACGATATCGACGGCAGCGGATCGGTGGATGGTGCTGACCTTGCCGCGCTGCTCTCTCAGTGGGGCGGGACTGGTTCCGCTGATGTGAACGGCGACGGCACGGTCAACGGAGTTGATCTTGGACTGCTCCTTGCGGCATGGGGTCCATGCTGACGGTTCGGCCGCTTGGGGCTACAATCCGCGCCCCTCACGGGGCGTAGCTCAGCTTGGCTAGAGCGCCTGCTTTGGGTGCAGGAAGTCGTCGGTTCGAATCCGGCCGCCCCGATTCGCGATGGAGAAATACTCGGTCGATGAAACTCAGATTCGCCATCTCATCGCCGAAACGGTGAGCGCCCCTGCTGGCTCCAAGCAGAACTCGCATCTCTACAGCAAAGACCTGGCGCCAGTCGCGCTGGCTGATCGCAAGTGGGGCACATGGAGCATGGCCGCCCTGTGGATTTCCATGGCCGCGTGTGTGCCCACTTACATGATTGCCTCATCGCTGATAGGCGGCGGCATGAACTGGTGGCAGGCGATCCTCACCGTGTTCCTCGGCAACATCATTGTGCTGATTCCCATGGTTCTCAACGCTCACGCCGGAACCAAGTTTGGCATCCCCTTTCCGGTGCTTTGCCGCGCTTCCTTCGGGGTGCGGGGCGCCAACATCCCCGCCATGATGCGGGCCATTGTCGCCTGTGGCTGGTTCGGTATTCAGACCTGGATCGGAGGCATGGCGATCTTCAAGATCGCCGCGGTGTTCTTCCCCTCGCTCGAGGCGGAGACCGCGGCGAGGTTCATGGGGATCACCGCTGGGCAGTTCTCCTGCTTCCTTCTGTTCTGGAGCATCAACATCTTCGTGGTGGTGCGGGGCATCGACTCGATTCGTGTGCTCCTGCAGTTCAAGGCTCCTCTGCTGATCGCTCTGGGGCTGCTGCTGCTGGCGTGGGCATACCAAGCGGCTGGTGGCTGGGGGCCAATCCTCTCGCAACCATCTCAGTTCGCCGAAGGCCAGCCCAAGGCTGGGCAGTTCTGGCAGTTCTTCGTGCCATCTCTGACAGGGATGATCGGATTCTGGGCAACACTTTCCTTGAACATCCCCGACTTTTCCAGATACGCCCACTCCCAACGCGCTCAGACGCTCGGACAGATTTTCGGTCTGCCCATGACGATGGCTCTCTACGCCTTCATCGGCGTTGCCGTCACATCCGCTACGGCAATCGTCTACGGCGCGCCGATCTGGGACCCGGTGGAGGTGCTGACCAAGTTCACCAATCCTGCCATCCTCATCATTGCCATGTTCGCCCTGTGCATCGCCACCCTCGCGACCAATCTGGCGGCCAATGTCGTGGGCCCCGCCAATGACTTTGCCAATCTCTCGCCCAGTCGCATTTCGTTTCGCACTGGTGGAATCATCACGGGCGTAATCGGCATCCTCATCATGCCGTGGAAGTTGATTGCTGATCCAAGCGGATACATCTTCGTGTGGCTGGTGGGGTATAGCGCCCTGCTGGGACCGATAGGCGGCATCCTCATCTGCGACTATTGGCTAGTGAGACGCGCCCGGCTGAATCTCATCGACCTCTACCGTGAGCAGGGCGAGTACCGCTACTGGCACGGATTCAACCCAGCAGCAATCGTGGCGCTAGTACTGGGAATCGCTCCCAGCGTCCCCGGCTTCCTGGTGATCATCAAGGTGATCGACGCAACCGCCGTTAGCCACATGTGGACCAGAATCTACGACTTCGCTTGGTTCGTAGGATTCGGCGTTTCCTTTGCGACTTACTTGATGTTGCAGAAAGTCACACGCCCGCGCTAAACATCCAAGCGCCGGTCGGTGGTGTCTCGCATGGGGATGAGCACCGCCAGGCAGATCACTCCCAGGAACGCCAGCCAGATTTCGGGTGCCCACGCAAGCTTCCGGTCAGTCACCAGCCAGCTGTACATGAGAGGCGCCGTGCCCCCGACAGCAGCGAGCGTGATGCTGTAGGAGAGTGACATACTCATCACCCGGCTGGCCACAGGAAACATCTCCACCACGAGTGCACCCTGAATGCCTAGGTGCATTGCCAGCGGTATTCCCATCACCACTAGACCCAGGAAGAACATCTCAGGTGCTCCTTGAACAAAGGCCAGATGTGCGGGAACTAGTGCTGCGAGCAGCATTACAGTCGCGAGGATGGCGGCTCTGCGCCGACCCATCACATCGCTCAGCCAGCCGCCACCGACTTTGCAACATGCAACAACCATGAGTCCAACGGTGGCAAGAGTCTGGATGAGTGCCGCCTTGTCAGGAATGCGCGCCTTGGCTGCCTCAACTTGCGCAGTTACGGTGAAGTACAGCGCTGCATTGGAGACCGCGATGATGCCAAAGAGGCGCAGCATGGCGATGCGATCGCTCCATAGTGCGCCCAGGAGCGGCGGGCGGCGCTCAGCGCTCACCTTTGACTCCGCAGTGTCAACGACATCGCGCCGCACCCACCAGCCGAATCCCGCGAGAATGACGCTCGCCAATATTGGCACCCGCCATCCCCAGTCGTGCAGGGTCTCTGTACCCATGGCGAAAGTGCTCAGAGCAACCGCGCCTGATCCGAGGACGAATCCCAGGCTCGTTCCGAATGCGGTTGAACTGGAGATGAGCCCGCGCCGACCCGACTTCGCCATCTCCGTCGTGTAGACGATGCTGCCGGTGAACTCTCCACCCAGCGAAAACCCTTGCACGATGCGCAGCAGAATCATGAGAGCAGGTGCCGCCATGCCGATTGTTGCCGCATTGGGAATCATGGCCATCAGCAGCGTTGATCCCGCCATCATGAGAATGGAGAGAGTCAGCAGAGCACGGCGGCCATGCAGATCACCGTAGCGACCGAGAACCAGACCACCTATGGGTCGCGCCACGAATCCGATGGCGAAGGTGGCAAAGACAAGAATCTGGGCAACGAGCGGATCTTCGTGGGGAAAGAACTGCGCGCCAATGGGGCCGGAGAGATATCCGTAAACCGAGAAGTCGTACCACTCCAGCACATTGCCGATGAGACCAGCGGAGACCGTGCGCCAGATTGGTTGCGCTGAAGCGGTCTTGCTATCTACTTGTAGTGGAGGGTGGGACTCGATTCGCTGCTTGGTAGTTGCCACTCATTGGTTGTACCATGCCCCGCGAAATGACCGCGTTTCTCGCTGCCACTCCTCTTGATGCATATCTGCCCGTGGTCCTAGTGTTGGTGATGGCAGTAGGGTTCGCGGTCGTGAACATCGTCGCCAGTGCTCTCATCGGTCCTCACGCCGAGGGCGTGGCGAAAGGCATCGCTTACGAGTCGGGAATGGATCCCATCGGCAGCACGCGCAAGCGGTTCAATGTCCGCTTCTACATCATCGCCATGACATTTCTGGTGTTCGATGTCGAGATCATCTTTCTCTATCCCTGGGCCGTGACCTACACCCAACTGGAGCCAGGCAGCACCGAGGCCGCGTGGTTCCTTGGACGCATGGCATTCTTTGTGGGAACCAGCGTCATCGCCTATGTCTACGCCTGGAAAAAGGGCGTGTTTCGCTGGGATTGATAGGGGCGATCAGGCGCTGCCATATGGCAACTCAAAGCCTGGACGGTATTGACGGCGCACGATTGTCTTGGTCGCCTCGGGGTGATTGGTGAATGTGAGAGAGTTCAGGTCCCACCTAAGTTCTTGCCCGGGGAATCGCGCGGCCTTGGCGCACAGCAGACCTGCCTCCGCGAGACTGGCTCCGTAAGCAAGCGGCGTCTGCACGAATGCGTCACGGCCCATGATGCGATCAACCCAGGCGTGCCAATGATTGCGCTCCGCCGTGGGCCGCACGCCAGGGAGTTGCCTCCAATCGACGGGCTTGCCATCGATCCACACCTCAACGTCGCCGCCGGGAGTGACATAGAGCACTCCGCCCTCGCATACAGCAAGAGTTCCTGTTGACTCGAACACTCCAGCGGGCAGGCCGAGAGAGGCCCGCGAGGGGAACTGGCCCTTGTCGCTGTAGTGCACCGGATAGACGCTGTGGGCAAACTTCTCGCCGCTGACGGAGTAGGAGAGCACTGACTGCACTTGTTGCGCGTGATAAAAGTCCGATGGGTAGCGCGTGTCGGAGAGAACAGCCATGGGAGATGGAAGGTCGTAGGCGTAGTAGAGAATGTCAAGCAGGTGCGTGCACCAATCGCCAAGTTGACCGGTTCCGTAATCCCACGATGAGCGCCATGTCCGCCCGATCAGTCCTTCGCGGCAGGGCGCGTCCATGGCGCAACCCAACCAGAGCGGCCAGTTGATATTTGCGGGCGGCTGAATCGGATCCTTCAAGCCCCCGTAGTAGAAGTAGTAACTGCCCTCATTGGGCGGACCATCAACCCAGACATATGCCGCAACCGCTTTCCCCAGCACTCCACTGCGCAGAATCTCCACTGCGTCCTGGCGACCATGAGGACCCATGCGCTGGTTGCCCACCTGGGTGACCAGATCGGGAGTTGCGGCAATGGCGTTGCGCATCGCCTTCACCTCTTCAAGCTGTTGAACGAGGGGTTTTTGCCCATAAAGATGCTTGCCCGCACGCAATGCCGTCATCATTGGAACGGCATGGTTGTGATCCGGCGTACAGACCAGCACCGCATCGAACTTGTCCAAGTGTTTGACAAACGCCTCGCGATAATCAACGCAGGTGAAGGCTGCTGGGTACTCGGAGCTGGCCAGCGCCAATGCGGTTGCGTCAACATCGCAGAGACCGGCGAACTCGACATCGGGATGGTGGCTCAGCTCACTTCGATCCGCTGGCGCAATGCTGCCGCCTACGCCGATCTGAAGAATCTGCAACTTCCCCAGTTTCCCCGAGCGGGCTCGCGCTGCTGCGGGCGCGGCGCGGCTGTTGGCTATCGGCGCTGCGGCACCAGCAGCGACGCAACCGGCAATCGTCGATGCGATTGAGGAGGAGAGCGCGATCCCACCTACCGAGAGTGCTGACCGCTGCAGCATGAGACGGCGGCTGAGTGAGTCAGCGGCTGATCGCGGTCGGCCAGAGGAAGGATCGAGGGGATGGCTTGGCATCTCGTTTCTCCAGTTCTGAATGATACGAAAAGCCAGGTGGCTGCGAAGACAATCGCAGTCACGAGCACACTTCAGGGAATCGATTCGAATACTGCCGACACTTGGAGGGGCTGGCCGAGTGGCACGTGAACCAGCCAGTAGCCGCGACCGGCAACTGAAGTTGCCCCTTGCTCCGCTTCGGTCACGCGCTCGAACATGAGCGGCTTCCCGGTCAGGTGGTGCACCGTCGCCACTTGCGCTCCCGCAGGTGCTGCGAAACAGAGTGGTTCGCGCCCGCTGGTTGTGAACACCACCTCGGTAGGAGCACCGCGCGCCCACTCCATATCAATCTGGACTCCGCCTCGAGCACACAGACCGGTTGCGCTCCCTTCGCTCCAGTCGCGCGGAAGTGCTGGAAGCAACTCGATGACATGCGAGGCCGGTGCGGTGGCGCTGGCAGGGACACGCCGGTGTGATTGCAGCAACATTTCCGAGACTCCCGCAGCGCCGCCAAAGTTGCCGTCAATCTGAAAGGGGGGATGATTGTCAAACAGATTGGGAAGCGTGCTCTTGGCAAGCAGCGCTCGAATGTGTGACAGCGCCGCATCCCCATCCTTGAGGCGGGCATACAGGTTGATGAGCCAGGCGCGGCTCCATCCCGTGTGGCCTCCCCCGTGCTGCAAGCGGTACTCGAGTGTTTTTCTAGCAGCATCTGTGAACCGGGGCGTGTCTTGGGTGGTCCACAGAGCGGCAGGATGCAGCGCGTACAGATGACTCATGTGACGATGCCCGGGTTCCGTCTCATCGAAGGGACGCGACCACTCCAGCACCCGTCCATCTTCACCGATCTGAGTGGGGGCAAGCTTGCTCCGCGCGGCGTGAACGCGTTCGATGAGTTGGGGATCAATACCGTCCAACTCCTCAGACGCGACAATCGTGCAATCGAATAGGTCAGCGACTATCTGCTGCCCCATTGCTGATCCCATGTCGACATTGGCCTCCCCACCGGCGGGAACCTTGAAGGAGTTTTCCGGACTGGAGGAAGGACCTGCTACAAGAAGTCCGGTAGTGGGTTCGGTCGCCAGATAGTCGAGGAAGAACTCGCTGGCACCGCGAAGGAGAGGCCACGCGCGCGTGCGCAACTCGTGAACATCTCCGCCATATTGATAGCGCTCGAAGGCATGACGGGCGCACCAAGCGCCGCCGTAGGGCCACAGTCCCCAGAGAGTGTTGCTAACGGGTGCACCAAATGCCCATGCATCCGAAGTGTGATGAGCGACCCATCCATCGGCGCCGTACATGCGCCGAGCGCTTGCTCGCCCGCGGTCGCGCAGTCGCTCGGTGAAGGCAATCATTGGCTCCACACAATCCCCAAGCGCCAGTGCCTCGGCGCACCAGTAGTTCATCTGCAGGTTGATGTTGGTGTGATAGTCCGCGTTCCAGGGCGCCTGCATGTGCTCGCACCAGAGACCCTGAAGATTCGCGGGGAGTTTCCATGCGGCACTGGCGGCACTGGGGATACCCGGGGCTGGAGGTCTGCTACAGGCGATGAGTAGGTAGCGGGCAAACTGGGTGTAGAGAGTCGTAAGTGCGTTGTCTTGGGGCGTCGATGCGGGCGCCCGCAATCGCTCGCTCGTGCTCAGCTGAGAAACCCGCGCTGGTGTGGTGCCCAGACCAAGGGTGAATCTGGCAAAGAGGCTCTGATGAGCGCGTACATGGCGCTCGAGCAGGTCGGAGTACTCGCGCGCGAGCGCCTGAGAGATTGCGGCATCCACCGCCGCCTGCGGGGCGAATCCACCAAAGTCGGTAGCGGCAGCAATAATGATCGTGGCACTGCTCGCGGCGCGGATTTCCACGGAGTTCGCGCCGCTGGGAACCGCTAGGCCGTCATCCGCGACGACCGCGACCCGGGTGATGAAGCGCACCCCGGGTTGGTTCGCCGAAGCGCCGCTCGCGTTCGCTGGCGAGTCCGGCTCCGTCATGCCTCGCAGAGCCAAGCCGGCGCGATTTGACAATCCATCCATCTCGCTGGCGCTGAAGGTAAGAGTACAACTCTCGCAGGAAGCCTCGCGGGACAGCCGAACCCTGGCGTTGATTGACTGCTTGCGACTTGATTCCAGCCGCACGACAATCACATCGTCAGCCTCGCTGGCAAACACTGTGCGGGTTATGACATCGGCTCCAGCCACAGTCCAACCAGTCGCGGCAACGGCCGTCTCTAGGTCGAGAATGCGCCGATAGTCGGCAACCCTCTCGGGCGTAGGTTGGTCGATCCAGAGATCGGCGAGTGGCTGATAGGAACGCGGCAGGTCCGGAACCATCAGCGCCTGCATGACCTCCTGCGCCTTGGTGATTTCACCAGCGAAGAACATCTGCCGAGCTCGGGCTACTTCGGCTGCGCCAATCGGAGACTCACGATCATCGGGACGCCCCTGCCACACACTCTTCTCGTTCAGTTGCAATCGCTCGTTGTCGACACCACCAAAGACCATGGCTCCGAGTCTGCCGCTACCAATGGGGAACGCTTCAGTCCACGCGCGCGCTGGCTGTTTCTCCCAGAGCATCAATCCCTCGGGCGCTGCGGCAATAGAGGGAGTCGGATTCAGCGCGGTACCGGCGCTCTGGCAGGCTGAGGCAGCAGAGCACACACCGAGTGTCGCCGCCCCGACAGTGAACAGCGTCATGCACCAGCTCACCAATGCTCCACCCGAGGAGTCTTGGTTTCGCCCTGTGCACAGGTTGGCACACATGCGGGAACTAACTCTTGGAAGCACTTGCCTTGAGGGTTACCTCAAGCACGATCTCGTCTGTGCCGCGCCTCAGCCGAATCTTTACCTTGTCGCCGGGACTGTGTCCACGCAAGTGCTCCATCATGTCGGCGGGGCCATTGAGTTCGGCATCGTTCCAGCCGAGCAGCACATCGCCTGCTTTGATTCCCGCTTCGGCGGCGCTGGTCTCGGCACTCACAGCCTCAACATGCACCCCGCTCTCATCGGATCCGTAGGCTGGCATCACACCGAGTCGAACTTTGGCCCCGCCACGCCCCGCCGTACGCGCTCCATCAGTCGACTGGAACTTCAACTTGTCGGGCATGCTTGCCAGCAGGCGCACTATCTCATCACCCAATGCAATCACCTTGGCCGCGCCGGCTGGGTCAACCGTATAGCCTCGATCAGTTGGCTTGTGATAGTCGCCGTGCACACCGGTAAAGATGAACAGTACGGGAATGCCGCCGTTGTAGAACGACTGATGGTCTGATGGACCGCGACCGCTGGGATCAGCGCGAATCGTGAGCCCACTCGAGGTGAATGCTGGACGCAGAATGTCGAGGAACCCTTCCGCCGTACCCACGCCTCCCACGGCGAGATCGTCGTCTCGCAATCTCCCCACCATGTCCATGTTCACCATGGCGTGAATCTGATCAACTCCGAGTGTGGGGTGTTCGACCCAGAACTTCGATCCGTCGAGGCCGACCTCCTCGGCGCCAAAGTTGAGAAAGAGAATCGAGCGCGCTTCGGCCGGAGCAGAGTCAGATCGATAGAGTTTGCCCAATCGATTGGCCAGCACCAACACTGCCGATGCGCCACTAGCGTTGTCATCGGCACCGGGATGCAGCTCGCCGCGATTGCGCGGATCCGCGCCGTAATCACCATATCCCACATGATCCCAGTGGCCGCCCACGATGACCCACTCCTTGGCCAGCGAGCCCTTGCCCCGAATTACGCCGCCGAGATTGCACGTCTCGATCATGCCACCGCTGAGTTCCGCCTTGAGTTCAACCTTGGCATCATCAGCGAGCTTGATGGACTTGACCTCGCCCTTGTCGGCAAGTTTGCGCAGATCGAGAAGGGTTCGGTGTTGCGGATCACAGGCCTTTACGAGTTCCTCCGCCTCTTCGGTAGTGATCTGTACAACGGGCACTCCCATCCGATCACCAAATCGACTCGTGGCCGTCGACTCAAGCCTCTTGCGACCATCGCGGGCATCGGGAGGTGTAACCATGATCACGCCCGCTGCTCCCCGCGCCTGCAGCGCATCCATCTTGGGAGACATTGCTGCGAATTCGCTGAAGCGGCGGTCGGCCCACTGGCTGGCACCAGCATCATCGAGGGGCTCATAGCGGAAAAACATGGCAATTCGCCCGGTCAAATCGCAGTTTGGCTCAAAGCTGGTATAGCCGTCCTTGCCCTCCTCGATGGCGTAGCCCACAAAGGTGATTGGTGCTGTGACTGATCCCGACCCGCTGTTACCGAGTACCGCAAACTGCGAGGAGCGCTCGAGATTCCGACCGGAAAACCCCACGCTGGCCGACTGCACCTTGGGGCCAGCCCCTGCCAGTTCGAAGGGCTGACGAAAGCTCACCCATGTCGACTGGTCGGGGATCGCGCTGGCTGAAGCAACAGCGCTGCTCGCATCCGCGCGCGCATCAGCGGGCGCGGGTGCCGGGAACGCCGGCTCCAGGTCCATGCGCCTCATCCACCACTCGATGTAGTCGGCTGCATCTTCTGCACCAACAGTCCCGGGAGCTCGACCCTCGAAAAAAGGATTCGAAAGCGTGATTACATGCTGGTACCACTCGATGGCATCGGGGCCGAGTTCCTCGAACACTTCGCGCAGTGGTTTGGAAGATCCCGCCTTCGACTCTGGTGAGTAGTCGTAGACACTTATCGCGCCCTCGATGATCTTGGGTGTTGCTGGATCATCGGTGGTTGAATCGCCAGGCTTGATAGCCGCGGGAGCGGACTGAGGAGTTGCGGTCGGCGCCTCTTGGACCGTGGCGGCGTTTGCGCCCATCGGCAGGAACACCAGAGCAATGCCCGTCAGAAACACGGAGGGCGCTGCGCCGATTACTGTCGCCGAGCGTACTGACTCACGAAGTGTTGCGATGGTGTGCATAGATAGTTCGCCAACCGATTGGATTGTGAACTACCGATGATAGGTCAGAACCCGACTGAGTTTTTGTTCCCTTGCTTCGTCATGTCCACCGTCTTGGTCCATGCTTCCAGACCGGTGTTGAGGTTGGTAAGGGTGAGGCGAAATGTGAATGTCCCCTGTCTTGTGTTCCCAGATTGGCGCATCATCTGTGTGATCTTTCCCGATAGAGAAAAGTCGGGTTGTACGCCCTCTATCTCGGTCTTGCCCGCAAGAATCGCCTTGCGTCTCATCTCGGCCTGCGCCGTCGGGTCCTCGGCATTTGCTCCCCAAGTTGTGACAACTACAGCCTGTCCCGAGTTCACCAGTTGCTCACGCATGCGGTATGTCATTTCTCCCACATCAAACCTGCTGCTGGTGTCGTTGACCACTTGACCGATGATCACCTGCGCTGGCTTGTGCTGCGCCTGCGAGAGAACTCCAAGCGAGAGCATCGACTCCAACATCCCGCTTGATGCTTTCATGATGTCCTGCATGTCGACATCCTCGATGCTGGTGATCGACTCGGTACCGCCGGTCTCAATGGGCCGGGCGTTGTGGCAGGCCCCCAGCACGATGACGAAGACTGCGAGAGCAAGACTCTTTATGAAGGAAGATGACATGTTGACCTCTGGTTTCAATGTTGGGGTTCGATTGCTCAAGACTCTGTCAGTCGCGTCTGATGTCAATCAGAGCGACGCACCTCTAGCCGAAAGTCTGTGGCAGAATCTGTTGGTGCCAAGCTGCGGATCGTGATGCGGGCGCCCGAGGCGACTGAGGCTGACTTCCACACAGACATGGGCGATTCGATCACATTTCCCTGGGGATCGAGCCAGGTGAACTTGTAGGCAAAGTTGCGCTGACTGAATCCATCATTGTCAGCATCAACCTGTACCTCCATAGGGCCGCCGGGCGTACGAAACTCTCGCACCTCGCGGCAGTGAAGAAACACCTGGGTAAGAATGTCATTCATCTGCAGGCGTGTCTCGACAGCGCTGTCTGCAGGAGAGGTGCGGGTATAGGTGGTGTTGGTGGATCCACAGGCCAACAGCAGCATTGAGGTGGTGGCGACCGAGCAGAACAGAACTGCAGTCGCGCTTACCTTTGTTCGCAAAGGGTAATCAGTTGAGTTCGCTGTTAGCCGGTTCATGGTGATGGTTCTCAGTTGGAGAGAGGAAAGTCCGCGGTCATGATGGAGGGCGCTGCCGACTCAGGTGAGGGCAGGGAGATGGTAAGCAGGTGACCCTCACTAGGCTTTACATAAACCGTAGTTAGTGCCGAACCATCGGGGCGCTTGAGCGTGATGTTGCCATCGTCAGGTGTGGGCAGGCGCAGGGCGTAGATGCGCTTGGGCATGGAGTGCCACACGCGCAGATCAGCCGCGGTTGAGGTCGCCTGATAGATGATGCCTGCTATTTGAATGATCGCCGCTGCCGTGCTGTCATTGCCACTGCCATAGGTTGATGAAGCCCAGACCGCCGCCGCCTTTATGGCACTCGACGCGACCTCCTGCGCGATGATCCCCGGCAGCCTGAGGCGATACTGCTCACCAACGATTCGGTCCATATCCGACAGCAGGGCGGCCTGTGTGCTGGACCCGCCCGCCTCGGCGGCGAACCCCTCGACAAGTGCATCGTTACGCTTCAACACGGGAAACGCCGCGGACACATAGTTCACTCTCCCGACCGGAATGGGGATGTCCAGACGAAACTCGTCGTAGTAGGGCGCGAGTCCAGAGAGAAAGAGAATCCATGTGTAGGGCGGGTTCACCCCCCGCAGCTTGTCATCAAGGGTCAACAAGTCCGCCCCGGCAAGTGACTGCATCGATGGCTCCATCCCCATCACCTGCTTGAGGTCGGCGCGCGCGTTTTCCATGTCTCCTGCGTCTCGGGAAGAGGCCAGCAGAAACACGGCGCGTAGGTAGGTGGCGAACGGGTTGGCAAACAAGGCGTAACCATGAAGGTCCTGAACGCTGGCAGTCAGCTGCTCGAGGCGCGGATCGCGTGATCCCGAGCCGAGGTCGATGCTCTGCCCCTTCGCCGCCGCGAATGCCGCCCGCTGCTCCGCATCGATCTCCTCGGCAAATCTGTGAGCGCTCACCTGTTGCCACACAAGAGATCGATTCAAATCGACGCGGGCTCCCGCCATGTCACCCATGCTCATCCGATTCAAAGCCTGCAGGCTGTTGAGCATGATGCGCTCAGCAGGCGTGCCCCGATACTCGGACATCGTCTGGTTCACTAGGGTCGTAGTTACCGCCTCACTGATCTTCGCCTCAGCCTGATCAGAGAGGAAGGGGCGAGTGATGGCGTCGGCTTGGTCATAGAGGGCGATGCTCGACTCAATGTCGCCGGCCAACTGAGAGGTGCGTCCCGCCTCCAACAGGCAACACAGCCGGTCGCGATCGCTGCATGACTTCAAGCCGTCGCCGGCATGAGACTGGGCTTGGGCAAAGTCTCCCGAGCGCAAAGAGTTCGTGGTCAGCTTGGCGTTGTCCCGGTAGCCAGATTGGCAACCAGAGAGCGCGAATAGCGCGACTACCACCGCAATCGCAAACGCGCCGCGGCCGCCGAGTTCAACGCCGATACTTTCTGACATGTTGTCACCCCGGAGGCCAGCCATCACGGAATACTGCTTTCGATCAGTCCTCCCCAGAATCCATGGCCGCCGACACCGAGTGCCTTGACCTGGCTGGTGTCAATGTTGATGTTGAGGTTTGATCGCTTGATGAAGTCGGCGATCGCCTTCGCTCTCTCCAGCTCGATCTCCTGCATGACTTCATCTTGCTTCAAGTCCTGAAGGAACTTCGTCTGCTCCTTCCACATCGCGTAGCCCTCGGGCGTCATTTTCATGGGAATGTTGAGGGCCAGTCCGGGGCGCACATTTATCATCTGCTCAACCGGCTCGAGACCACTTCGAGTCAGGCGGAGTCGGTGCAATCCGGGGCTGAATCCCAGAGTGCTGGGGGCAGTACCTACGGCCAAGCCATCCAGTTCGATCGTCACATTCATGGGTCCGATTCCCACTTTGCCCGTGGTGACCTTCCAATCTCCATCGGCGGTGCGGACCACATCGGGCAAGTACAAGTCCGTAAGGAACACTCCGAGTTGCACAGGCACGCTGCCAGCCGACGCAGCGATGGGCCGCTCGATATCGCCGCGCAACGCGGTTTGCGCCGCTGCGCCCATCTGGCGCGCCGCCACTTCCAACAACTCGTTGAGCGGTTGATATGGAAGTTCACCCTGCTGATTGATTCGAACTCGCTTGCTCGGCGCGGCTGATCCGGCGCTGATCGATGCACCGGTAGCGCCATCGAGCACCTGCCATGTAACCCGCAGCGTGAACTCGGTAGAGCGCGTCTCCAGCCCTGAGTCCGCACTCTTGTAGTCGAAGGTCTGAGTGTCGTAGGAGTCGACCGCGGCCATTAGCAGTCCGTCAGCGCTGAGGTTCTCCGCGAGGCGCAGAGCTGAGGTGCGGTCGGAGAGCAGCTGATCGGCATCGGGCGCCCCGCCAAGGCCAGTACCCGAGTTGGCACCCGCTACCGCAAACGCGGCAACCGCATTCATCACATCTTCTCGGCGCAGAACCTGAAAGTCGCGTGCGGTGAAGAATGTGGCGAGTTGATCCTCCAGCGCCATCACCCTCTCGTCGGGCACATTGTCAGCGCGATCCTTGATGAAGATTGCCAGACGCAGCGGACGATCTTGGGCTCTCGCGGATGCGGCGCTAGGAGCGGCTAGTGAGGGTGTGCTTTGAGTGGGACTCGCCGCAGGCGCTGCGGACACAGTCGGCGACGGGGCCGCGGCATTGGCAGAGCCGCTTGCAGCCGAGCGAGGCGTTCCGTTTCCGCGTGGCCGCGCGCTGGCATCAATCCATGCCGGCAATCCGCCAGCCACAGGCCGAAGGACAAGACCGTTATCGATTCCCACATCTTCAATGGCCTCACCACGCGAGGTGGATGCGCCGACGCTGATGACGCGCATCCATCCCATATGCAACTCTTCACGACCGAGTGAGGCGCCGGAGTCTGGATCGACAAGCTCGGATCCCTCAGCAAACACCTCCCAAATCTGGCCAACAGCCGCACCGGAGGCCGACCCTCGATTGAAGGTGATCTGCCCAAGTGTGTAGGCCAGAACTCTGGCGGGGTATAGCGCTTCGACCAGGCGGCTGGTGGCGCTGGCAACGAATTGGCTGGTGACATCGCCAATGAGACTGTTGGTGGCCCTGCCCTCTTGGACGGCGCCTGCCAAGACTTCATCCGTTGCCGAGAGGGAGACCTTCATAGCAGTGCTATGCAGGAGATCGCCGCTAGTGCTCTCGAACACCTTGAGAACTCCACCAAGGGTGATGGTGCGGCGCTCCGCTGCCGAGTTGCCGAACTGCCCTTCAACGGTGGCGCGCTGGGTGACATCCTGAAAGTTGTCGATAGTCACTCCCGCTACAAACTTCACACCGGAGAGCGAGAATGGTTTAGCGATCTGCGGGCTGAGCTTGTCAACCGCGCCGGCCTGGTCGACCAGATCCCACTCCTTGCTCAGGGTGCCCAGTTCAGTTCGGGCTACAACTCTGAACTTGTGGGTCGCTTCCACCGCCGGGGTGAACTGCGACATGATCCCTTCCAGAATCTGTCCGAGTTCGTTGGC
>SIAA01000074.1 GCA_009692045.1 Phycisphaerales bacterium | reverse complement strand
GAGGTGGAATGGGAGGTGGAATGGGAGGCGGAGGAGGACGCGGTGGTCGGGGTGGCCAAGGCGGTCGTGGTGGTCAAGGTGGTCGTGGTGGTCAAGGTGGTGGTAGCGGCCGAGGCGGTTCGGGCGGTCCCGGAGGCGCGGGCGGATTTGGTGGTTCGCCGGGCGGACTCGGAACTTCGGGCGGAGGTGGAGGGTGAACACTCACTATAGGAACGGCCGACGCGGTGCCGTCCTGGCGGTGGTCGTTTGGTCAGTAGCAATCTGCGCCATCGTTGTCGCGGCTGTGCAAATCCTCGCCTACCGACAAGCAACGCTAGGAGCAGAGGCGCTCGGGCGGGTTCAAGCCCGCTGGGCCGCGCGCGCTGGAGTCGAAACCATGCTCGCAATCATGGAGTACCACACCGAAAGTCCGGAAGTAGACGATCCCATGGCCTTGGCCCGTGACATGGAGGGCCATTCTTCAGGCGAGCTCGATACCGGGCTGTTTGACATTCGTCACTTTCAGGATGGAGTCGATTGGGCTGGTCCCCTCGATGAACACAGCAAACTGAACATCAACAAGGTGACGAAGGCGGAACTGCTCAATGTTCCCGATATGTCCCCAGATGTTGCCGACTCTCTGATCGATTGGCGTGATGACAACGATGAAGTTGAGGCAACGGGAGCGGAGAGCGACTACTACGCCAATCGCGGACTGACATACCAGCCTCGAAATGCCGACTTCCGCACCGTTGGCGAGATGGAACTGGTGGCCGGCTGTTGGCCCGAATATGTTCGGGGTGAAGACTGGAACCTCAACAACCGGCTCGATCCGCAGGAGAATGACGGTTCGCTGACTTGGCCCGACGACAAGCCTGACGGCATCCTCGATCCGGGCTGGAGCGGTTACTTCACTGCCTACTCGCGCACTAGCGCCCTCTCGCCCAGCGGGGAGCCGCGATTAGCACTGGCAGAAGCCTCCGCCGAGGATGTGGCGGAGCGAACGGGGCTGTCGCAAGCTCAAGCGGAACAACTTCTCACTTGGGCCAAGTCTGGTACCCCAAAGCTGAGTCAACTCCTTACAGCCCCGCTTGAGACGCTGGCTTCCGGAGGCGGTGCAGCTGGATCTACAGCAGGCCGAACTGGCCGCTCCAGTGGCGGCAGAGGTGGGTCTGCTGGTGCCCTGCCCTCCAACCTGCTCTCCAAGATTTTCAACGAGTGCACTCTCGATGATCTCTCGAGACCGTTTCCGGGCCGGGCCAACATCAATACCGTGTCAGCCAAGGTCCTCGAGAATGTCCTTGACATAAACCCTAGACTGGTCGACACAATTGTTGGGCGACGCGATGCTCGTCCCGAAGGCCTGACCAGCGTGATCGACCTGCTGGGAATGGAGGGCATCACGCCGCAGATACTCTCCAGCATCGCTGATCACTTCGATGTGGTCAGCTCGGTCTATTCGATCACCAGCCGAGGAACATCGGCCACGACTGGTGCTGAGTGCGAAATGTTCGTAGTAGTGGATCGGTCGCAGCTGCCAGTGAAGATCTTGGAGTACAGAGAGCAGTGAAAAGGAAACACCAGCAACGGCAGCAACTTGATCCAGCCGTCATCGCGGCGATAGCACCGACCGCAACTGGCGGCTGGGTGGCCGTGGCCATCCGCGAGGAGCCTAGGGGAGTTTCCTATGTTGCCAGTGAACAGTTCGAGAGCTCTGATGGTGCTATCAATCTGTGGATTTCCCAAACGGCCCAGGCATCGCGCACAGTCGTGGTGCTACCTGAAGGCCGAGTGGTAGCGCGAACTGTGGCTCTGCCCGATGCCAGCCCCGAATCGATTGATTTGGCGCTGCGCCTTCAAGTGGAGAACTTCTTGTTGGGCGGCACACCACGGCACAGGACCGCCGCCGCACTCCTGCCTATCAAAGTTGGCTCAACGCGAGTTGCTCTGATGCTGGAGTGGCCGGAGTCAAGTCAACCAATCCTTCTGCCCAGCGGGATCGAGGCTGGAACTCACTGCACATTCACGGCTCCGGTGGTGGCCGCTGCTTCGATTGCCTGCGCCGTACGCGCCAAGACAGGAGCAACTGTTGCTGCTCTGGCGCTGGCACAAACCGAGGGAGCGCTCTCTGTGGGCGTCATCGATTCGCAGCGAGCCTTGTTCCGAACAGTTCATGAATCAGCCACAGACAGCGAGCCGTGGTCGACCGGCGTTACTCGTGCCATTACCGAAACCGTGTTGCTGGGCGAGTTCCAAGAATCGATCGCCGCTGATCTAGCGAGGCAGGCTGCGGCGGTTTCCAGCGGTTTTTTCACACTTCCGGAAGCTGCCGCGGCACTCCCAAGTGCTCCTGCCGATAGCGATTGGTGGAACCGATTTGGAATCGCTGCCGGTGCCGCAATCGCTGCCACCGGATCGATGCTGGCTCTGACCCGACTACAGCCACTGGAAATCGCCACCAAACGAGGCGCGGTTGCGGCGGTGATTTCATCTCTCTCTGACAGCAAAGTCGCCACCCGACTCTGTCTCGCCGCAGTCCTGTTGTTAGCAGTGGCGCCTCCGGCATTCGCATGGTTGCGGCTCGAACTTCTGCGCAGCAAGGTTGAGGATCCAACTGCTTACCGAACGCGACTTGAAAAGTCTGAGCGCCAGATTGCCATGTATGAGGATCTGGGACGCATCTCCTGGCCCATGACCAAACTGCTTGGCGATATCGCCTCCAATGTGCCCGAGGGCATCGAACTGAGCTCTGTCCTGCTGCTGCACGGTGAGCGAATCACGCTGCGTGGTTCTGCCAAGCCCCAGGCCGGAATGAGCGGAACAGACGCTCTGCTGAACATGGAGGAGCAGTTGCTCGCATCGCAGGTGTTTGATCGGGTTGAAAAGAGCTGGGACCCGCCCGATGCCAAGGGTGTCTACAAGTTCACCATGTCAACCTCGGTGGCCTCGCCTCTTCTCGTTCCCAACTATCCGGAAGTGCAGGACTTTGGCCGCAAGACACTCCGAGAACGCCGCTATGGACCTGATCCATCGACAGCTGGTGCGGCTGCGCCAACCGCCCCGATCGGCGCCGCGGCGACCGGTGCCGAGGGCGATGCCGCATCTGAGCTAGTCGCTGGGGCAGAGATCGACGATGGCGCTGCGGGCCATGAGACACGAAGCGGGCAGCGCGACACTTCAGGCGTAGTCGCCAGTGGAGTGGCAAGGCGTGGTCGGACACCCAGCACCGCGACTCCAGGCACGGTGATCCCTGATCCTCTGACAGATCAGCAGATCACTGCCATGACCCAGACGGAAGCGCGAGAGGCACTAGGAAAGATTGCTACCGCCCGGATGATGCCCGGCCTCGATGATGCCACAAAGAAGCGGCTCCGTGAGGAGTGGGACAAACTCTTTGAGAGAGCAAAGAAGCCATGAGCAGTAGCAGCAGCAACTTATCGCAGAGATTTCGCGAACTACCTAAGCAGGCCCGGTGGGCCGCCGTAGCAGTAACCGCCATCGTGGCCTACATTTTTCTGGACGATTACAGCTGGTCCCTGGCACGTGAGTGGAATGCGGAATCAGATGAGATCGAGATACTTCTCGCCGAGGGAACTAGTCAGAGTGCGCCCCTGCCGCGGTCAATAGAGTCCGCGGTGCGCTCGTACGGCTTGCTTGAGGTGCCAGCCAGCGAGGCTGAGGGCTCTCATGGCTTGGCTCGGGCCATCAACGACGTTGTCAAGAAACATCGCGTCGGCAGTTTCAGCTATGAGGCCCGCGCGGCAACGCGGTTGCCTTCAGGCGCACTGAGTGGTGCCGTAGCAGAGGGACAACGCGTGGAACGAGTCCTAGGCGAAGTTTCCTTCGAGGTTGCACCTGATGATGTCGCGATGGTTCTCGCTGATATTGAAAACGATCCCGCCGTCGACGCTATAGGCGCGATTCGCATGGATTGGCTCGACGCCCCCAAGAAGGTCTCGGTTCGCATGACGGTCGAAGCATGGGTCGTCGGTTCACGCTCGGCTCGGAGGGGTGCATGATTGGCAATACGCTCACCTTAGCGAAGCGGAGGACGGCATGAGCATTCGTGAACTACTTCCATCGGGAGTGCGCTTCAGTGGCCCGCTGATCGTGAGTGTGCTGGCGGTAGCCACCGTGACTGTGTTCATCTCCGAGGACCTATGGCTCATGTCTCGCGGGCTTCTGACCTCGACTGCGACCGAGTCGCGCAGCGGATTCAATGACGCGCTGTTGAAACATGACGAGCTGGCCGAGACCAGCGGCAAGCGATTTACGGGACGCAGCGTGTTCACCATTCCGCCTGCGCCGATTCGTGCAGCCCCGCCAGCGGCTGTTGTGACGCGCAACTCTGAACCACCAACTCCGCCGCCGCCCCCGCCGATCCCTGCCGAATACTCAGGCCCGCTGCCGACTGGGTTCTTTGGCAACAAGGTGATTTTTGCCACCGGCGGCACGATTGCTGTGTCGCAAGCGTCGGGAGGCGTGCGGGTAATCGGCATCGAGCCGCCATATTCCGTTCGACTGGGATTCGGCGGCGGCGAGTACAGCGTCGCGATCTGGACCAAGACGGATTTGGCGAAACTTGCGGAGACCTCGCTCAAGAACAGTGTGGATGGCATCAAGGCCGTATTAAATCCGCAGGCAAATGGCGATCCGACCACTGGCCGCGCCGCCACCGGCGCTCCGGTGGTGCCTCCATCTCCACAAGTATCGCAGCCAGCCGGCTCATCTGGTAGTGGAACTGCACCGGTGCTGACTCATGAACAGATCAATGGCATGAGTAGACGAGACGCGCAGATGGCACTGGCTGCGGTCATCCGCGCCCAAAAGGCGCCGGAAATCGACGATGCAACCAAGACCCGACTGAGTCAGGAGTTTGATTGGTTGGTAGAGCGAGTTCGCAATGCCAGCTGAGTAACGCAATCATTGCCCAGTTTGGGCGTTTCCCACTAGAGCCCCTCCACGCTTTCTCGGTAAGAGACCATGAATACAACGACTCCCCTCGCCGCAATCACGATCCTCTCCTCGCTCCTGCTCATTGCGGCGACTCAGGTTGCGCC
>SIAA01000006.1 GCA_009692045.1 Phycisphaerales bacterium | reverse complement strand
CTGGCGAATCTGCGCTAGAATGTTCCGTCCCCCTAAAGGGATCACCGCTATGAAGGACAAGATTCATCCAAAGTGGTATTCAGACTGCAAGGTCTTCTACCGAGGCCAGATCGTCATGACAGTCGGCGCGACCGTGCCGGAGCTGCATGTTGAGGTGTGGTCAGGATCGCACCCCTTCTTCACGGGACAGAAGATCTTCGTGGACACCGCTGGTCGCGTCGAGCGGTTCCAGCGCAAGTTTGCGGGTGGCGCGTACTTCGATAAGAAGGCTGCAGCCAAGGCCGAGAAGGCCGCACTCGCCGGCAAGAAGTAGTTGCGGTTTCGCTAACTGATTCCACCGCGCTCAACCTGAGCGCGGTTTTTCTTTGCCCGGTCGGCGTAAGGCTGATTGGGGACCTAACTTCATCAGCGAGTCCGAGACAAACCCGTGGCCAACCCTCCCCCGAACCTTCTTCGCAAGCTCGATGAGCTCGCCAGCGAGTATGACTCGCTCGGTACGCAGCTCGAAGACATCGCGGTTGCGAGTGATCACCGCCGGGTGCGCTCCCTCGCCGCTCGGCGCAAGGCGATCGAGGGAACAGTCGTGACATATCGCAGGTTCCTCGAGTTGCGCTCAGAGATCGCGGATTACGAGGAGATGGTGCGTGCTGCGGGCGCGGGCAGCGCGGGCGCGGGTAGCGCGGGTAGCGCGGGCAGCGCGGGCGCGGGTACCCCCACCGAACGCGCCGCACTTGCCGAACTCGCCGCAGCGGAACTTCCCTCGCTGCGCACCGCCGCCGCCGAGGCTGCCGCGCGCATGCAGTCAGACCTAGTAACGAGCGATGATCGCAGCGTGGGCAGCGTGATTCTCGAAGTGCGCTCCGGCGTGGGCGGCGATGAGGCTGCGCTATGGGCCAGCGATCTGGTGGCGATGTACCGCGCCTTTGCCGCCCTTCGGCGCTGGCGCTGCGAAGAAATGGAACTCAAAGCAGGCAATGCCGGCGGCATCACGCAAGCGGTGTTTCAGATCGAAGGCGATGGCGTGTGGAGCGCACTTGGCTACGAGGGCGGTACTCACCAGGTGAAGCGCGTTCCCGCCACCGAGTCGCAGGGACGAGTGCACACTTCGACCGCGACCGTGGCCGTGCTGGCTGAGCCGGAGTCCGTTGATGCCGAGGTTGATACTGCTGAAGTCAAGGAAATGATGACCACGGCGCAGGGGCCCGGCGGCCAGAATGTCAATAAGGTCGCGACTGCGGTGCATCTGATCCATATGCCCACTGGCATCGAAGTACGCATGCAGGAAACCCGCAGCCAGCTGCAGAATCGCGAGAAGGCTTGGCGACTTTTGCGAGCGCGCGTGTACGAGGCTCGGCAGCAGGAGGCGCGCCGCGCCCGCAGTGAACAGCGCATGGCCATGATCGGCTCCGGTGATCGCGCCGAGAAGATTCGCACCTATCGTTGGAAAGAAAATGTTGTGGCGGATGCCCGCCTGCCCGACTCATTCAACTTGCAGGCACTGATGGCAGGCAACTTGCAGGTGATTGTGGACGCGCTCGCCGCTAAGGATGTCGCTGAGCGCATCGCCGCTCTGTGAGCGCATCGCCGCGGCTTGACCGCCCGCATCATCTACTGACATCATCCCCCGGGCGCCGGCTTGGCATCCGATGTCTTGGTTCGCCCGGGAACGGGAGGCCTGACACTGGGGCGGCCAGCGGCGGGGTCACCCAACCTCGACGGTGGCGCATCAACAGAGCTGTCTGATGAGGGCGTACGCACCATGTTCTGAGTGACGCACTCGGTGCTGCCCGCCGGTCGCACCACGCCAAAGCAGTCGATCTCCTGCGTACCCCGCGATGCACCGAGGATCAGGGGGAAGTAAAGGAAGCCGCTGGCATCGGCGCGCGGAGTGATGCGCACTACCGCCTTGCTCACATTGCCTTCGACAGTGCTGGAGAGCAGCTCAACGGCGGCATCACGCGAAGCACTTGTTGCCGCTTGAAAAGGGCCGCCCAGATCGTTCGCCTCCAGCGTGATCTCGGCGCTGGTGCCTTGATCGATTGCGCCGAGATTCATGCGAAAGTCCTTCATCTTGAACACCGGCATAAATGAAGTCTCATCGTGGCGGACTCGCACATCCACAACTGGGGCGCTGGGATGATCAGTAGTGATCACCCAGAACCGCGGCGTGTTTCCCGCTTCGTACTCGGAGAGGTCGTAGGCGAGGAGATAGGACGACTTGGGTTCCTCGCTCGCGGGATCAAAGCCTAGGAACTTGGGTGCCTTGCCATCAACTGAGCACACTCGAAAGGGCAGCCGATCTGTCGACTCGACGACTAGGCGCCCGCGAAGATTCTTCCCAGCCACGGCATTGATGTAGGGCGGCACGGTGCGAACCATCATGGCGACTTCAGCGCGAACGGGCACTTCGAGGATGCGCGCGTAACCCTCGACGATGACCTTGATCGACGATGTGCGAGCCCCAAGTGCCGGAGCGCCCGCGAGCTCGACTTCCAGAGCGACACTCTGATCGGGCGCGAGCAGTGTGCCCGCGAGGGTGCTGAGAGTGGTGCACTTGCAGGTGGCAGTCGCCGAGGTGATCCTCAGCGGCTCGCTGCCGATGTTCTTAAAGTTGATCACCCCGCGTCCGTTGGTATTGGGGAGGAGGAAACCCATGTCGAGAGCTGGCGGATCAGCCAGCAGCTGGAGCGGCCCCGGCTTGATCTCCCGCAGTGGCTGGGTGTCGGCCGCGGGGGTGCCTTGGGATGTGTCTGCAGGCGGAGTAGCGGGTGCCTGCAGGAGCATCAGGGCGGAACTGACAATGGCAATGGCATTGGCGAGGATCATCATGGTGGGGTGAGGCAGTCTAGGGCAGCGGGCGCGGTGGTTCTCCGATGGCCAAAAATGCCATTGCATCGGGATAAAGCCTTGTCCAGCTTATACTTATCTCCTGGTCCAAACCGCCTTGGCCGCACCGGTGACACCCGACTCAAAAAAAGTTGTAGTTTCACTTTGCAACTCTGATTCACGGGGTACATTCACTTTGCTCGAACCTCGCTGGGTTCGCGGCACCAACACAAAGGTCTCCGAAAAGCGGAGAGAGAAGTTGAATCACCTTTGCCGGTTGGTCCTACTAAGCCCTTTTCCCTCCCTCCGCCCCCAGGCCTTGTGCCTGGGGGTTTTGTTTACCGCGCTTGCCGATAGACTCCCGCTCCCCAATAACTCACTATGAACTCCAACGAACTACGCCCAGGAATGGCCATGAAGATGGATGGCAAGCTCTGGCTCATCATGCACTACGCCCATGTGACACCGGGCAACCTCCGCGCCTTCGTTCAGGTCAAGATCAAGGACCTCGAAAAGGGCACCATCATCGAGAAGCGCCTGCGCTCGGGCGAGACGGTGGAGGGTGTTGAACTCGACCGCCGGGTGATGGACTATCTCTATGCCGATGGCAAGAAGTTCATCTTCATGGATCAGCAGAGTTTCGAACAGTCGGAACTTTCAGCCGAGATCGTAGGAGACCTGCCGCTCTATATAAAGCCCAACACGGAACTGGTTGTGCTCTGGTGCGATGGCAGGGCGTTGACCGTCGAGCTGCCCAATGTCGTTGAGCTGAAGATCACCGAGACTGCGCCTGGCATCAAGGGAGCGACCGCTACTAACCAGTTGAAGGATGCGACCTGCGAGACCGGTCTCAAGACGCGCGTGCCGCCCTTCATCGCCAACGGTGAACTGATTCGCATTGCCACGGTCGATGGCTCTTACCAGTCGCGCGCCTAGCAAGTCATCAATTCGCGGCCTAGTGCGGAAGTGAGGAGCGCGGCAACAGCGCGCGCTTCAGTGCGGCAGTGGGAAGCGGGCGCAAAAGGCCCGAACTTCCTCGCGCACCTTGGCACACTCCGCCTCTTCACCGCGCGCGCCCATGACGCGATCTAGCCACTGCGCCACCGTGTCCATGTCCTTCTCGCCCAATCCGCGAGTCGTGAGAGCCGGCGTTCCTAGCCGCAAGCCGCTGGTCTGCACCGGCGGCCGCGGATCGTTGGGAATGCCATTCTTGTTGCAGATGATGCCCGCCCTCTCCAGCCACTTCTCCGCATCCGCGCCCGTCAGTTCTGCGTCTCGCGTTCGTAGATCAACGAGCATGAGATGATTGTCGGTGCCTCCGGAGCAGAGCCGATACTTGCGCGCCACCAGCGCCTCGGCCAACGCCCGCGCGTTGCGGACAACCTGCTCCGAGTACACCTTGAAAGAAGGTCGCAGCGCCTCGCCAAAGGCGATGGCCTTGGCGGCAATGATGTGCATCAGCGGACCGCCCTGACTTCCGGGGAACACTCTGCGATCAATCAGTGTTGCCAGTTCGGCATCGTTAGTGAGGATCATCCCGCCGCGCGGCCCCCGCAGCGTCTTGTGTGTGGTGGTGGTCACGACATGAGCATGCGGGAACGGTGATGGATGCACGCCCGTGGCGCAGAGACCGGCGATATGCGCGATGTCTGCCATGAGTCTGGCGCCGCACTTATCTGCGATGGCGCGAAACCTAGCGAAGTCGATGGTGCGCGAGTAGGCGGAGTAGCCGCACAGCAGAACCTTGGGCTTGACTTCCAGAGCGATCCGCTCGATGGCGTCGTAGTCGAGCATTTCGGTATTGGGGTCGAGGTTGTACTCGGCGATCTTGTAGAAGATGCCGCTGAAGTTCACCTTGAGTCCGTGGGAAAGATGCCCCCCGCTCTTGATGGGCAGACTCAACACCGTGTCACCTGGGTTCAACAGGGCCATGAACGCGGCAATGTTGGCGTTGGCTCCGCAGTGCGGCTGCACATTGGCGAAACCACAACCAAAGAGCTGCTTGGCACGGTCGCGCGCTAGGTTCTCCGCCTGATCGTGCCAGGCGCACCCGCCGTAGTAACGCTTCCCCGGATATCCCTCGGCGTACTTGTTCGTCATCCATGATCCCATCGCGTGCATGACGGCTGGGCTCACATGGTTCTCGCTGGCGATGAGTTCCAGCGTGCTCTCCTGCCGCTCTGCTTCTCCGGCAAGGACGGCGGCGATCTCGGGATCCTGTCTGCCAACGAGCTCCAGCATCTCTAGAGAAATGCTGTCCAGAGTCGTAGGAACGCGCGCGGGAGCGCCGGATCCGGTTGTCGAAACAGGTGCTGCGGAACTCATTTCTCCAATGGTAACCATGGGCGACGCTCTGGTGCCCGAGGCTTGGCTTCGCCGCAGCGCTGAACCGTTAGAGTGCACGAAGATGACACCGCCAATGACCAGTTCTACCTCCATCTCTACGCCTTATGGTGCTCTCGTCATCCGGTTGCCCACGCCGGAAATCGTCAGCGCCGTCAAGCGCGCGCTGGCGGATGGAGGTCGCATCAAACGCACGCCGATGCCCGCGGGCACGCCATTTCAGCAGGCGTGTTGGCGCGCCGCCAAGACAACTCCGCGCGGCCAGACTCGGTCATATCTGTGGCTTGCTGAGCGCGCCCTGCGAGCCCTCGGGCGAGACCCTGCCCAGGCTCGTGTTTGCGCCCGAGCAGCGGGACAGGCGATGAGGCGCAATCCCTGGCCCGTGGCAATCCCCTGCCACCGCATCGTTGCGAGTGATGGCTCGCTCGGCGGATTCGCGGGAGCGCGGTCACCCAACTGCAAGTTGCTCAAGATGAAGGCGTGGCTGCTCAAGATGGAGCAGGACTGATCGCCGCGCAGTCGCGATATGCCCTATAGACTTCCCTCCCCTTGGAGATTCCTGAATGAACCTGACAATGGTTGGCACTGGGTATGTCGGACTCGTAACTGGGGCGTGCTTTGCCGAAACGGGCAATCATGTGGTGTGCCTCGATGTCGATGCAGGCAAGATTGAGGCGCTGAAGCGGGGCGAGTGCCCCATCTATGAGCCCGGGCTCGGTGAGATTCTGCGCCGCAACGAGGCGGAGGGGCGCCTGAAGTTCACTACAGATAAGGCCTCGGCATACAGGCACGCCCAGGCGATATTCATCTGCGTTGGAACTCCCAGTGACACCGATGGCAGCGCCGATCTGCGCTTTGTTCTCGCCGTGGCGGATGACATTGCCGCTGAACTCGAGCGCATCAATGACGCTGCGCACCCCAAGACTGTCGTGGTGAAGAGCACGGTTCCCGTGGGGACCAGCCACAAGGTGAGGGACCTGATCCGCTCCAAGACGAAGATCCCCTTCTACATCGCGGACAATCCAGAGTTCCTCAAGGAGGGCGATGCGGTTACCGACTTCCTCAAGCCCGACCGCGTGGTTGTCGGGGTCGAGGATGATGGATCAGCCGAACTGATGCGGGCGCTGTATGAGCCGTTCGTCCGCCAGGGCAATCCCATCTACCTGATGGATGTCCGCAGCGCCGAGATGGTGAAGTACGCCAGCAACGCCATGCTGGCTTGCAAGATTTCCTTCATCAACGAGATGGCAAACCTGTGCGAGAGGTACGGCGCCGATGTGTCGTCAGTCCGCGAGGGGATGTGCGCCGACAAGAGGATCGGCAACCAGTTCCTCTACCCCGGGCTGGGGTATGGCGGCTCGTGCTTCCCTAAAGATACGCAGGCGGTGGTTTCTATGGGCCGGGCAGTCGGGCTGGACTGCAAACTGAATGCCGCCGTTCATGAGGTAAACCAGGATCAGCGCGGCCACTTCTGGGAGAAGATTCAAGGGGAGCTGGGGGCGGATTTACGGGGAAAAACCCTCGCCTTTTGGGGGGTTGCCTTCAAGCCCAAGACCGATGACATTCGTCAGGCACCGAGCCTAACCCTCATGGATAAAGCACTTGCAGCCGGGGCGAGGGTCCGGGCCTACGACCCGGTCGCCATCGAACACCTCCGCAAGGAGATGCCGAGGGTGGAAGCGATGACGGACATGTATGAGGCGCTGGAGGGCGCTGATGCGCTGATCATTTGCACCGAGTGGAGCCAGTTTCGCTCGCCGGACTTTGCCGAAATTGGCAAGCGGCTGAAGCACAAGCGGATCTTCGATGGGCGCAACTTGTACCGCCCCAAGCAGGTTGCCAACGAGGGATTCGCCTACTTCAGTGTCGGCCGAGCCGTGGCGCGTCCGAGCTAGTTGGTGATTCGGGGGATCCGCGGAGGCCCCGGACACCGGAATCATGAAAACTGCCATCCCGGCATGGTTACGAAAAACCGCAGAAAACCGCTGTTTTTGTGGGGCTCCTGACTTGTAGCCGGAATCACAACTAGATACATTCATCCCAACCGCTTTCGAAAACGCGGGGTTTTGTTCGGGAAATCTGGAGAAAGGACACTCCCACTATGTCGAAGACTGCCACCAAGAAGAAGACTTACAAGGCCACTGCAACGAGCAAGCGCCGCACGAAGGGTCAGATCTTTACCGAGATCTCGACTGCTACCGAGCTGAAGCGCAAGCAAGTCGTTTCTGTGTTCGATGTGCTCTCCTCCCTCATTGCCGCTGATTTGGGCAAGAAGGGTTGCGGCGAGTTCAACTTCCTCGGCTTCATCAAGCTGAAGACAGTGAACAAGCCAGCACAGCCAGCACGCAAGGGACGCAATCCCTTCACCGGTCAGGAAATCATGCTCAAGGCCAAGCCCGCTAGCCGCAAGGTTCGCGCGCGTGCGCTTCGCAGCCTGAACAACCTGCTCGCCTGATCTTTCGATCAGTGATTGAGCAAGAAAGCCTCGCGCAAGCGGGGCTTTTTCATTTTTGCAGGTGCGCCGAGTTTGTTGAGTTGCCGCGATGAATCTCTAGGTCGCCGCAAGGACCGCTCGCAAGTTGCCGCGCGCTCGAGCGATCATTGACTCCGCTGCAGCACGCGTGACCGCGCATCTCTGCATCACTATGGCCGTTTTCAGTTTCCATCCCGCTGCGTCCAACGCCTGCGCGGCCTCCTCGCGATTGAGCTGCGGCGAAATCACCTGCAGCAATCGCAAGGCTCGATCTCGCAGTTTGTCGTTGGTAGCTGCCAGATCAATCATGAGATCGCCCCACACCTTGCCCTGCTTGCTGAAGGCGATGGTGCTGATCATGTTGAGCACTGTCTTGGAGGCGGTACCCGCCTTGAGGCGTGTCGAACCCGCGATCACCTCGGGTCCGGTCTCAACTAGCAGCATGTGGTCGCATCCCTCCGGCAATTCGCACTGGGCATGGGCAAGAAGCGCCGTCAGCGCACCGCGCGATTTCGCCAGTCGCAATGCGCCACGGGCATAGGGAGTCGTGCCACCAGCGGCGATGGCAACCACAGCATCTTCGGCACCTACATCGAGGCGCGCCAACTCGGCGCTGATTCCATCGGGATCATCTTCCATGCCCTCGCTGGACTTTCGCAGTGCCGAGTCGCCACCCGCGATGATCCCCACCACTTGGCCGGGATCGCTGCAGAAAGTGGGCGGACACTCGCTGGCATCGAGAACCCCGAGTCGCCCCGATGTCCCCGCTCCGGCGTAAATCAGCCGCCCGCCCCGCGCCATGCGCAGGGCAAGCTCATCAATGAATCGAGCGATGGCGGGCGCAGCCGTCATCAGTGCTGTGTGAACGGCGAGTGTTTCTGCTGCCATCATCTGCACTGCAGAGAGTGTGGGAAGTTCATCAAACCCACGGGCGCGCGGGTGCCGCTGCTCGGTTCCAACATTGCTTCTATCTGGTGGTAACTGCATGCTCGCTCTGATGCTCCGCTTGCGGAGATGCTTCCTAGTTAGCCGGATCTGCCTTAAGTTCACGGGCCAAAAAATCCCACTCTAGATTCTCGCAGAATGGTCCCCATACTCCGTGCCCTGCTTCGGGGAACACCATCATCTCGAAGGGCCGTGACAAACCCTGCAGTTGATTAGCCAACTGCCACATATTGGTTGGATGCACATTGTCATCGCCCATGCCGTGAACCAAAAGCAACTTGCCCGCGAGAGAGTTGGCAAGTTCGACGCAACTCCCCTGCTTGTATCCCTCGGGGTTGTCAGTGGGTGTGCGCATGAACCGTTCGGTATAAATCGTGTCGTAGTTGCGCCAGTCAGTCACGGCACTCTCGGCGACCCCGGCGCAAAACACTTGCGGATGCCTCATCACACTCAGGGCCGCCATGTATCCGCCATATGACGAGCCGATGATGCCGATGCGCTTGGGATCGACGGAGCACTGAGCAGCGACCTGCGAGGCAGCAGCAGCCTGATCGTCGAGGTCAGCTTGACCGAGCTGAAGATACGCGCCCGTCTCGAATGCCTTGCCGCGCCCTTGCGTGCCGCGATTCTCCGCCTTCATAGTGATGAAGCCTCGTTCGCACCTCTCATCGGGGCTGGAGAAGGCTCCGGTGAAAGCGGTAGAGAGCGGACCGCCGTAAACATGCACAACCATGGGGTACTTCTGGGCGGGATCAAATGACTTGGGTTTCCAGACGATGGCGTGAATCGGTGTCATTCCGTCAGCTGCTTTGGCGACGATGAGTTGCGGCTTCTGCAAACCGAGTGGAGTCCATGGATCGGTCACGCCCTGCGCCAGAACTGCGACAGTTGTTCCATCGGCGCGGTAAAGCTTGGTTGTGGGCGGCTCATCAGTCGTTTCATCGGAGCAGATGAAGTAAGCACCCGAGGGAGAGCCGTTGAAGCGAGAGTGAAATCGATTGGCAGGAGTGAGGCAAATCTGCCCAGTTCCATCAAGCCCCGCGCGGTGATACTGGGCATTGAGTGGCATCGCGCCCGAGTTGGCGCTGAACCACATCTGCCCCAGCGCCTCGTTGATCTCAGTGATTTGGTTGCAGGGGAACTCTCCCCGTGTCAGTGTGACTACTTCGGGTGAGTCAAGAGAGCGTAGTTCGTACTGACGGAATCCCGTTCGTTCACTGCCCCAGATGAACCTGCGACCATCCGCGAGAATGCGCATCTGCGGGCTGTTTTCCTGCCAGCACGGCTGCGTCTCGGTGAGGACGACCCTTGTAACGCCCGACTTCAGATCCCACGCACACAGTTCGAGTTGATTCTGCCAACGATTGGTGCGATTGAAGAGGATCTCGTTGCCGTTGGGCGAAAAGCGGATGTTGTAGACATACTCCATGTCACCCACGGCGATCTCGCGCGTGGCCTGGCTCTCAATGTCATAGGCAAGCAACCTCACCTTCGGGTTGGGATCGCCCGGCTTGGGATACCTCTCGCTCTCAATGGTCGTGCGGAGCTTGGTATTGCCTGACAGCATGTAATAAGGAGGAACGGCGGTCTCATCAAAGCCGTAGAAAGCGAGCGTGCGGGAGTCGGGGCTCCACCACATGGCGGTGTTCTGATCCAACTCCTCGCCGTAAACCCAACTGCCAGTGCCGAACTTGACCGCGCCTTTGCCCTCGGTAGTTACCGCGCGCGGCGAGGCACCCTCCCTCTCGAGGCGAATGTTTCCATCTTCGCTGACGGCGGTCCAGATGCCATCCGGCGAGACTTCCTTGCTCCGCTGCCGACCGCGCGCCGGTGGAGCAGCTCTGCCAGGCTTGGATACCGCCGGAGTCGGCGCGGGAACAACCTCTGCTTCGACTGACTCCGAGATGCCGGAAGCGAAGGATGTTCGTTTCCACTGTTCTCCCACGCGGGAGTAGACAAAGCCGGATGCTTCATCGAATCGCACCTCATTGACAACCCCGGCTGAGGTCGCCTCGCGCCAGGCACGGCCACCTTGCGGTTCGATGAATGCCGCGCTTTCCAGCATCGCGCTTGCTAGCGGCGCGATCGCTAGCGACGCGCTTGCCAGTGACGCGGTTACTAGCAACGCGCCTGACCAGTTGCGCATCAACCAAACCTCGCGATGTCTCGCATGCGAGCGTGGCGCTGCAGCAACTCAGACTTTTGCAGAGCCTGCAACCGCTCAAGGCCGAATGCCTCGATGGTGAAACTCGCCAAGACTGTTCCCCAGGCCATCCCATCCTGAACCGCTGCCATGTCGGTGCGCCCAGACTTCGCCAGCGCGCCCATCACTCCGCCGGCAAATGCGTCACCGGCTCCGGTGGGATCGATCACCTGCGACTCATCGGCGGGGAACGCGGGAATCACTGCGAGTCCATCGCGATGAATGAGCACGGCGCCGTGCTCACCCTTTTTCACTATCGCGAATGATGGCCCATGCTCGAGGATGCCTCGCCCTGCGGTGACGGGATTCTTGCTTCCAGTGATCATGGCTGCTTCTGAGTCGTTCAGGATCACGCCATCCACTCGCTTGAGCAAATCCATCAACTCACTATGAGCCGTCTGAATCCAAAGATTCATGGTGTCTGCCACCACCAGTTTTCTCGAGGGGAACTGGTCGATGAAGCCGAGCTGCACCGCTGGGTGCGTATTGGCCAAGAACACCAGTTCGCTGTCGCGGAAATCGTGGGGAACCACCGGCGGCCGCTCCTCGAGCACGCCAACCTGAGTGAACATCGTCTCGCGGACATTGGGATCATCGGCATACTTGCCGCCCCATGCGAAGGTGCGCGCCCCCGGCCGAACCTCGAGACCGGCCAGATCCACTCCCGCAAATCCGGCAAGGGCTGCGCGATGCTCTGCGGGCCAATCATCACCAACGACCGCCACCAGTCTTACGGGCGCCATGAAACTTGCGGCGGCCGAGAAATATGCAGCGCTGCCACCTGGGGCACCCTCGCGTCGGTCGCGAGGCGTGTACACGGTGTCGATACCGATGGTTCCAGTTACAGCAAGTCGCATGGGGTGTGTCACGCTCGCAGCAACGCTTCATGCGGGCGCTGCTTCACAAAGGAACGCGCCCAGCCAATGCCCAGAGAAACACCTACGCACGATCCAGCTGCCACATCGAGCGGCATCAGGAAACTCACGGGCGTGAGACTGCCGCTGGCGATGGCCTTGGCGATGTCGGTGCCCGCACCGGAAGCAAAGATCGCTTGCGCTAGACCGATCGCCAAGGGAACTGCTCCATATATGAGGATGGGCCGACCATCCGGGGCCGCCACCCGTGCCAGCAACCCAGCCGCCATACTGCCAACTACTACGGCTCCGATCGCCTGTCCCTTCATGTCGGTGCGCACTACAAACCATATCAGCAAGGGTGCCGCAACCGTCGCCGCCATTGATCGAACCGCAGCTGACTCGAACATGACCTCGAACACTCCCCGCCGCGCCGACTCGCCCGACTCGTCGGGAAGCGCTCCGGCGTATTTGAATACACAAACAGCCGCGCCAAGAACCGCAACGCTCCATCCCAGTGTTTCGGGCCAGAGTCGCGAAAGAGACCCGCCATCGAACGCGGCTTGCATGATGGATCCGCTACGCATGTCGAGCACCCCGAGGACGCATCCCAGAACGAACATACCCACTACGGCGTTGAGCATTCGTCCCACCAAGCATGCAAGCGCGATCGCTGCCGCCAGAAGCACGGCCTGAGCAGCCGCAGCGATGAGTGGAGAGGCCGCCAGGCTCGTGGCCGATGCCGGCACGCCTCGGAGATCGCCGGTGAAGTTCGCCGCGGCGATTCCCATCACCACGGAGAGCCCGAGAGCGAGACTGAGGACAATCATGCGAATGGTTCCAGCGCTCATCGTGCTTGTGGAATACTCCCAAGCGCACCCCGGCGCAAGCGCGGCACTCCAACACAAGCGGCGCCGGCTCGCGGTCTGAGGATGAACGGCATCATCTCCTCAGCCTCGCGGGTATCTTTACCCCGTGGCAACTCTCCACCGTGAGCCTGTTGAACTGAATGGTTCACCCCTCTCTATCTCCCAGGTGACGGCAGTGGCAAGGTCTGGCGCCCAAGTATCCCTCAGCCAGAGGGCCGCCGCCGGGATGCTCGCTTCCCGCGGGGCGCTGCAGCGAAGGCTCGCCGGCGGCGAGGCTCTATATGGGATCAACACGGGATTCGGCTCCTTCTCGCGGGAGCGAATCGGCGACTCACAACTGAGGGAGATTCAACTCAATCTGGTGCGATCGCATGCGGCTGGTGTGGGCGATCCCCTGCGAGACGATGTGGTACGCGCCATGATGTTGGTGCTGGCTGCGAGTCTGGCGCGGGGACACTCGGGCGCGAGGCCCCAACTGCCGCAGACGATCATCGGTCTGCTGAATGCGGGCATCACTCCCCTCGTGCCTAGCCGCGGATCGGTCGGAGCATCGGGCGATCTGGCGCCGCTGGCTCATGTGGCGCTCGCTCTGATAGGCGAGGGCGAAGTCCGAGTGGCGGGAGCAGTTGTGAAGGCAGCGGATGCCCTGGCGGCCGCTCGCATTCAACCGCTGTCACTCGAAGCGAAGGAAGGGCTGAGTCTCATCAACGGCACGCATCTGATGTCGGGTTGCGGCGCTCTGCTCATGCATGATTGCGAGCACCTGTTCGATGCCGCTCTCGCCGCCGCCAGCATGGCGGTGGATGGAGCGCGCGCCAGCGATGCGCCGCTCGACCAGCGCATCCACGACCTAAGAGGGCAGCCGGGCCAGAGCCGAGTAGCGGGAAGAATGCGCGAGTTGCTGCGAGGGTCGCAGATTATTCCCAGCCACCGTGTTGATGATCCGCGAGTTCAGGACCCGTACTGCTTGCGAGCCGCGCCCCAAATTCTGGGAGCCGCGTTCGACGCCATTGAGTTTGCCCGGGGCATCATCGAGCGAGAACTTGGCGCCGTCACCGACAACCCCCTGGTATTCGCCGACAAGGAGCCGGTTGCCGTGCTCTCGGGCGCGAACTTCCACGGCATGCCGCTCGCCATCGCACTAGACACGGTGAAGATCGCGCTCTGCCACATCGCGGGTGTCGCCGAGCGACGCACTTTCTGGGTGCTGTCAGGGTTTGATCTCGAGTCGCGTCTGAACGCTCAGCTCTCTCCGAGTCCGGGCTTGATGTGCGGTCTCATGATTGTTCAGTACACCGCCGCCGCTTGTTGCAATGAGATGCAGGTTCTGGCCCATCCTGCCAGCGTCGGCAACATCTCAACGAGCGCCGGCATCGAGGACTACAACTCCTTCGGCGCCACAAGTGCCCTACACGCGATGAGTTCTTTGGATCTTGCCCACCAGGTCGTGGCCATCGAACTGCTCTGCATGGCGCAGGCGCTGGAGCACCATCGTCCTTTGCGAAGTGGGGCAGGCGTTGAGCGAGCCCTTGCGGTAGTGCGCAGCGTGGTTCCGCCGCTGCAGACAGATCGATCACCGTCTCCTGACATTGCCGCGATTGCACGCGCGATTCGTGAAGGTAGATTCGCCCCGTGAGCCCAGCGCCAATGACAACAGTTTCGGCGGCTCGTCCCGTACGGGCGCCTCGGGGCACAAACCTAACTTGCAAGACCTGGGCTGCCGAAGCGGCCATGCGCATGCTCATGAACAATCTCGATCCTGAGGTGGCAGAGCGCCCCGATGATCTAGTTGTGTATGGAGGTCGTGGTCAGGCCGCTCGCACATGGGCCGCCTATGACGCGATCATTGCCAGCCTTCTCTCCCTCGGGGCCGATGAGACTCTGCTGGTGCAGAGCGGCAAGCCAGTAGGAGTGATCCGCACCCACGCCGATGCGCCGCGAGTGATCATCGCCAACAGCAATCTGGTGCCGCACTGGGCCACCCAGTCTCACTTCGACGATCTTGCCGCCAAGGGTCTCATCATGTTCGGCCAGATGACGGCGGGGTCTTGGATCTATATCGGAACGCAGGGAATCCTGCAGGGAACCTACGAGACCTATGCCGAGTGCGCTCGGCAGCACTTTGGCGGCTCGCTGCGGGGCACACTGAATGTGACCGCCGGTTGCGGAGGAATGGGCGGAGCTCAACCTCTGGCGATCACCATGAATGATGGAACGGCTCTCATTGCGGATGTCTGCGAGGAGAGGCTGCGCAAGCGAGTGCACGATCGGTACCTCGATGAGGTTCATGAGGACTTGGATGCGGGGATCGATCGGGCAGTCTTGCTGGCGCGGCGGGGCGAAGCCATCTCTGTCGGCGTGATTGCCAATGCGGTTGAGCTCCTGCAGCGGCTCAAGTCGCGCGGCATCACCATGCAGACTCTCACTGATCAGACCAGCGCCCACGATCCCCTGCATGGCTATTACCCCCACGGAATCTCGCGCGCGGATGCCGACACCATGCGCGCTGCCGATCCTGAGCAATATTTGCGGATGAGCACCGCCAGCATGGCGGCTCACGTGCGACTCATGGTGCACTTTCAGTCCGCAGGCGCTCGGGTGTTTGACTACGGAAACAACATCAGGCAGCGCGCCCTCGAAGCTGGGGTGCTCGATGCTTTCGCTTTCCCTGGATTTGTCCCGGCCTTCATTCGACCCCAGTTCTGTCAGGGGCGCGGGCCGTTCCGCTGGGTTGCGCTCTCGGGAGAGCCCGCCGACATCGCCGCTACGGACGAGGCATTGCTGGCGCTGTTTCCCCAGGATGCCTCGCTAAACCGCTGGATTCGCATGGCGCAGAAGCGAGTGGCGTTTCAGGGACTGCCCGCGCGCATCTGCTGGCTGGGAATGGGAGAGAGACATCTCGCCGGTCTCAAGTTCAACGAGTTGGTTGCCTCCGGTGTGGTCAAAGCACCAATTGTCATAGGGCGCGACCACCTCGACTGTGGCAGCGTCGCCAGTCCGAACCGTGAAACCGAGGGCATGCTCGATGGCAGCGATGCCATCAGCGATTGGGCTCTGCTCAACTTTGGTGCTTCCATCGCCAGTGGTGCCAGTTGGTCAAGTTTCCATCACGGCGGCGGTGTCGGCATCGGATTCAGCCAGCACGCCGGACAGGTGATCGTGGCCGATGGCACTCCCGAGGCGGCCAAGCGGCTGACACGGGTGCTCACCAACGATCCCGCCATCGGCGTGATGCGGCACGCTGATGCCGGATACGAATCGGCTCGGCGCTGCGCCTCAGAGCGCGGTGTACACATTCCCATGCCGGAATGAGCCTTGGCCTCACGCAGTGGCGCGGCGAAGTCGATCGTGCACCGCAGCCCACAGGCCTACGCGCTCGACTGGTTCCTCAACGAGAATCAACGATCTACCAGCTGAGTCCGCAGTTCGGAGTGCGCCGTAGAGACCGCGGGCGTACTCCTCCGCGATACGGGGCAGACGAATCGCCAAATGCGGTTCAGACACCGGTGTGTCCTCAAAACAAACGACTGCAGCGGGAGCCGAAGCACTTGCAAGAGCCGCGGCAAGTTCCGCTGCCGGAACCAGCCTCGAGGGCGTGGTAGGCGCATAGTGCCGCGCCGAGGACCCGGGCGAAACTCCCTGCTCAATAGATGTCTCCACCTCAACCGCGCCAATGAGGCGTTCGATTGCCTCCATCCCGACTCCGCCCAGCCTTCTTACCACCGGCTTTCGGTCAGTGAGATCGAGTACGGTCGACTCGATGCCGAGCGTGCACGGACCTCCATCAAGCACAATCAGATCTGGTTGATCGGGATAGTCCGCCGCCACATGCTGCGCGGTTGTTGGGGAGATGCGCCCGCTCCGATTGGCGCTAGGAGCACTGATGGGACTGCCACTGGCATAAAGCAAACTTCGAGCCAGAGGATGCTTGGGAGAGCGGACTGCGATGGTCGCCAATCCACCTGCCGCTTCCACGGGAACGCGCCGGCCGCGCTGAAGAATGAGCGTGAGTGGACCCGGCCAGAAGCGACTGGCAAGCCGATCGCAGCGCTGTGACCATCCTTCCGTAACTGACTTGGCACTCAGAGAGTCGAGCACATGCGCGATCAGCGGATTATTCCACGGGCGTTCCTTGAGAGCGTAAACCCGCTCGATAGCGGTGGGATTGAAGGAGTCGGCACCGAGCCCGTACACCGTCTCGGTCGCAAAGGCTACGACTTCGCCGCCGCCGAGAGCGCTGGCGGCTTTGACAATCCACTCATGTGTGTATGGAACAATTGTTGCCATGAGAGTAGTGATCGATGCGCTTGGCGATTCTAGTCACTCGTCAACGCACGCTCGGTACCGGATCAACCGACAGCTCGATGTGCGAACGCTCGAGTCCTGTGCCCATGGCGGCATCCAGTGCCGCGATCGACTTGTTGTAGTCGATCAATGCGCTCACCTGATCGAGGTGCGCGAGAGCCAACCGGTCTTGCCTCTGAAACTTCAGGAATAGGAACTCGGGGGTGAGCGATGCCAGCGTTTGCTCCAGCACCAGGAGAGCGCGCAGGTTCTCCGCCGATGCCATCTGCTGGGTGTTGGTTTGCCTGATGAGCTGAAAGTTGGCGCTGATTTCGCGGAGCGCGATGCGAACCTGATAGGTGACATTCTGCACGGCGTTGGCGTAGGCGATCGCCGCCTGAGACCGCTGCAGGCGGGTGGCGCGGTACTGCGCCTCGGCGGCGCGGTTCCCGATGGGCTGACTCAGCGCCAGCCCGATGGTGTAATCGATGAAGCTCCCATCGACCACATCGTTCCATGAGTTGGAGAGCCCTTGCTCCAGACCGTTGTAGGCCATCCCCGCGGCCAGATCGAGTTGGGGCAGGCGCCCGTTGTCGGCCACCACCACATTGATGGATGCCGAGTCGATGCCGATGATGGCACTAGCAATGCTGGGATTGCGTTCGATGGCAGTAAGCACAGATTGACGCAGACTGCAGGTGAGCGCTTGATCGACGGGCCAGTCAACAGGAACGATCACGCCATCGCCGCCCACCGGCAGCTGGGGATCATTCATGACGAGCTTGAGAGAGTCGCTGGCAGTCTTGGCTAACAACTGAGCCTTGATGAGATTCGTCTGGCGCTGCTCCACCGTGGCAACTGCATCGGCATAGTCGGCGAGAGTCGCATCAAAGGCACGACGTTTGGCCAGCACCTCTCGAACCTGCGTGCCCACCTCCACCAGCCACTGCGCCGCCACCACTCGCTGCCGCGCCATGACAAGATCCCAGTACTGCTCCTCAACATTGCGAACCAAACTGAGCAAGTCAGTGGTGATCTGCAGGGCGGCAAGTCGATCGTTGTTGCGGGCGATGTGAATCTCGGCTTCAACCACATCTGTGCCGAATCCGCGCAGCAGCGGCTGGTTGTAGGCAAGATCCAGACCGGTCTGCCAAGACGGATTGGGCGCGTACACGCCAGAACTGGCAAACTGAGTCCAGTCTTGGGTAGCTGCCACCGAGATGTTGCCACCGCTGGTGAGATTTTTCTGGATGCCCGCCGACATCGTCGACGATTGGAACTTGTTCACTCCCGGCGGGCCGCCGACGAAGGCGATCTGCGGCTCGTTGGTCGAGGCATACCCTCCACCGGCAACGAAGACCATGTCGAACGCCGCCTCGGCGATCACGACCTGGGCCTCCTGTACCGCCTGCTGCAGCCGGGCCGTCTGCACCTGAAGGTTGTTGCGCACAGCAGCGGCGATTACCTCCTGCAATGACATTGTTACTGGGTCGACCTCCTCCCCGGGGACGGTGGCGCCTAGCCCCATTCCCGGCCCCGCGGCTTCTGACTGGGGACCTAAGTGGCGCAACTCCTCAGCGCGGGCCGTGAGCTCGGCAGGAACCGGATCGGACAGCGCCTCGATCGGACGCGGGACCTCGTCCTCGGTGCTGCCTGAGGTTGGCTTGGTCTGCAGAGAGAGTGCTCGCTCCATGGCATTGCGCCAGTCGTCCTCGGCTCCGGGATGAAGCGGTGTCTGACAGCCGGGAGCAGCCAGCCCAACAGCCCCGGTGATCGCGAGGATCCGGAGCAGACTGAGCGCCAGATTTTTTCGGCTTTCCACTAATCAGAATCTACCAAAGCCGTTTGCAACCTGCTGCTTCGGTATGATGCGCGCATGCTCCGACTAAGCACATATGCCGTCGTGGGCGCCATCATGGCATCGAACTCCGCTTTGGCGCAGGACGCTGCCTCGGCCCCATACTTTGCCACTGTCACTGCTGACAATGTTTATGTCCGTTCGGGACCGAGCGTCCAAAGCTCGTATCCGTTCGGAAAGGTCGCGCGCGGCGATGTCGTGCGCGTCTCCGAAGAGAGTTTCGGGTGGGCGCGCGTGAACACCACGGGCCCCGCCTTCGACAACATCTTTGGTTACATCTCGGCGGACAAGCGCGTTGATGCCGCTGCGGATGGCACCACCGTCCGTGCCACCGCTCACACCGAAGTTCGCGCTCCCAATGTGGGTGCGGACTCCAGCCCCGACTCCAGCTGGAAACAGATTGGAGCGTTGGAGGCTGGCGATACTGCCAACCTGATTGGCACCGTCGAAGGTGAGCGCGAGAGTGTTTTTAAGATCAAACTGCCCGCGACGGCTGAAGGCTGGATCAATGTGACATTCCTCCGCACGGCGACGCCGGAAGAAGTTACGGCGATGCAAACGGGGGGCAAAGCGGCTGCGCCTGCCGATGTAACAACGGTTGCGGGAGACCCGGCTGCGGAGCAGGATCCCAGCGCTGAAGTCGTTGTGCTTGTAGATGAACCGAGCGAGCCCGGTGTTGCCGTGGACATCGTTGCTGTTACGCCTCGGGCACCACTTGATCCACAAGCGGCCGAGCGCGCTGCGGCACGAGCCGCCTTCGAAGTTCGACGGGCAACTCTGGCAGACCTTGAGGCCATATGGAGTCGAATCAAACTGGAGCCCGAAGCCGAGGCCGAGATTGAGACTCTCCGCGGCCGCTACCTCGATCTTGCCACCACTGCAACCGGCGATCAGGAGGTTCGAGCTCGCGCCAACGGACGCGCCGAACAGCTGAAGCTTCGCATGGAAGTTCAATCTCGCATCCGGGAAATCGGCCAGTTGCGCGCGAGGCTCACCAGTGAGAACGAAACTCTTGCCTCTGCTGTTCGCGCCCTTGAAGCTCGCTCCGACTACACCAATGTCGGCGTGCTCAATGCCTCGATCGTCTATGACGGTGACCGCCTGCCGCTGCTGTATCGCCTTCAGGATCCATCAACCGGGCAAGCTGTTGCCTATGTGATTCCCGGGCCTGATTTCCAGCTTTCGCTCTTGCTGGGAAATCTGATTGGCATCCGCGGCGAAGTGGTATTCGATGAGGCGCTCAAGGTGAACATCCTCTCCCCGCGCACCATCGATGTTCTCACCGCACGCCTAGAGGCAACACCAGCCCCGACTGAGGCGGCCGCTGAACCCGCGGCAACTGATGCTGCGGCAACTGATGCTGCGGCAACTGAAGCGCCTGCTGAGGCGGTGGTGGAGTCAGCCAGCACTCCTCCAGCAGCCACGGCCGAACCTGAGAAGCCCTGATCGTCTGCTAGGATTCCCTCCCCTCGGGGCGTTAGCTCAATTGGAAGAGCGCCGCCTTTGCAAGGCGGAGGTTGTCGGTTCGAGCCCGATACGCTCCATTTACCCGTGGATGATCTTCAGCATCCCATCCACACATTGTCCGCGGTGGGCGCCCTGCTCATGGTGCTCGTGCCCTGTCTGGTGCTCTCGCATTTCTTGAAGTTGGGCTCAGTCGTGGGACTGATCTGCGCCGGGGTGATATGCGGAGTGTCTGGCCTGGGACTAGTGGAGCACCCGGAATCTCTTGAATCAATCGCCGAGTTCGGGGTCGTGCTCTTTCTGTTTCTGGTGGGACTTCAGCTGGGTAGCTCTGTTCGCCATGAGGGTCATGGGCAGCACGGCAGTTGGAAGCGCTGGGCACTCCTGGGCGTCGTGCAGATGCTCGCATGCGGGGCGGTGCTGACGCTTTACTCCATGCCTTTCTCAAGAACTTTCAACGGATCTCTCATCACCGGACTCACCCTTGCCATGTCGAGCACTGCCATTGCCCTGCAGGCGATCCGCGAAAACGGCGCGCACGGAACACGCACGGGATCAGCAGCGCTGGCGATACTGCTGGTGCAGGACTTGGCCGTTGTCCCCATTCTGGCCTTGATGCCGCTGTTGCTCGGAACCGGCGCTGGGGAGTGGCATCTGGGCGACAACCTGCGATCTACGGCAACCGGAGCTTTGCTAATCGGCGGCCTCGCTGCGACCTGTCGCTTCCTGATCCCTCCTCTCTTGGAGTGGCTTAGGACTTCTGGTGGCGGGGCTGCCGTCGCCGCCATGGTTGCCCTAGTCGTAGTCGGGGCATCGTGGCTCGCTAACTACGCTGGCTTGTCGATGTCCTTGGGTGCGTTTGTTGCCGGTGCAGCACTCTCATCCTCGCGCAGCACGGACATAGTCGAGAAACTGGTGAAACCTCACCAGAGCCTGCTCCTGGCAGTTTTCTTCGTGGCAGTCGGCCTGTCTATCAACCTTGAACCGGTAGTTGATAGCTGGGCTTCGGTGCTGCTTCACATCTTCGGCATCATCGCACTCAAGATCGTGGTTCTCTTCGGCCTCGGACTTGCCTTCGGAATGGGTCGAAAGCAGTCGCTGCATCTGGCGGTTTATCTGTCGCAGGTTGGAGAGTTCGGATTCGTGATCACTACAGTCTCGGCTGACAATGGTTGGATCACCCCGGATCGCGCCGCTGCGGCAACCGTGGTAATTGCCGTTTCCATGGCGATCACGCCGCTTCTGGTATTGCTGGTAAGGATGCTGCCCGATCAGCCTCCTAGACACAAGTGAGACGATTCTTGGGAAGTTGATCGAGCACCGCTACCATTCGCTAGGTTCTGGCCGCGATCAACATTCACTCCGAGGAGGAACGCAAATGCCCAGCTCATTCAGATACTCACTTCCGCCGGCGCTGCTGCTAGTGGGAATGCTTCCCTGGCAGGGCGGAGCAGCCGGATTGCCTGCTGCGACTTCCGCATCCAAGCCTGATGTAAGCAAGATTTTCGGGCGGATTCAGTATGTGACTGCATTCCCCGACTACAGGGTTGAGGTTGTCTCGGCCCTCGAGGACTTGCGCGTTCAAGAGGTGACGGCGCTTCCGAACTCGGCGGGCAGGTGGCAGATCGTTACTTCTCTTCCTGACTTTCGGATCCAGAAGGTAAAGGCACTAGGCGACTTCAAAATTCGCTACGTCACCGCCCTGCCCGGCACTCGTTAGAAGCCTGAGAGCTTGTCTGACCTAGTGCTACCCAGCAGCACTTCCCCGCTTGCGCGTGAGGCGCTCGCGGAGAGTCTCGATCACGATGAACAACACGGGGACCACCAGCTGATCGACCACTGTCGATCCCAGCATGCCACCCATCACCACAGTACCGATCGACTGCCGACTCGCCGCACCTGCACCTGACGCGATGTAGAGCGGGGCGATTCCCAGGATGAACGCAATGCTTGTCATCAAGATCGGTCGCAACCGGATGTGGGAGGCGTTCACCGCCGCATCGATGATGCTCTCCCCGGACTCGCGCCGCTTCTTGGCAAACTCCACGATGAGGATGGCATTCTTGGCAGCAAGTCCCACCAGCATCACCATGCCGATCTGGGCGTAGGTGTCCAGCGGCTTGCCCCGGATATTCAGGGAAATCAGCGCACCCAGCACGGCAAACACCACGGCGAGCATGACATTGAAGGGAAGTGCCCAACTCTCGTACTGCGCCGCTAGGAACAGGAACACGGCAATGAGGGCTGCTGCGAAAATGGGCGCCGCATACCCCTGTGACTCGATCTCTTGCAGAGTCGTGCCCGTCCACTCGTAAGAGATGCCATCAGGAAGATGCGCGGCGGCGATCTCCTGCACGGCCGAAATGGCATCACCGGAGGAGTACCCAGGGGCAGCACCACCATTGATCTGAATGGTGTTGTAGGCGTTGTAGTGAGTGGCGTTGTTGGTGCCGACCCCGATGGAGAGAGTGCAGAAGGAGCTCAGCGGCACCATCTCATTCTTATTGTTCCGCACATAGAGGCGCAGCGCATCGCGGACTCTCTCTCGGTGGGAGGCTTCCGCCTGAATCATGACATTGTAAACCTGCCCGAACTCATTGAAAGTGTTGACATACGACTGCCCTAGCGATTGCCCTAGCAGGGCGAACACCTCGTTCACGCGTACTCCTAGCAACTCAGCCCGCACGCGATCGACCTCCAGTTGCACCACGGGGACTTCGTTGGCGAAGGGAGTCATCACCCTCGCTACCTCGGGACGCTGCCCCAATGCATCGATGAAGTCTGTGGCGACATCGGAGAGAACCCCGAAGCCCTGACCGTTGATGTCCTCAAGCTGCAGCTGAAATCCCGCAACCGATCCCAGACCGGGGATCGGTGGGGGCGCGAAGGGAAAGGCGGTTGCCTCGGGAATCGAGAGCAACTCGGGGAATGCCCGGGTGATGATCGCCCTGAGGTTTTCCTTGATGGGATCGCGTTCATCCCATGGCTTGAGCACAGCGATTATGAAGGCGGCATCGCTCTGCGCCACGCTGGTGAGAAAGTTGAATCCGTTGATCTCTATGACCTCGCTAACAGCGCTGTCACGCATGAGTATCTCCCGCACCTTGGCGGTCACAGCCTCGGTACTCTCAAGACTGGCAGCCCGCGGCAGCTGGGTACCCACAATGAACCAGCCTTGATCCTCGCCGGGAATGAAACCCATTGGTGTCCGTGCCAGCAGGGCCACAATGCAAAACACACCTGCCACGAACGCCCCAACGATGTACCACCAGCGATTGCCAAACCAGCGCACAACTTTGGCGTACTTGGCGGTGACCACCTCAAACACCTCGTTGAAGGCCACGCAGGGGCGCCATGAGGGTCGGTGGACGCCGTGGAGAAAGATGCCACACAGAGCAGGCGCGAGCGTGAGCGAGTTGATGGCGCTGAGCGTGATGCTGAAGGCGATCGTGAGCGCGAACTGGTTGTACAACTGCCCGGTGATGCCGGGCATGAACGCGGCCGGCACGAAGACTGCGAGCAGGCACATGCTGGTGGCGACGATCGGTCCTGCGACCTCTTGCATCGCTCGCTCTGCCGCGACCTTGCCGTTGGGTGCACCTAGTTCCAGCTGGCGGTAGACATTTTCAACAACGACTATCGAGTCATCCACCACTAGGCCGATGGCCAGCACCAGACCCAGCAAAGTCAGGGTATTCACCGAGAATCCGAAGGCCTCCATGAAGGCAAAGGTGCCGATGATGGCTACGGGGATGGAGATCATGGGGATCAGCGTGGCCCGCCAATCCTGCAGGAAGATGAAGATCACCAGCAGCACCAGCACTGCTGCCTCAATCAGAGTCTTTACCAGCTCCTCTAGGGATGCTGTTACGAACTGGGTGGTGTCATAGGTGACTTGGTAATCCATCCCCGGCGGGAAGAACTGCTTGATCTTCTCCATCTCCGCCTGGACACTCTGGGAGATGGCGTAGGCGTTGGCATCAGGTGTCTGATAGATGCCGATGGATGCTGTTGATTTGCCGTTCAAATTGGAGGTGGAGAAGTACTGATAGGCACCCAGCTCAACTCGGCCAAGATCACTCACCTTGACGACGGCACCATCTGATCCCGTGCGAACAACGATGTCTCCGAACTCCTCGGTGGTTCGCAACCGCCCCTGTGTCACCAGATTCAGAGTGAAGATCGGATTGGCGGCCGCCGGCTCGGCACCCACGCTTCCCACGGCGGCCTGGATGTTCTGGCTCTTCACGGCATCAGAAACATCATGGGGGGTCAACCCCATCGCCGCGAGGCGATCAGAATCCAGCCACACCCGCATGGCATACTGCTGCAACCCGAAGATGGTGACCTGCCCGACGCCCGAGACGCGCTGTAGCGGTTGCTGCAGCACGATGTTGGCGTAGTTGGTGAGGAATGTATTGTCGTATCGACCGTCCGGGGAAGTCAGGGAAACGACCAGCACCATGTTGGTGGACTGCTTCTCAATGTTCACTCCCAGCTGCTGCACCTGCTGCGGCAGTTGCGGCATGGCCTGTTGCACCCGATTGAGAACATCAACGGCCGCGATGTTTACGTCGTAGCCCACCTCGAATGTGACAGTGATCTGGCTTTGGCCATTGGAGGTGCTGTTGGACGACATGTAGAGCATGCCCTCCGCACCATTGATCTGCAGCTCCATGGGCAATGTCACGGCATTGGCGACAGTCTGCGCATCAGCCCCGTTGTAGTTGGCAGTCACCTGAACGGTGGGCGGCACGATCTGGGGGAACTGCGCCACCGGCAGCACCTTTATGCAGATCACCCCCGCGAACACGGTGAAGATCGCAATGACCGAGCTGACGATCGGTCTATGGATGAAGAAGCGGAGCATGGTTTACGGTTTCGTCCCAGATGAGCCCTGCTCGGCATTCTCTTGGCCGAGTGTCGCGGCGCTAGGCAAGGTCTTTGTTGCCGCTGCTGAGGCCGCCTCGACAACCTTGGAGCCCGCTCGCAACTTTTGCACACCGGTCACAACTACACGGTCGCCAGCCGATACGCCGGAGCTGACAATGGCCTGATCCTCTTCCCGCATCACAACATCCACCGCGACCGCTTCCACGGTGGAATCGGCCTTGATTCGCCAGACGAAGAGTTCGGTTTCGCGCGCCCACAGCGAGGCCAGCGGAACCACAATCGCATCCTTGAGAGCGCCGAGCGACACCGACACATCGACGATAGCGCCAGGCACAAATACTCCGGCAGGATTGGGGAACTGAACCCGCATCAGCAGACTGCTAGTGCTCGTCCCCGCCTCGTTGTTGCGAAACACCAGGTTGCCCTCAGCGAATATGGGGCGACCCAGGCCGAAACTAACCTTGGCCGCAACCGGCCCCTGCTCCATCTGACGAATGTAAACAGGCCACTCCGCGGTGGAGGGGCTGAACTGCGCCCACATGGGATCGGTCTGCACGATCAGATTCAGATCAGTTGCATAACCGGGACCCACCATGGAACCCTCATACTCCAACGACTTCCCCAGCATGCCGTCCATCGGACTCGCGATGGTGCAATAGCTCACATTCAGTTCTTGGATATCGACTTGTGCCTGCTGATACAGCACCTGTGCCTCTGCTGAGCGCAGCTTGGTCACGAGGCTGTCGAAGTCCTGCATGGAGATGGCGCCGACATCAGCGAGCGGCTTGTTGCGCAAGACTTCATCGGCAGCGAAATCCCGCTGGGCATCGGCTTGCATGAGTGCGGCACTCACCTCCGCCAACTGGGCCAGATACTGAGCCGGGTCGATGCGGTAGATCACCTGCCCAGTCTTTACCAAAGAACCATCAGCCACTTCCTGCCGAAGGAGGAACCCCGCCACGCGGGCCGTGAGCTGCACGGGCCGAATCGAGGCAAGCACCGCGGGGTATTCCTTGAACTGCTCTACATCACGCACGATCACTGCGGCGCTGGTGATGGGGATTATGCTCGGCGCCTTGGGCAGCACCGGCTTGCTGCAACCTGTGGCGGCGAGCAAGACCAACGCCGTGAGGATTCCCATGCTGTTATTCACTTCCGCCTGCATCATTACACCTCGCTCGGTTTTGTCTTAGAAATACCCTCGGCCTCAATGCTCACGGCACTCTTTTCCCAACCGCCACCGAGGGCGCGGTAGAGCCCGACAATGTCCTGCGCCAAAAGCCCCTGCGTCTGGATGCGCTGGCCCACGATCTTGATCAAGTCATTCTCCACGCTCATCAGCGTGCGCAGATCGACCAGGCCTTGCTGGTACTGGAGCAGCACCAAACCTGCAGCCTGCTTGGCATTGGCCTCGGCGTCATTGAGAAGTACCAGAGCCTCGCGCGACTGCACCACCGCCGCGATACTTGACTCCACATCCCCGACAGCGCTTAGAAAGGTGTTGCGATAGGAAGCGAGGGCAGCATCAGCCTGCGCCTTTGCTTGCGCCACCATGGAGTTGATCAGGCCGCCCTGAAAGATCATCCACTGGAGCGAGGGACCAATGGTGTACGCCTGATTGGAAATGTCACCCATCCCGCTGAGTGAGGTAGCGGAAATGTAGAAGTTGCCGCTGATCGAGAGCGTGGGATAGTGCAGCGCCTCATTAGCACCGATGTTGGCAATGCTGGAAGCGAGTCGGCGTTCCTTGGCCCGCACATCGGCGCGGCGCCGCAGCAGATCAGCGGGAATGCCCACACTAACGGTCTCCGGCCCTACTGGGATTTCGTCTGCCTGTCCCACGATCTCTCGCATGGGGCCAGGGGTTATTCCGCAAAGCACGGCGAGAGTGTTCATCGCCGATGTGAGGGCCGACCTCAGTGGTGGAATGCTGGCCAACTCTTCGTCCAACTGCGCTTGGGCATAGTTGAGGTCCAACTGATTCGCTGTTCCCGCCTGCAGTTGCTTCTGCACCAACCCCAGGATTCTCTGCAGGTTGACCACGATTGCCTCGGCGGCAAGGATGCGCTGCTGCAGCGTGCGCACCTGCGCATAGGTGGACCCAACTTGCCCGCGTACCGATACCAACATCGATCGCAGATCATCCATCGAAGCCTGAGCATTCGCGCCGGCTGCCTCAACCTGGCGCGCAATCTTGCCCCATAGATCGATCTCCCAAGGCGCCATTCCTACTCCGTAGGCGTAGAGATCAAAGGGTTCCAGTGAGACGCTTTGAACGGGAACCTGAGAGACATTCACCAACTCGCGCTGATACTGGGCCGCCAAACCGACCGATGGCCAGAACTGGCTCTCGGAAACCCCTACTCGGGCATAGGCAGCGCGCAAGTTTGCCAGCGACTCCGCCAACAGCTGATTGTTGGTCTCCGACATCTCGATGACACGACTGAGAACCGGATCATTGAAGTTGCCCCACCAGCCGTGCAACTCGGCCTGAGCCGATGGCGCAAACCGCGCCGGAGCATCACTCCACTCCGAGGGAACATTCTCGGTTGGTGGCGCGTAATCCGGGCCGACCTTGCACCCCGAGAGGGAGAGCCCCATGGTGAGCATCAGCGCCGAGACAGTTCCACCAAAGCAGGCACACTTCATATAGCGCTACTCGGGTGCAGAGGAAAGAAGACCAGCGATCTCGTCCGCCCAGGCTGTGAAGCTCGCTTCTACCGAGCCCCAGGTTGAAAGCTTGTCGGCGCCGAATCGCTGCGTGCTCCGGGTGTCAGCGAACCCCATGATGGAGGCGCCGTCGAGCGAATCCGCCCGCACCACTACCGAGGCGTACCCATATCCACGCTGAAGAATCTGAGTTTGCGGCGCAAGGTTCAGAGCGGGCTTGTTGGGAACAGCGCGCATGATCGTGGCATTCACGGTGATGATGCCTGCGCCTGGTGCGCTAACGATGGCAATCTTCTGCGAGATTGACTTGGCGAGGGCAGCGCCAAAGTCGTTTCCCAGCTGCGCCAGTTGGTCTGAGGACACATCGTCCCCATCGGCAGCCTGCGGATCCACCTGGACCGGCGCGATGAAGCATCCTGTGAACTGGCCCAGCGCCACCGACCGATTGCGGTAGCCGATTGCTGTGCCGTCGCCATCGAGGTCGGTGAGCCGCGCTCGCTCAGGAAAGAACCCTGCGGGGATCACCGGCGGCTTGGAACTTCGGCATCCGATCGCGAGGAGGGCACTAACAAGGATGAGCGTCATGATTCGCGCAAGCATTGGTGAACCTCATTGGTGGTGTTAGACCCCGAGTGGGATATGGCAGATTATCGCAAATCAGCCAGTTGTGGCGAAATCAAAGCAATGCGCGAATGGTCACGAGGGATGATGCCACGGCATACTCCACTCTCAACACCGCGGCTCCCAGGGAGAGCAACTTGCCCCCTGCCGCCCGCATCGCCGCCAGTTCCGCTGGCGTGAATCCCCCTTCGGGGCCGACGGCAACGGCGATTCTCGGGCTCGCCTCGGCTTCACTCGAGCCGCCTCGCCCGCCTGCTGCGGCATCACCCTCTCCCGCCCCGAGCACCTTAGACCAGTCCCCGCCGCCGTGGTCGGCGATCAGCACGCACGCTCCCTCGGCGAGGCGCACCGCGACCCACTTCGCCGGCTCGCTCGCCTCCTGAAGAAGTGGCATCCATGGCTGTCGAGCCTGCTTGCAGGACTCACGCATCACTCGCAAGTACCGCTCCCGGAGATTCTCGGAGAAACGAACAACTGAGCGCTCGCAATCAAGCGGAGTGAACGACTCGGCCGCAAATGATGCGAGCGACTCAAGAAGCGTTGCCGCCCGATCACCCTTGGGAATCGCACTGCCGATGTGGATACGGGGTACCAAGGGGCGAGACTGCGCGGTTGCGAGGATCTTCAACGAAGTTGCGCCACCAGGAGCTCGGTCATCTGTGATGCTTGCAACGGCGGTGCGACCGAGGCCATCGAACAGAGTGACCTCGTCACCGCTCTCGAGTCGCTTGCTCCCTAGAGCATGCTTTGTTTCCTCGCGCGACAGACGCACCGTTTCCCCGCTCATCCACGGCCCTTGATGATGGAACCAAACGGCTGTCATGCGCGACCCCCGTCATCCATGTACACATCAAAGCGTGCAAGTTTGCCCTCGGTGCGGTGGTGGACACCGTCTCGAAGCGGTGGTGCGCCCAGCGGCCGCTTCACCACGACTCGAGAGGCGCAACTCGTACGAACTCGGTCGAGCAGGTCGGCTGCATCTGGGTCATCACCGACTGCGAGACGCACCCATCGAATGGGCTTGGGGGAGAGTGCGGATTTCAGCTTGTGGGGATACATCGGATCCATATATATGACAGCAGGCTGCTCCTCATTGCCAAACTCTCGTGCGTCCATGCATCGCAGGTCGATGCGTGAAGCAATCTCCCCCAGCACAGGATCGCCCTTGGCCCGCTCCAATCCATCCGCCAGCACGGCGTGCACCAGCGGCGACCGTTCTACTGCCAGAACGCGCCAGCCTGCCGCTGCCAGCAGCCAGGAGTCGCCTCCCAATCCGGCTGTGCAATCGAGCAGCGTGCCGCAAATCTTTCCGCACGCCCGCATCAGGGGCATCGACCGCAATCCGCGCAGAGAAATCTCCCCAAAGTCGACACCGACACCCTGGCCAACGCCATCGCCGACTCGTCCGAGCTGCAGCACTCCACCGTGTCTGATCAGGCTCATCACTTCGGGGGGCATTCGCACAGTATCGCTTGTTCGTACACTCCATGCGATGGGCTGCCCCGCACCAACCGGCGTTTATCAGAGCGTGCTAGAGATGATCGGCAACACCCCCATGCTGGCGGTTTCGCGCCTAGACACTGGGCCTTGCCAGCTGTTCTTGAAGATCGAGTCGGATAACCCTGGCAACTCCATCAAAGATCGCATAGCAGTGAGCATGATCGCCGCTGCCGAACGAGATGGCAGGCTGCGACCGGGCGGCCGGATAGTTGAAGCTACTGCGGGCAATACCGGGATTGCTCTGGCTCTCGTTGCCGCGCTCAAGGGATATCAGCTGACAGTCGTCATGCCCGACAAGATGAGCGACGAAAAGATCTCGCACCTTCGTGCCATGGGGGCAGAGGTACTGCTGACTCGCAGTGATGTAGCCAAGGGCCATCCCGAGTACTACCAAGACATGGCCGCGAGACTGGCGGAGAGTGATCCCACCGCTTTTTATGTGAATCAGTTCGCCAATGAGGCGAATCCGCAGGCGCACTTCCAAACCACCGCTCCGGAAATCTGGGAGCAGATGGATGGTCGGATAGATGCATTCGTGGCTGGAGTTGGCTCGGGTGGAACGGTGTCGGGGATCGGCCGATACCTGCGAGAGAGGAACCCAGCGGTGGACATCGTGCTCGCCGATCCCGTGGGCTCGATTCTTGCTCCCCTGGTGAACGAGGGCAAGACCGTCGACCCTGGGGCATGGCTGGTCGAGGGCATCGGCGAGGACTTTGTGCCGTCAATCCTCGATCTCGCGCTGGTGAACAAGGCTTACGCCATCACCGATGCCGAATCATTCGCCGCCGCCCGCGACCTGCTGCGAAAGGAGGGCGTGCTCGGAGGCTCATCGACAGGCACGCTGTTGGCCGCAGCCCTGCGCTACTGCCGCGAGCAAACCACTCCCAAGCGAGTTGTCACGATCGTGTGTGACACCGGCGCCAAGTACCTGAGCAAGATGTTCAGTGACTATTGGATGACCGACATGGGATTCATCCAACGCCCGCGCACCGGTGACCTGCGCGATCTGATCGCACGGCGCCACGACACCAAAGATGACTTCACCCTGACTCCATCCATTCCCATAGGTCAGGCGATCAAGCGGATGCGGATGTATTCAGTCAGCCAGATGGTGGTGCTGGACACCAATGACAAGGTGGCGGGGATCATTGATGAGGGTGATGTGCTCATGGCACTGGTGCGGGATCGCCATGCCTCCAACAAGCCCGTGAGCGAATTCATGACCAGCAGGGTTGAAACAGTGGCACCGACTGCCAAGCCCGAAGATCTGATTCCTATCTTCCGGGCTGATCGCGTGGCGATTGTCTGTGATGCGAGCCGTTTCTATGGTCTCGTCACCAAGATTGACCTGATCAACTGGATGCGCGCTCAGCTGCCGTGAAGACGCAGGTGCCTCGGGAGGCGCTGCCGGTAGCATCGACTTCGATGTCACACGATCACCTTCATTTAGCCTCGCGCTGCATCCACGGCGGCCAGTTTCCCGACCCAACTACTGGTGCTGTCATGCCGCCCATCTGCACTTCCAGCACCTTCGCCCAGTCCTCCCCGGGTGTGCATCAGGGGTTCGAATACTCACGCAGCCACAACGCCACTCGATTCGCCCTAGAGAGGTGCCTCGCCAATCTGGAGTCATCAGGACTTTCGAAAGAGCAGGACACCACCAACGGGGCTTTCGCCTTCGCTTCGGGATTGGCGGCCAGCGCCACCTGTCTCGAGTTACTCGACTCCGGCGACTCCATTCTGTGCATGGATGATGTTTACGGGGGCACAAACCGACTGCTGAATCGAGTGCGCAAGCGATCGATGGGCATCCGTCCGGTTCATGTGGACTTGACCAACTTGGCGACACTAGTGTCGGCGATAAAAGTGCATGCACCCAAGATGATCTGGGTGGAGACCCCATCAAACCCTACTCTCAAGCTGGTTGACCTTAGGGAGGTCGCCGCTCTAGGGGCCTCCTGTGGAGCCATCACGGTTTGCGACAACACCTTCGCAACTCCGGTTCTGCAGAGGCCGTTGGAACTGGGTTTCGATGTGGTGATGCACTCCACCACCAAGTATCTCGGCGGACATAGCGATGTAGTCGGCGGAGCTCTCGTGACTCGACATGCCGAGCTGGCGCAGCGCCTGCGCTTCCTGCAGAACGCCATCGGCTCGGTGATGGGACCGTTTGATGCCTACCTCACCCTTCGCGGTATCAAGACCCTGCATATACGCATGCGCCAACACTGCGCCTCGGCACTGCGCATCGCTCAGTTTTTGGAAGCGCACCTCAAGGTGCTGAGCGTTTCCTATCCCGGCCTTGCCAGTCACAAGCAGCACGCGCTCGCCTCTAGGCAAATGAAGCTGGACGGCAGCAGCGCTTTCGGCGGAATGGTGACGATCCACCTGAAGGGCGGGCTGGCGGAAAGCCGCGCCTTCCTCGAGCGGGTGAAAGTATTTGCCTTGGCCGAGAGCTTGGGCGGAGTCGAGAGCTTGATCGAACATCCCGCCATCATGACCCATGCGAGTGTGCCACCGGAGCAACGCGCTGCTCTAGGGATCGGTGACAATCTGGTTCGGCTATCCGTAGGGATCGAGGAGACCGCCGATCTGATTGCGGATCTCACTCAGGCGTTGCGCTAACTTTCGCCGCGTAACTGTTTGATTGCCCGCGCTACAAAGTTGGCCTGCTGTGATGGAGTCAGTACGCCCCAACCCTCGCGCAGTGCCGCCCAGCGTTCCCGAATCGATGCCCCGCCGCCGATGACATCCTGCACATAAACGGGCTCGAAGATGCGACGCATCTCCCCCTGCTGCACATCATCGAGCCGGTACTCCTCGGCGAACAGCGCGAAGTTGTCTTCGGCCATCTTGCCCTGCCCCTCAATCAGGTCTCGGAGCAACTCGCCGTATCGCCGCAGCCGGATGCGATTGCCGACCTCACTAGAACTGACGCTAGTGTCGAGTTCCAGAGCCATCTGCCTCGCGGCTGCGATGTCATACTGCATGACGAGGGTGCGCGCCGCCGCCGCATGATCGCCGATGAAGGGCGAGACTTCATCGATTAGGGACCCCCGCTCAAAGTAGGGTTGGTAGTGGGAAATCAGAAACATCCCCCTGAGTGCCGCTAGCAGGCCGGGCTTGCCACTTTGGAACTTCCCCGTCAGTTCGATGATGCTGCCAAGATGCTCGCGTGAGATTTTATGAAACAATGTGCGACGCTCTAGGTGGATGCGATCGACTTCAGTTTGCTCTGACGCCGGCAGTTTGAGCATTCGCAACGCGTCATATTCGGGATCGCCCAGAGGCTGCAATCGGCCCTCATAATCAAGCACTACCAGCGTTGCTGGCGGCTCATCTTCCTTGATGCTCGGCCCTGCCAACAGAGGCGCTGCCTGGCAGGTCATGATCGCGATTGTCAACAAGTAAAGCATTGCAGACGAGTCATGCTATCTACCAAGAGGTGGGTTCCCTGCAACCAATCCCACGAAACTGCCGCCTCGCCAGTACTGTTTGTTCACATCCTCACCTAGGGCGTTCCACGGGTCGCGCGGATCAACCTCCGGAAGCGGAGTGGCGGTTCGAATAGCCAGATCCTCTGCCCAGGTGAGTTGCCCATCATCACGGAGGGCCGCGCGCTCCATCAGCAGAGATGACATCAGATCAAGTTCTGTGAGGCTCTGATTCCCTGTATAAAATTCTCTAAGCGCTGCGATCTCTGGCTTCTCCAGCTTATTGTTGCCCCGCTTGACCGCGCCCATTCGCAGGTCCGCCATCGCCTCAGCGAACAAGAGTCTCTGCTCGGCGGTCGCCGACCCACGGACCGCAAGCGGAGAGGCCCACGCGCGGGATGCTCGCAGAGCCACGAGTCTCGCGCTCAGGCCATTCAAACCGGTTTCTTCCAGAGAGGCGATGGCAAGAAGCGCACTCCGGGCGTACCTGGATGAGTCAATGGCGCCCGTGAGCGCAAAGAGCGTTCGTGCGGTGATCCAAGCTGTACTCCCTCTCCTGGTGCCGTCTGCCAGCTCTTCACCCAGCTCCAGATAGTCGAGCGGTCTACTCGGATCGAGCAGTTCCAGTCGAGTCACTGCCCACTCTGGAAGTTGGTCAGCGGGATCCGATGGCGTCGACGAAACACCAGCAGCCTCATCTGCGCCCATCGCGCGCGGGCTACTGGCAAGCTGAACGCCTGATGCGAGTGCTCTCATGCGGAGGGCGGCTACCCCATTGATAAGCATCTGATCGAGCACACTGGCACTTCGAGCGCGATTCCTTTCGGTTGATTCGACAATCTGCTTGAGAGCAGGTGCCAGTGCGGGGCGCTCCGCAGATAGCTGAGCAGATCGCTGCCGAAGTGCGCCGCTGTTTGAGGCAACGAATACCTGGAGCGGCCCGATTGCTCCCTCGGCAGGGAATGTTTCCGCCGGCGAATGCATCGCCCGAGGAGTCTCATCAATCGACGCAACTGCGCTGAATCCTGTTTCGAGTGCCCGGGACATCAACCCCTGCCGCATCGCCAACCTCGCAGTTGCCCCCGAACCCACTATGTCTTTCTTGGCAAATGCCTCGATGAATCCGCGGACCTCAGCGAGCGCGCTGGCGCTGGCGAGGGAGTTGAGCATTCCGACAGCCGCAGCGGACGAGTTCACGTAGCGGCTGAGCAGCAAGCTCTGCGCAACTTCTCTACTGGCGCGCGAGGGGCCGGATAGCGCTTCATCCGCGAGACCCTGCGCATCGGCTGCCGTCAGCCGATCAGCCGAGGCAGACTGGCCGAATCTGCGAAGTATGGAGACCCGCAACTCTCCCCCTGAACCGGCACTAGCAAGAGATGCCGACAGTCCCCACTCCTGGGTAGCCATGATGCTCTCCTCTGGGAGAACCGGTTGCAGAGGGATCACCTCCAAGAGGAGTGCCGACTCCTGCAGGCGTTTCGCATCTATCAATCGCGCTACACCATCGAGAGCGTCCAGTCGCTCCACTAGTTTGCACTTCGCCTCAGAGCTATTGGCACCATCCAGCACCGCGATAGTGGAATCCACGCGAGCCTTCCAAGATTCGAGCAGCGCTAGCAGCTCACTCGTGGACTCCTGACGAGTGTCAAGGACTGTTGCCGTGCTGGCACCGAGTGGATTGGCGACCCCTCCACTGCGCCCAGGTGTTGCGACAGCAGGTCTCACCGCCACTGCACTCGTAGCCGACTCGGGCGCAGGTGCTGGTGCTGCAACTGGCATCGCTGTCTGCTCTACCGGGGCGACACTCCGAGTAGCCCCAGCAACCTGACCATCTTGATTTCCCATCCAAAGAACGAGAGCGGCGATGGCCAATGATGCCAATGCTGATCCTGCCACCACTATGAGGGCACTGGAGGAGGATGCCATCGAGTCTGGGCCTGCAGGCGCGAGCTCCTCTTGCACTGCTCTCTTGCTCGCTTTGAACGACTCTCTTATCTTCATCGGCTCGCTGACTTTGGCTCCCACTGCTGCGGGGCCAGCGGGACCGAGGTCGCCCCTGATCTCACAGGAGTGGGCGGCGACGAGCAACACACGCGCGGTACGACTTCCCCGTCTCGCAAGCGCCGCGAGCGCCGCAAGCGTGTGCGGATCGGTGGGAACCTCTGCTGCAGCCGGAGGCGACTCACCCGCGGACTCACGCACCAATCGACCGACAGCCAGACGAACTCGCGCCTCAGCAATTCCGTACGCGCTCGAGTCGGACTGCTCGTGAGGCTGAAGTGCCTGCAACCTCGCTCGCCCCTGTCTGATGATGCTCTCTTTCGATGCCGGCCCTTCGAGTCCCAAGACCTGACGGTCTGAGTTCTCAGCGGAAACACCAAACAGCTGCCGGAGGAGATCGCTCACCTGTTGCCCTCCGACTGCAGAACCCGTGCTGCGAGTTCCTGCAGGCGCGGCCCCCATGGATCAGGGCCGTAACCAGGCACTAGCACCCGCTGCTGCCGGAGCAAGTCGCCCGCTACGGCGGGTTCGAGCCGGAGCAATACCTCGCACAACTCCAAGCGTGCGCGGGCTCCCTCAGCGGATGCCGGATCAAGCGCATTGACCAGACGGGATAGCGATGCTCGTGAGGCTTCCTCATCATGACCTGCGAGCGCCGCGTCCGCCAGCAATCGCAACTCTTCGTAGGTTGCAGTGGGACTGTCAACCACACTCTTACCCACCAGCGTCATTGCGACTGTCGCGCAGTCAACCTGCCCTGCAGAGGCGAGCTCGAGAAGTGTGCGTGCTGTTGCCAGCCGTTCGGTACCACTCTCGACCTCGGCGTCACGCTTCACCATGTGCGCGACTGCCTTGAGAGCAGTTGCCGGTAGCTCGCCCGACTCACCTGCACGAATCGCCCCCATCACCGCTCGGCGCAGCAGCGCATCAGCGGCTGACCGGTACTCGCTCTTTGATCCGATCAACTCGCGCTGCGCCACCGCCTCGTCCCACCGACTTTCGGCAAGGGCGAGTTGTTCGCGTCTAAAGGACATTTCGTCGCTCACCGCGTCATCGGTGATTGGGCCTCGAAACGCAACTTCATCCAGAAGCTCGTGGGCGGCGGGCAGGTCGATCACTGCATCATCCAGCGCCGCGTCGAGCTGGCGGCGCACTACCTCATCGATACTGCCCGCAGGCCACCGCGATGGCGCGGGCGCCGCCAATCGCAGGAGTCGTGCTGCCTGCGCGGACCTCTCCTCTCCCGTTGACTCCCGGAACTGCTGATAGATGACTCGGGATGCGGCCCGCAGTGCAGCATCCCTCTGCGGATGCGAGGGCTCGAGTGCCAGCAACGCCGCAATCACTCGCTCGGGAGCACTGCCATCCTGTGAGGCGAAGTCGAGCAGCGCCTTCACCTTGGATTCAGACGAGCCATCGGCATCAATGAGCCGCAAGCGAAGAGTTTGCAGGACTGATGCCGGAGCCCCCTGCTTCGCCAAACATTCGATCTCCATTGCCGCTGACCGCGAGGCGACTTCAGTACTTCCATGGTCCTTGGCGAAGGCAAAACAGTTGGCGGCCCGCGCGGGCTCCCCCAACTCCCAAAGACACCATCCCGCAAGTTCCTCGGCTGCAGCTCGCGCTTGATCTCGCAACTCGGTGTGGGTAGACGCGTGGTCGAATGATGCTCGCTGCACCGCCAGCACGACCTCGCGGCGCGTAGCACCAGCCGTGTCAGCGGTAGCACTGCGCGATGTCCTCCAGGCATGCGCCACCTCGAGAAGCGCGTCCGCGAACTGGTCTTGGATTTTCACTGCGGGTGATCGCGTCTTTGCCATCAGGCTCCACTGAGAGTTCGCCGCCAACATGCTTGTCGCCAGAGCAGCGACACTAGTTTCTGCACTCGACTGGCCGAGGCTTCTAGGCAGCAACGCCACGGCGAGTGCATCTCCATTGTCAGCGCCGCCCTCGTGCACGCGAGAGATGAAGCGCTCGGCCGCAGCCACGGCACCCGATCCCAGCATCGCCGCCATGCGCCACACATCAATCGACTCACGCACCGATGGATGACTGCCATCACTAGAGAGGAGATCGAACCAAGGCTCAGCGTCCTGCCAACCAGGAGCCAGGGACTTTCCCAGCGCGACTGCCAGCATTGCATCGGAGTATTGCAGGTACTTGCGCAAGTCCACCGATGCCTCGGATGCATCGTCGCAACCCTCGTCTACTCCCAGCACTTCGCCGAGAAAGGGCATCGCCTGCCGAGCGAGCACATGGGGTGACTCACCGGTGACCGGCGAGTCACGGGTCAGCCAGGCGCGAGCCACGAGTGCCCACCCCATCATTGATTGAGCCTCCAGCAATCGCTCGGAGCGCCGATCGGCGGCGTGCCGAGCACCGGGGGACTGGGCGGCGGACGACCCAACCTCCTTGCGGGCATCCCTCTCTCCCGACTCAATGGACGCAATCAGCAAGCGCAGCCCTGCCGAAAGTTCTTCGAACTGCTGCAACAACTCCTGTTTGGCTTGGGCCGCCGATTCCCTCCGCATTGACTGACCGAACATCTCCTTGAGGACTGTGAACTCAGCAGCGACGGTTCGCAGCAACATTTCCTCGGACAACACGGCATCGAATCCATGCTCCCGGGCCAACTTCTCGACTCTGCTACGAAGCGCGTGCAGATCCTCCGGGTCGGTCGACTCGGCTGCCATCTCCAGAAGAACGGCCGCAAGTCTCTGAGCCACAGCCCGCTTCTCCTGCACCAGAAGTTTGGAACTGATCTCTCGTTCTAGATAGTGGATATGCAGCCGATTCAGACCCGTCTCTCGCAGGTACGCCTCCGTGCCGTCAGCGCTTGTGGAGTCGTCAGCAACCGCGACACCACCACTCACAGCGAACGCTGCCAGCCAGGCGCGGCACAGGCTTGCCAGCCGGTTAGGGTGCCGGAACATATGACACCTCAGAGAACCCCGCGTCGTGTGCAGCCTGAAGGGCAGCTGCCGCCGCCGATACCGCCGGGCCACTGTGAACACGCACTACCACGCCTCCACTCTTGGGCAGTTGCTGCAACAGCTCGGTGAGTTGCTCGCGCCCATTTATTCGACGCGCGCCCAGAAGGAACACGGGCTCACCGGCCTCCTCCACCACATCAATTACTTGGGGAGAGAGCGCACTCGCGGCCGGCCGATTCGTCCGCGCCACAGCGCTTAGTTGCTCTTCGGGAAGCGCGGCTCCGGTAGTGAATAAGAAGTAGCTGAGGAGCAGAAACACCGCGTCGATCATGCTCGTCATGCCCAGCGAGGGTCGCCGGCGAGTCAATCGCGACTTGTGCCCGATCTTCACGATCCGCCTCGCGAGCCCGAGGGGTTGGTGGAGAGTTTGAAGGAGGTGAATCCGGCGCTGCGCATTGTTTCCACTGCCCCATTGAGAAGCGAAGTTGGAGCGGCGAAGTCGGCGCGAATGATGGGAGAGCTGGTGGCATCCCGCGAGGCCGCCTCCTGCGCCATTACCCGCAGGGCTGGCAGATCGACCACTCGATCAGCGACCTGAATGGTTCCATCAGCCAGAATATTCACAATGAGGCCAGCGGCGCGCGCATCCTTGTGCTTGTCTCCCGCCTCCGATGGAAGCTGCACATCGCTGCGTGACTGTTTGGCCATTTGCGCGGTAACGATGAAGAAGATCAACAGTAAAAACACAACATCGATCATGGGCGTGAAGTCCGGGCCAATCGACTCGCCCTTCACTCGCCGACCCACGATCATGAGACACGACCAGCTGACGATTCCAATGATTGGGCGATCGGCTCCAACTCGCGGCCGATCTCTCCGGCGGTCGCATCGATGCGACTGCGAAAGTAGGAGTGCACCACGACGCAGGGGATCGCCACTACCAGCCCCTGAAATGTAGTGATGAGGGCGATGTGAATGTTGTGCGCCAGCTGCTCGTGATAGGAAGCATCGCGCAGAGCGCTCTGGGCCACGGTATCAAATGCCCCGATCATCCCCTGTACCGTTCCCAGCAGTCCTAGGAGAGGTGCAACGTTTGCGATTACCGCCAGTGGTTCAATCGCGCGGTACAGGCGGGCGGTTTCTGCCTCTCCCGCATCCTCCATGGCACCCCGCGCCTCATAAGCACCCAGAGGTCCGCGAAGCCTCCGGTCGATTCCCCCGACGGCGATGCGCAGCGCCATGCAATCGTTGACCTCTGATTTGCAGTACTTGAGGGCGGCCGCCAAGTCCCCCTCCATGACGAGCCGCTGCAACTCGCGAATGCGCTCCGATGGCGCCAGACGCGACCGGCGTACCTGGGCAGCCAGCGCTATGGCGAAGGCGAGTCCAGCGACGCTTAGGGCGATGATTACATATCCGATTACGCCGCCGCCGTGAATGAACTTGAGCAGCGTTGCTGTCTGCTCGGCGGATTGTGCTAGCAAAACCATCATGGACTGGGAGCTCCTTCGCTTCTGCCGCGGGCGGCGGCCAAGTCTCTTTCGATCAGTAATGCTGACGCCTCATCATCCGCAGTTCGCAGACACCTTGCAGCCTGAGAGAGTGCTGCGCGACCGAGCGAGGTGCCCAACCCCGCCTCCGCAGCCGCTGTGATCAACTCGAGTGCTGCATCATCAGCCAGCGCAACACCGGTTCGAGCGAGCGCATCCCTGGCGAGCACCGAATCACGGGCGGTGCTCGACTCTCGGGTTGCGCTGGACTCTCGGGCGTCCATCGCGAGACTGCGCCCGCGTGCGTAGGTAATCCAAGGCCGCCAAGCCTCATCAACCACGCCGCGTTGTAGCGCAAGAGCCGTGCGGCCGGCCATCCGTCGCGCTGGGACGACACTGCACGCATCGTGCCAGGCGTCCAGTAGCGGCGCGAACCACTCGGGAAGCGGTTTTCCCAGCAACTTCCTTTCCGGCATAACTGACTCGCCACCTGACTCCTGCCGAGCGAGCGCTATGAACGCCGCCATCACAGGATCACTGACATCAACGGCATCGATGCCGAGCGCAGTACCTGACAGCGCCATGAACTCCTGGGCAGACTCGAGGTCTCCCCATGCTGGCGCAAATCCTGGCGCAGGGACGCCATCCAAAGGAAACGCCGCCCGCACCAAGGGAGACCCTGCCTCGCGAACACCATCCCGGTCCAACTTTGCCGCGATCAAACTGGCTATCCGCGTTCGATTCTCCTGTGAGTCTTGACTCATGCTCACAACCATTCCCTCGCAAGCGGCTCTCTGCACCTCGCCTGTGCAACCTCCGCTAGCCGCGGCGGCGAATGCCTCCCAGGCCAGACGCATGTCACTTCGCTGCAAGCGGTACACACCCCGCCACAGATTGCGAGCAGAGTCCAGACATCTGCTCCAGGCCGGATCTGTATCCCCTTCGACTCTGGCAATATCAATCCACGGCACCGTCACCAGAGTTGGTGATGTGTCGATCACCAATCCTTCGGAACTCGCTCCGCGCAGCAACCCGGAGATGGCATCCTTCGCACCGCGGCGCTCCACTCGAACTGACACTGCATTCCTAGAGGACTCGCTTTGAGCCTTTGCTGCATGCACCACGGCGGTCATGAGGACGAGCACCACACTTGCTCTCGTGACGATGGATGCGGCCCTACTCACTCCGGTTGAAGTGACTGTCATCATCGACCTGCTCCCCCCGACACCGCGTTGAACGATCCACCGCACTCCGCAGCCAATCGCCGCAGAGTCTCTGCCTCGGCCTGACCTCCAAAGGCAAAGGTGTTGACCGCAGCGCCCTTGCTAGTGCCGTGCTCCGCCACAATCCCCAGCAGCGACTCAAGGGGGATTTCCCCATCACTCAAGAGGTAGACCAGATCCGGCGTCTGCTCACACCGCATTACATGAATATAGGCGGGCAGCGGATTGGTTCCCCCGCTGGGGCTCACTTGGGAGATCCACTCGAGCAGAGCTTCTCGGTTGCGGTGCGACATGCGCACGAAGCAGGGATGCGCTGGCCACACTGACTTCTCGTCATCAAAGAACACCACACATACCTCGGCGAAATCCGGTAGTTCCTCTATGGAACGGATTAGCTCCTTGCGCGCCGCCTCCATCCGTCCACCGTCACGCATCGACCCCGATTTGTCCATTAGATATGCGATTCGCTTGCCCGTGCCCACGACTCCGAAGAAATCGGCTCTGGCGCCAGGTCTGGATGCACCCGAGCCCGCTCGGTTGCCCTCGATGTCGCCGGGCCTTGCCAACCCACTTCCCAGCACACTCTGCGAAGTGACCTCGGTGACAACTGGCAGTGAGCGCGCCGTCGCTTCAGTAGTTGAGGCTGCTTCAATCGACGGCGTGGTGCTGATCGGGTCTTGTGCCAGATCTGGAGATGCCCTGGGCGTCATCCGCTCCAGCGGCGTGAGTTGAATCTCCAACAGCTCTCCAGCGCCGACAGCTGTAGGCAGAGGCACGCGTACCGTTGCCAGAATTACCACCAGTAGAAAGTGAAAGGGCAACGAGATGGCGAGCCCGAGAAGGGCAAGTTTGGCCTGCCTTGGTAGTAGCTGGGTTTTCCCATTGAGTGCCCGCATCGCTAGTCGAATCCCCTTCCTCAGGTGCTCTGCGCCCGAGCCTCCGATTGTAGTACGCTCCCCACCGTTGTCTCACTGCAAGAGAAGAGGAATATCGTGGCTGAACCATATCGTCGCATCCTTCTGAAAATCAGCGGCGAGAGCTTTTCGGCCGAGGGTCAATTGGGCATCCTCCCTGACTCTCTGGCCCACATTGCTGAAGAGATCGCCAGCGCCGTGCGCGGGACACCCATTTCCCTCGGCGTGGTGGTGGGCGGAGGAAACATTGTGCGCGGCGCCCAGTTGGCGAAGGCAGGACACATTGACCAATCCACCGCTGATTACATGGGAATGCTCGGCACAGTTCTCAATGGAGTGGCCCTGAAACAGGCACTGACAGGAGCGGGAGTCGAGTCGCGAGTGCTCAGTGCCATAAACATCCCCGCCCTCGCCGAACCCTTCGTGCGCGCCCGCGCTCTGCGACATTTGGAGAAGGGGCGGGTAGTGATTCTGGTGGCGGGAACCGGGAACCCCTTCTTCACCACCGATACTTGCGCCGCTTTGCGAGCCGCCGAACTGGGCGTCCAAGTTCTGCTGAAGGCCACCAAGGTCGATGGCATTTACAGCGCCGACCCTCGCAAGGACCCCTCCGCCAAACGCTTCGAGCGCATCTCATTCACCGAAGTTCTCGAACGCAAGCTGGCCGTAATGGATCTCACAGCAATGACCATGTGCATGGAGCACAACTTGCCCGTATGCGTATTCGACTACGGCACCAAGGGCAATATTGCCCGCATCATTCACGGCGAACGCATCGGCACCCTAGTAACGGGCTGAACCACCCTCATTTCTTCGATTGGGAGACTCGCTATGGACATTGACATGATCGTTCTCGAGGCCGAGGACCGGATGGATAAATCGGTCGAGCACTTGCAGCGCGAACTGCGGGGAATGCGCACTGGTCGGGCTAGCACGGCTCTCCTCGAGTATGTCAAAGTCGAGTACTTCGGAAGTTTTGTCGACCTGCGTGAACTCGCCGGCATCAGCGTGGCTGAAGCCACCATGCTCTATGTAAAACCCTTCGATCCCGGGGCAAGACTGGCGATTGTCAAGGCCATTGAGACCGCGGGTCTGGGATTGAATCCCCAGTCTGATGGTCAGGGAATTCGCATTCCCGTACCGGCGCCGTCAGCGGAGCGGAGACGGCAGTTGGCCACACAGGCCCGCAAGGCCGCCGAGGACACTCGTGTGGCGATCCGCAATGAGCGGCGCGATGCCAATAAGCACATCGATGCTGCACTCGCCGACACCAAGGTGAAGATCAGCGAAGATCAGGCCGAACACGCCAAGAAGCAGATCGATGACATGACTAAGGCTCATACCACCAAGGTTGATGAGATGACCGAGAAAAAGGTCACCGAGGTGGAAACCGTCTAGTGCTAAAGCCTGCCCTGGTTTCGCTGGCCTTTCTGGGTGGGTGCGTCCAGCCGGTTGAGCTGACGAGCAGGGATACGCTCAGTCCACTGCTGAGCGCCCCCTCTGCTGTCGATGCCGCCAAGTTGCCGCTGCTGCTGGTGGACCGCGACAACATCGAGGTCACCCAATCCTGCCGCCTGCGGTTCGGGGAGCCCGTCGCTGATCGCGATGGCAACGGCGTTGTTCATGTGGCAACCGCGGATGTATATGTGGACCTCGGCGGAGAAACCCTCACTGGAGCTGCGTCCTCAATGGACGCGAGTGGTGGCGGCGCCGCAGCGGCGAACCCGGCACACGCCTACTTCCAGGGCATCGGAATCTCGATCACTGCCCCCCGGGTGCGGCTTGGTGGTGGTGCCATCAGCGGCTTTCGTGTTGCCGTACTGGCTGATGTCTCCCATGGGAGCGTGCTGGAAGACCTAGATCTGTCAGGGAACTTCGCTCAGGCGCTCACCTCCGACTTTGAGCAGGAGTGGAGTTCTGACTGGCTTTTCCCCCACGAGAACGATGCCCAGGAGTGGCGCCAGAACTTCGGCGCCGGACTGTGCATTCAGTCGAGCGACAGAGTGACCGTGCGCCGAGTCAAGGTCAGGCGCACTCAGAACGGCGTCATTCTTGACCGCGTAACGAACGCCCAGGTGTATGACAACGATTGCTCATTCCTCTCCGGCTGGGGTGTGGCGCTGTGGCGTTCCAGCGACAACACGATTTGCCGCAACTACTTTGATTTCTGTCTGCGCGGATACAGCCACGGTGTGTATAGCCGAGGCCAGGACTCCGCCGGCATTCTGCTTTTCGAACAGTGCTGCCGAAACACCATCGCACTCAACTCTGCTACTCACTGCGGTGATGGCCTCTTCGGATTCGCGGGGCAGGAGGCTCTGGGCGCCTCATCCAGCAGCGGCGCGGCGAAGATCAAGCGCGCGGGCCTGGGCTGCAACCTGAATCGAATCGAATGGAACGACTTCTCTTTTGCGGCCGCCCACGGAATGGAGATGACCTTCTCATTCGGCAACATGTTCGAACGCAATCGATGTGTCTCCAACGCCATTTGCGGACTCTGGGGTGGGTACTGCCATGAGAGTCTGGTGCGGGCAAACCTATTCATGCGTAATGGCGAGGTGGCTAGCGGTGATGAACACGGTGGAATCAACATTGAACACGGCAGAAGCAATCACATCGAGGGCAATCTTTTCCGCCGCGATACCCGCGGCATTCGCCTCTGGGATGACAGTGATCCCGCACTCGCCAGCACCGCGTGGGCAACTGCCAACGGCTCGGATGGTGGCAACAACAGCATCGCCAGCAATGAGTTCGTCGAGCTTCCGGTGGCTGTGCAGATCGACGCGCAACCGGGCAACTGCGTGGGAGCCAATGTGTTTACAGATGTTCCTCTGCAGGTGGTCACAGACCAAGCCAGCAAAGTTGGGCTCCGCAGTGATTGCCAGGGAATCACCGCAGCGCAGGGGTATGCCGCGATCACCGCGCGCTTGCCGGGAGCAACCAACCCAGTGAAACTGAGCGGAGACTGGCCGGAATCAACGCGAGCGCAAATGGGTGGACGCGATGTCATGCTCATCCACGACAACTTCCCTGTTGATCCCGATACTCCAACTCTGGTGCGAACGCGGCGAAGTGGCGCGCAGGAGACTTGGCGGTTGATCGGATCGCCTCTTCTTGGCGCGCAAGTCAGCGGGACGACTCAAGCGAGCGTGGCAATGTCATCGAGCGACAACTCGATCACGGTCTTCATGGAAGACGCGGGGACGGCTGGGCGCTATCAACTCGATGTTCGCACTCGCAATGGTGAGAAGATGCTGCTGCACGGCTCCGGAGCGATCGCACCGGCCGAGTGGGGACTGCGCGTGTTCCCTCTGGAGGGGGACCCGATAGCCGATCCGCCATCGTTCGCCAAGATAGCCGCCAAGACCAACATGCTGAGTGGATTCCAGGACTTGCGCTTTCTCTTCGGCGGGGATGGCCCAACCGAGCTCGGTCTCGTCCCTTCGGGATTCCCTGTGGATGGGTTTGGGATTCAAGCCACATCGGACATCACCTTCCCCGCTGGTTGTTGGATGCTGGTGTTTCGCTCTGATGATGGTCTGAGGGTGCGACTTGATGGTGCGACGATCATCGATCGCTGGGACCGACACGCCGCGACAGATGACCGATTCCTGCTCGAACTGACCGAACCGGCTCTGATAAACCTCGAGGTCGACTACTTCGAACTCGACGGTGCGGCGACTCTGCTGTGGTGGGTCGAATCCTGCTCGCCCTAGCAAACTCCCCCGTTTGACGGACTCCGCTCCGTGGAGGAAGATATACCCAAGGTGCTCTGCCCTTTCTGCAATCGCGACAATGACAAGGTGATTGACAGCCGCTCCAGCGAGAACGGTGGGGCGATCCGAAGGCGCCGCGAGTGTCTCGCCTGCAGTAAGAGATTCACAACCTATGAGCGTAGTGAGCGTGTCACACGACTCATGGTGGCCAAGCGCGACGGCAGGCGGGTGCCCTTTGAATCGGCCAACATGCAGCGCTCGGTTCGGCTCGCCTGCGGCAAGCGGCCCGTGAGCGAGGAAGCGCGCGAACAACTGCTGCGCAATGTCGAGGATGCGATTTATCGAGATTTCGAGCGCGAGATCCCCAGCATGGAGATCGGCCACCGTGTGGCGCATGCTCTGCGTGGACTCGACCAAATTGCCTACATCCGCTTCGCGAGCGAGTACTACCAGTTCAGTCCGCTCGCCGAACTGTCGCGCGAGCTGGACGAATTGCAGTCACGCACCCGCCCCCTTCCCAACGAGTCAGGGCTGTTCGAGACCGATGGGGCGGCTGGGTCAAGCGCTTCGCCCTGACACTCCTTCGTCATGTCCATGATTCCGCGGGGCTGGGAGAGTGGCCAGGCTTCTCCTCCGCCCGCACAAACTGTAATCTCAGGCGATGCCGCGCATCACGCTCCCCGACGGAACTATCAAGGAATACGCCGGGGTAGTCACCGCCGCCCAAGTTGCCTCCGACATCGGGCCCGGCCTAGCCAAGGCCGCACTGGGTGCCAAGGTCGATGGTGTGCTTTGCGATCTGGCCGCCCCACTCACCAAGAACTGTTCTCTGGCGATAGTCACAGCGAAGTCACGGGACGGCACCCAGAGCGCGGAGGCGCTGCAGTTGCTAAGACATAGCACCGCACATGTGATGGCGGAAGCAATCTGCCGCGTGTTTCCTGGGACGCAACTGGTGTACGGTCCGCCCGTCGAGAGCGGCTTCTACTACGACATGGCATTCCCCGCCGGAAGAACTCCCAGCGCTGGAGACTTCGCCGCGATCGAAGCGGAGATGGCCAAGATCGTTGCCGAGAACCGCTCCTTCACCCGCTACGAGATGTCAGCAGTTGATGGCCTGACCAAGCTCGCCAGCGAGGGCAACAAGTACAAGGTCGATAATGCCAAGCGTGCCTGCGACGCGGGCAGTTCTTCGCTCTCGTGGTACGCCACCGGAGCGCCGGGCACCGACTGGGAGGATCTCTGCCGCGGGCCTCATGTGCCCACAACCGGGCGGATCGGTGCCTTCAAGGTGATGAGCATCGCTGCAAGCTACTGGCACGGCGACGAGAACTCTGATCGGCTAACGCGCATGTACGGCACGGCATTCGCGACCAAGCCGGAACTGGACGCGCACATCGCCCTGCTCGAAGAGGCGAAAAACCGCGACCATCGGGTGATCGGCAAGCATTTGCGCCTGTTCCACATCGATGAGATGGTCGGGCAAGGCCTCGTGCTGTGGACTCCGCGCGGATCAATCGTGCGCAACGAGTTGCAGACTTTCATCAGCGACGAGCTGCGCCGTCAGGGGTACTCACAGGTGTTCACGCCCCACATCGGCAAGCTGGAGCTGTACCGCACCAGTGGGCATTACCCCTATTACCGCGAATCTCAGTATCCGCCGTTGATTGACCACGAGCAACTCAAGGCACTCGCGGCTGAGGGCTGCAGTTGTTCGCAACTCGCCAACAAGATGGAAGCGGGCGAGATCGATGGCTATCTCCTCAAGCCCATGAACTGCCCTCATCACATCCGCATATTCGCCAGTGAGCCCCACTCCTGGCGCGACATGCCGGTGCGACTGGCCGAGTTTGGAACTGTCTATCGTTGGGAGCAGTCGGGAGAAATCGGTGGCCTTACGCGCGTACGCGGTTTCACTCAGGATGATGCCCACCTCTTCTGCCGTGAGGATCAGGTACCTGAGGAACTCATCGCCTGTCTGAGTCTCGTGAAACTCATCTTCGGAACGCTGGGGATGCATGACTACCGCGTGCGGGTCGGTACGAGAGACCCCGACAGCGCCAAGTATGTGGGCGAGCCAAGTAACTGGGACAAGGCCGAGCAGGCCTGCCGTGACGCGGCACGATCGTTGGGCGTGCCCTTCACAGAAGAGGCTGGCGAGGCGGCGTTCTATGGTCCCAAGATCGACTTCATAGTCCGCGATGTCATTGGCCGCTCATGGCAACTGGGAACCGTGCAGGTTGACTACAACCTCCCCCAGCGATTCGACCTCTCCTATGTCGGGGCAGACAACAGATCCCATCGACCGGTGATGATTCACCGCGCGCCATTCGGCAGCATGGAGAGATTCACCGGCGTATTGATCGAACACTTCGGCGGTGCGTTCCCACTGTGGCTCTCACCCGAGCAGGTGCGCGTTATGCCGATCAGCGAGAAGAGTGCCGATTACGCGCGGGAGTTGCAGGGGGCGCTCAAGGCCGCCGGCCTGCGCACGGTTCTGGATGAGAGCAACGAGCGCATCCAGGCGCGCATCCGCGATGCGGCTTCGGAGAGAATTCCCTACATGGCGATCGTCGGGCCACGCGATGCCGAGGCTCGCAAGGTGAGCGTCCGCGTACGCGGCAAGGCGGAGAACGCGGGCGAGGTCACCTTCGATGAGTTTGTGTCGGTACTGACCGATGAGCACCGCAGCCGGGGAACACGCACCCTAGCGGGGAAACTTGCGCCCGCTCCCGGGGGCTGATCGGCTCTGGGCGAGGCGAAATCGGCTGAAGCATGATGCACTTCAGGCAGTAAATGCCTCAATCCACCGACTTTCGGACCTCCCTTTCGCCTGATTGTTTGCTCCCCCCCACTACTTGAGATAACCTCTATCTCGTGCCCCGACTGGGGTGCCCAGCGCAATAGATGGATACTGACTGCATGATCCAATCAACGAACCTCGACGCATGAGCATTTGCTTGGCGTCTGAGTCGTTTGCGTATCGAACCGTTTGCAATCTGCCCAGCGGGTTCAGCCGACGCTGTGGTCGTTTCCCAAGTGTTCTACGGCTGCCTCAGGAGTCTGCCCATTAGCCAATTCCCTGCCCGACGGCCCCCTCGTGAGAACGCTCCATCCGGACCGCGCATAAACGACCGGATCAAGATTACTCCGATTCGACTCATAGATCACAACGGAACAATGGTCGGGGTGATTGAGACTGACGAAGCGCGCAAGATGGCGTTTGAGGTTGGCCTTGATCTCGTCGAGATCGCCGCAGATGTCCGGCCACCCGTGTGCCGCATCATGGATCACGGCAAGTTCAAGTATGAGCAATCGAAGAAGGAGAAACAGAACAAGACGCGCTCCAAGGCCGGGGAAATGAAGGAAGTTCGGCTGGGGCGGTCAATGAAGATCGATCCGCACGATGTGGGAATACGGCTCAAGCAGGCGCGCGGCTTCCTCATGGAGGGGCACCGTGTGCAAATCGTGCAGAACTTCAAGGGGCGCGAAGTCGCCCACAAGAGCCGCGGCGATGATCGCATGCGCGGCATCATTGAGGCTCTCTCCGACATCGCCAAGGTCGAACTGCCACCGCGCCTCAATGGCAAGCGCATGACAATGATTCTGATCGGGGAGAAGCCCAAGATCGATGCCATCAAGCGAAAGTTGGGCATCAAGTCGCCCAAGACTGACTCCCCCGCCAAGAGCAGCTCAGCAGAGACACTGCACCCGACAGATGCGGCCGCCGCCCTGAGTGCACCAGCCGTGGAGCAACACCTGACTCCAGTTGTAGATGCCATCCCCATTGCGGATACAGACTGAGCGCCACCGCTGATTTGGGGCGGCTTGACTATTTATGCAACTTGGTGCATAATCATGCATCATGGTTGCCAAGGCACAAAGACACCACTGCATCAAGCGGGTTCTCACCGCTGAACGGCTTCACAGCCAAAGCGAGTTGCTTAGCCGTCTGGCCAGGCAGGGCATGGTGGCGACTCAAACCACGCTCTCGCGGGATCTCGCCGAACTCGGAGTAGTAAAGGGCGCTGGTGGATACCAACTTCCTACCCACACCGAAGTTCAGCCCCTTGATTCAGCCAAGTCACTTGGGTCAACACTCGCGCGGCTGATGCTCGAAGCCAATGTTGGAGGGAGCCTCCTTGTGCTGCACACCCCCGCTGGACAAGCGGTGCCTCTGGCCCTGGAGATCGACCGTGCCGCACCCGCTGGAATGCTGGGAACCATCGCTGGGGATGACTGCGTGTTCGTCGCCGCTACCTCCTCGGGACGTGCCCGCAGTCTGGCCACAATGTTTCGCAACCTCGCCACCGGCGGCAAGTCCAAGCAATCGCCGCGATCCGGCGCCGCCGCGCACGTGAACCGGTGAACAGCATGAGTGCTCGCCACAATGAACTGCGGGTTGTTGTCATTGGTGCTGGCGGCTATTCAGGCGCCGAGCTCGTTGGCCTGCTCCTGTCACATTCGACGGCACGGGTAGTAGGACTCTTCGGATCAGGATCGCGCGCCACATCTAACGCGGAGCGATTCGACAAAGCATTTCCCCGCTGGCGCGGCTTCACGGATCTTGCAATCGAGCCCTTCGATTTGCAATCCGTACTCGATTTAGACCCCCACGCCGTATTTCTTGCGACGCCGCACGAGGCTAGCCAGAGCATGGCGCCCCCGCTTCTTTCCGCAGGAATAAAGGTCTTTGACCTCTCCGCCGCCTTTCGACTCAAGCGCCCTGATCTCTACCAGGAGCACTACGGATTCACTCATGAGCATCCGGAGATGCTTGCCAGCGCCGCCTACGGGCTGGCTGAGTTGAATGCGCCGGCAATCGCCAATGCCGACCTTATCGCGGTGCCTGGCTGCTATCCCACGAGTGTGGTGCTACCCATGCGCCCCCTGGCTCAGGCCGGCCTGCTCGAGGCAACTCCCCTCATAGTCGACAGCACCAGTGGCGTCAGCGGTGCTGGACGATCTGCATCTACCAAGAGCCTGTTCTGCGAAGTGAGCTTGCAACCCTATGCAGTATTCGCGCATCGCCATCAGCCGGAGATGGAGCAGGAGGTTGCGCACGCGGTGGTATTCACTCCCCATCTGGGAGCATTCGACCGAGGCATTCTTTCGACCATTCATGCCACACTGCTCCCGGGTGTCACCGCAGCGGAGTGCCGGGGTGTCCTTGAGAACGCCTACGGAGGACAACCGTTCATTCGTTTGCTGGAGAGTGGTTCATGGCCATCCATCGCCGGTGTTGTTCACACCAACCACTGCGACATAGCGCTTGCGGTCGACCCCGCGCGTAATCACCTGATTGTCTGCAGCGCGATTGACAACCTCTTGAAGGGCGCGGCTGGTCAGGCGTTGCAGTGCTTCAACATCAGATTCGGACTGCCCTCGACTCTGGGACTCGCCTCAGCGAGTTCATCCCCAGCAAACGAGCTGCGTCCCGAAGGGGCACGATCTTGAGCAAGGCTCCCGCGCCCCTTCTCGTCAAACTTGGCGGAGCGCTCCTAGACGACGAAGTGTGCCTGGCCGCCACTGTCTCCGCCCTCGCTCAAGCGGCGCGCGGGTCACTGGTAATCGTCCACGGCGGCGGTTCCGCTATCGATCGCCAGCTCACGGCGCTGGGCATGACCACCTGTCGGCGTGACGGCATTCGCATCACGCCACCCGAGCAGGCAACCCAGATAGCGGGCGTCCTCGCGGGCCAGGTCAATACTCGCCTAGTTGCCCGGTTCCTGCTTCACCATGTTCCCGCAGTCGGACTCCGCCTCAGCGATGGTGGCCTGGCAACGGTTGAGTTGCTCACATCGCTCGGCTTCGACGCAGGCCGCGTGGGCCGCGTCACCGAAGGCAATCCACAGCTGGTCACCACCCTTCTTCGCGCGGGCTTTCTGCCAGTCGTTTCCAGCGTCGGTACGGGTGATGACGGCGAAGTCCTAAATGTGAATGCGGACGACGCTGCCGCGGCACTGGCGCGGATCATCGGAGCGCACTCGCTGGTGTTCCTGACCGATGTCCCCGGCGTATTGGATCGCGGCGGCAACCCGATCGCGCAGATCGACGGCCACACATTCGAGAGGCTCGTTGCCGATCACACCATCACTGGCGGCATGATCCCCAAGGTTCGGGGCGCCCTCTCTACCGCCCACGCCACTGGTGTTCCCGTAGTCATCGCCAGCTGGAGAGATCCCGCAATGCTCTCGCGGCTCGCCGCCGGTATGGAGGTGGGTACGCGAGTGACTTGTGGACCCAACTTGGAGGTGCTTTCCCCATGACAAGTTCTCGCGCTCTCATTGCCAGCACAGATCTGCTTGCGGTGCTTGATCTCGCCTCCCACGAGATTTGCACCATCATTGAGCTTTCACGCATCATCAAGCGCGACTACCTGCCTTGGCGCGAGGTCCTCTCGCAGCGCGCTGTTGCGCTTCTGTTCGAAAAGCCCTCCCTGCGCACTCGCGTCTCCTTCGAGGTCGGGGTTGCCAAGCTGGGCGGCACGGTGGTTTATTTGGATCATCAGACCAATCCCATCGGCGCGCGCGACACTGTGGGCGACTATGGGCGCAATCTCGAACGGTACTGCGATGCTCTGGTGGGACGGGTGAACCAACACCAGACACTTGAGGCACTGGCGGCGGCTGCCAGGGTCCCTGTGATCAATGCGCTCAGCGAGTCGCATCACCCTTGTCAGGCACTTGCGGATTTCGCCACTCTTTTCGAGCATGGCTTTCACCCATCCCGCGGCCATCTAGTCTGGGTTGGTGATGGCAATAATGTCTGCCGATCATTGCTGGAAACAGCTGCCAGCATCGGTTGCCGCATGACTGTGGTCACACCTCCATCGTGCGCTATGGATGATGCCACAATCCAATCATGTCTCGCGCGCTCATGTCGCACAGGCGCTCGCCTCGAGTTCACTAGCGACCTCCATGCTGTCGCCGGCGCCGATGCCATCTATACCGATGTTTGGGTGAGCATGGGCGAGAAGGCCCACGAGGAGAAGAGCCAAGTTCTGCGGGGATATCAGGTCAACACCCAACTCATGAAACATGCGGGCGCGCAAGCCATGTTCATGCACTGCCTGCCGGCTCACCGGGGGGATGAGGTGACTGATGAAGTGATGGACTCCTCAGCTTCGATCGTGTTTGATCAGGCCGAGAACCGCATGCACGTGCAAAATGCCCTACTCGTAGCCCTGCTAACGCCTGACACGGCACGGAGTGCGCTCACCGCTCAAAACTTAGCCTCTTCACCTCTAACACCCTCGCTTTCTAGGGAGCACTCCACACCATGACGCAATTCGTTCCTCGCAAAGTTTCACTGGCCTACTCCGGCGGTCTCGATACATCCTGCATCATTCCCTGGCTGGTAGAGACCTATGGGTGTGAAGTTGTCGCGGTCGTGGCCGATGTCGGCCAGGGTGATCGCGAACTGGATGGCATCGAAGAGAAGGCTCGAAAGACAGGCGCAAGTTCCTGCTACATCCTCGATTTGAAGCGGGAGTTCCTAGAGAAGTATGCCTATCCCATGGCCATCACCGGGGCGGTGTATGAGGGGCGATATCTCATGGGTACTTCCATCGCTCGACCCATCATCGCCAAGGCGCAAGTTGACATCGCTCACCAGACTGGTTGCGATGCCCTCGCCCACGGATGCACGGGCAAGGGTAACGATCAAGTTCGCTTTGAGTCGACCTATGCCGCGCTCGCGCCAGAGCTCCCGGTAATTGCCCCGTGGCGATTGTGGGATCTCAAGAGTCGCGAGCAGATGCTGGCCTACCTCAAGGATCGCAACATCCCCTGTGCTGCCAGCGCCGAGAAGATTTATAGCCGCGACGCCAATATCTGGCACATCAGTCATGAGGGCGGCGAACTCGAGGATCCGTGGAATGCGCCACCAGAAGATGTGTGGATGCTCACTACCAGTCCTACCCAGGCACCAGCCCAACCGCAGGATGTACTCCTGACAATCAAGTCTGGGTTCCCCATCGCCATCGACGACAAGGCGATGGACCCCGTGGCAATTCTGCGCACGCTCAACTCCCTTGGAGGCATCCACGGCGTGGGCCGCGTCGACTTGGTAGAGAATCGACTCGTGGGAATGAAGAGCCGTGGCGCCTATGAGACACCCGGTGGCACCATTCTCATGGAAGCGCTTCGAGGACTCGAGCAACTTGTCCTCGACCGCGACACCCTGCACTACCGCGAGAAACTCGCCCATGAGTTTGCCACTCTTGTTTACAACGGCCAGTGGTTCACTCCCCTTCGTGAAGCGCTGTGGGAGAGTGCCAAACACATTGCCACCGCCCTCGATGGCGATGTCGTTGTTCGGCTCTACAAGGGAACCGCCGCCGCGGTGAAGCGCCGCTCACCTAACAGTCTCTTCAGCCATGCCTTCGCCACATTCGGCGTAGACGAGGTTTACGACCAGAAGCATGCCGAGGGCTTCATCCGCCTCTTCTCCCTGCCCTCGCGCATTCGAGCCCTCAAGGCATCAGCTCCGGAGACGGCGCGATGACAACGGCGGTATGGTCAGGGCGATTCTCGCAGGCGAGTGATCCACTCTTCAAGAAGTTCAACGACTCCTTGCCATTCGATAGGACTCTGGTCCACGAAGACATCGAGGGCTCGGTAGCTTGGGCAGGTGCGCTGCTGCGGGGCAAGGTGCTTACTGCGGCAGAACACGAGCGATTGGTAGACGCTTTGAAGGCGGTTGGGGATCACGCTCGAGCAAATCCCGACTTGCTGACAACTGCTACTGATGAGGATGTTCACTCCTGGGTCGAACGAGAACTTGTTGCGCGCGTGGGAGACTTGGGGAAGAAACTGCACACGGGTCGGAGCCGCAACGATCAGGTTTCAACCGACCTGCGCCTGTGGACCGGCAAGGAGCTGACGGCGCGGCGCGGCGAGATCGAAGCTGCCATCGAAGCGTTTCTGAGGCTGGCGGAGCGGGAGCGCGACACCGTGTTCCCCGGCTACACCCATTTGCAGCGGGCGCAGCCGATTCTCTTTGCCCATTGGTGTCTGGCATATGTCGAGATGCTGGCCCGCGATGCGGACCGCCTCAGCGATTGCGCCCGCAGAACCAACGTGAGCCCTCTGGGTTCCGGCGCCCTCGCGGGAACTGCCTACCCCATCGATCGCGTGGCTCTCGCTGAGAGCATGGGGTTTGCCTCGGCTTCGGCCAACAGTCTGGATGCGGTCAGTGATCGCGACTTTGTGGTGGAGTCACTCTCTGCGGCGAGTCTGTGCGCGATTCATCTCTCGCGCTTCGCCGAAGATCTCATCTTCTACACCACGGGCGAGGCGGGACTGATCGAACTTTCCGAGGCGGTCACCAGCGGTTCGAGTCTGATGCCGCAGAAGAAAAACCCAGACGCGCTCGAACTGATCCGCGGCAAGACCGGTCGCCAAATCGGCAATCTCGTCTCTTTGCTCGTCACCATCAAAGGGTTGCCGCTGGCCTACAACAAAGACTTGCAGGAGGACAAGGAGCCGCTGTTTGACTCCATGGAACACCTCTCGCTGTGCTTGCGCATGGTGCCCATCGTTCTTGATGGCCTCGTCGTCAATAGAGATCGGGCAAGAGCTGCCGCCATCGGTGGCTATGCCAATGCCACCGAGCTAGCTGATTACCTCGTTGGCAAGGGCGTGCCCTTTCGTCAGGCTCACCACACGGTTGGCCGCCTCGTTCGGGAAGCGATCCAGCAACGAAAGGCACTGGAAGAGCTCACTGTCGAGCAGATGGCGGCGATCGAACCAAGCATCACCCATGATGTTTACACGGCGCTCACCATCGACAGCGCCCTTAGAGTTCGTGATGTTGCCGGAGGAACTGCCCCCAATCGCGTCGCGGCTACGGTGGCGGCGCAGCGCAAGCGCCTTGGTCAACGCCGACTCACCACGCCATTGGGCGGCATCACCCTTCGCCATGCTCGCATGGACGATCTCGATGGCATAGTTGCGCTGGTGGAGCTGTGGGCTGCCCGGGGCGAAAACCTCCCGCGCTCCCGCGAGGAGATTCTCGAGTGCTTGAGCGAGTTCGCCGTCGCTGTTCGTGACAACAGGGTCGTTGGTTGCGGATCGCTGCTTATCTACACCCCGCAACTTGCAGAGATTCGATCTCTCGGCATTGACCCTGCCCATCACGGTCACGGAGTCGGCTCAAAAATGGTTAGATATTTTGTCGATTGGGCCGCCAAGCTGAAGATCCCCAAGGTGTTCGTACTCACGCGCGCTCCCAAGTTCTTTGACGGCTGCGGATTCACCCAAGTGAGCGTAAACAGCCTCCCCGAAAAGGTGCTGAAGGACTGCGCCAAGTGCCCGCGTAACACCTGCTGCGACGAGACAGCAATGGTGCTCGACACTCTCTCGGAGAGGGGAAGTAGTGGCGGGCGCTAACACTTCCGAGCCGGGATTCGCCGAGCTCGCGTCAGCCAGCCCTGCTTCGCCTGCACCGCACTCGTGCCCCCTTCCCCGCGGTTTCCGCTGCGCGGGGGTAAGCGCTGGGATCAAGAAGTCGGGGGCAACCGATCTGGGTTTGATTGTCGCGCCGCATGGAGCCACCGCAGCCGCTCTGTTTACGACAAATCTTGCGGCGGCCGCACCGATTCGAGTTTCGCGCGACCATCTGCTGCGAAGTCGCGGTCACGCCATGGCGCTGCTAGTCAACTCTGGATGTGCCAATGCCGCAACCGGCCCCGAGGGCTTACAGCGCTGCGATGAGACGATTCATGCCCTCTCGCGCCTACTCGCCTGTGCTCCTGAGTCGATACTGATCAACTCCACGGGAGTGATCGGTGTGCAGCTGCCCTCGAACAAGATCGTCGCCGCGCTTGATGCTTTGGACTCTGCCTTGCAAGACGCAGATGCCGAGCCATTCGCTCGAGCGATCATGACTACAGACACCCGGATGAAAACGGCATTTCGCCTCGTGCGCGTGCCGGCATCCACAGCTGCAGACTCCCCTGTTGTTACCTTCACGGTGTCGGGCGTTGCCAAGGGCGCGGGCATGATTCACCCCAACATGGCAACGATGATCAGCGTGGTCCTCACTGATGCCGCTGTGGAGCCCCCTGCCCTCGAGGCGATGCTGCGCCGCGCGACCGAACAGTCATTTCACCGCATCAGCGTCGATGGTGACACTTCCACGAATGATTCCATCTTCGCGCTCGCCTCCGGGGCCGCCGGAGAGTGTCCTCACCACCTCATTGAACAAGCGATGCACGAGGTCGCGCGCGAGCTGGCACTTATGGTTGTTCAGGACGGCGAGGGATTCGAGCGCGGGATCGAGGTGCGGGTGACCCGCGCCGCAACCTGCGAGGATGCTCTGCAAGTGGCGCGTACCGTCGCCATGAGCCTGCTGGTGCGAACTGCCGTCACGGGCGGTGATCCCAACTGGGGCCGCATCCTCGCGGCAGTCGGACGCGCCGGGGTGGCGCTGGACATGGACTCCATCAGGATCAGCGCTGGCGGCGTACCCCTGTTCGCCGCGGGTGCACCGGCATCGAGTTCGCTTGAGGCACGCAGCGAAGCCTTCAGGCAGGATGTGGTGCACATCGCAATCGATCTCGGCCAGGGTGAGGCCGAGGACCACTTCTACTCCTGCGGACTGACCAAGCGTTATGTCGAGATCAACGCTGAGTACACCACCTGAGTCTCGGCATTCCCACCGCAGCCTAGAACTGGCGCAGGAATCTGAGGTCGTTCTCGAACAGCCAGCGAATGTCAGCGATGCCGTACTTGCGCATGGCAATACGCTCTACCCCCAGACCAAAGGCGAATCCGCTCCACTGCTCGGGATCAATCCCGACCGCCTTGAACACATTGGGATCAACCATCCCGCAACCACCTAGTTCGACCCACTTCCATTCACCCTTCACCGGCATCTTCATATCTACTTCGGCGCTCGGTTCTGTAAAGGGGAAGAAGCTTGGTCGCATCCTTACTTCAGCCTCGGCTCCGAAGTAGGCCCGAGCGAACTGGAGCAGCGTGGTCTTCAGATCCACCATCGTCACATCGCGGTCAACGAACAGACCCTCGATCTGGTGAAACATGGAGTAGTGAGTGGCATCGTGAGTATCAGGTCGGTAGACACGGCCGACGGCGCACACCTTGAGAGGAGGCTTCATCACCTCCATCGCCCGAATCTGCACGGTCGATGTCTGAGTGCGCAGCAGGCGACGAGTGCCGGCCTGCTGGGCCATGTAATAGTTGTCAGTGCGCTCGCGGGCAGGATGCCCCTCGGGAATGTTGAGCGCAGTGAAGTTGTGCCACTCATCTTCGACCTCGGGTCCTTCGACCACCGAGAATCCCATGCGGGCGAACACCTCGGTTATCTCATCAATGGTGCGCGTCAGCACATGCCTGCGTCCATCGACTGGCGCGGTGCCTGGCTCGGTCAGATCAAGAGGACACTCGACTTTGGCGCTACCTACCGCTACTCGCCGCATCTCGAAAGCAGCCTCCATCCCCGACTTGAGTTCGTTCAGCCGCTTGCCCAGCGCCGGCTTCTCAGCCTTGTCCGCCTCCTTCAGGCGAAGCATCAGCGCTTTGAGGGACCCGTTACTACCCAAGTGCACCACTCGCCACGCTTCCAGCGCAGCTGCATCCGATGCAGCGGCCAGAGACTGCAATGCCCCTACCTGTAACGATTCGATCGCTGCCAGCATGCGCGGAGTCTAGTCACCCCAGACTGGAGTGCGTCGAACCGAAACTCTAGGTCTAAGCCTTTGCTTCTTCCCTCGTCTTACGCAACTTGGCGGCAAACGCTGTGCGGGCATCGGCAGCCTTGCGACGACGACTCTTGTTGCCGCTTACCTGCGACCCCGATTCGCGCCCCACCAACTGCAACACAACCAAATCGGTGGCATCACCGAGTCGCCGCTTGTCGAGCTTGACGATGCGGGTGTAACCACCAGCGCGTCCCTCAAACAGGGTGGCAACCTTGGAAACGATGTGCTGTATCAGCCGAGGCGACTTCTTGAGCTCGCCGTAGCGGTTGAAGCCAATGTCCTCCGACTTCGGCAACTCCCAGAAGTCGCTCTTTTTTCGCGACTCTTTGGTATTGGGATCAGCGACCCAAGAGTGAATCGAGCGGTCGTTGATGCGAGAGGTCAGCGCGCGGCGGCTAGCAAGCGTCTTGCTGCGGGCGAGAGTGATCAACTTCTCAATAAAGGGCTGAACAGCCTTTGCTTTGGGAAGTGTGGTCGTGATCTGCCCGTGCTCGAAGAGCCCGGCGGCGAGGTTCCGCATCATGGCGCGTCGATGAGCGCTGGTGATTGAAAGTTGAGTTCCGGCAACGCGATGGCGCATGGTGTATCCCTTCCGACCTCAGGCCTTGGCCTGAGTCGATGTTGACTGAGTTGCCAGAGCGAGTCCGAGCTCCTCGAGACGCCCCTGAACTTCACGAAGTGAGGTCTTACCGAATGCGCGCAGAGCGAGCAGTTCGTCCTCGGTGTAGGCAATAAGTTCGGCAACTGTGCGAACCCCGGCTGACTCAAGGCAGTTGCTGGCACGAACTCCCAGGTCCAGGAAAGCGACCTGCATTGTCAACTTTCGCTCCATGTCAGCATCGGCATCCTGCTCCGCCGCGATACCGGCGTTAGCGACCTCATCACCCGCGCTGTCATACATGACAAAGGGATTGAGGTGCTTGCGCAAGATCTTGGCGGACTCGACAAGAGCCAGTTCGGGAGTCACGGTGCCGTTGGTCCAGATGTCCATCACCAACTTGTCATAGTTGGTGCGTTGACCGATACGAGTGTCCTCGACTCGGAATCGGACTCGCTGTACGGGCGAGAAGATGGCGTCAATGGGAATCTGCCCGACGATCTGCTCTTGCCCGCCCGAATATGCCTCGCTGGCGGGGCGATAGCCCCGACCACGCTCCACGGTGATGCTGATTTCCAACTTCACCTTGTCAGTGACCTTGGCGATGTGGTGCGTCCCATTGATGATGCGAACACTGGCGTCGCCCTCAAAACTGGAAGCGGTTACATCGCAGGGACCCTGCACGGAAAGATTCAGAATCTTGGCATCCTCGCCATCCATCTCCACGATGAGCCCCTTGATATTGAGGATGAGGTCGGTGACATCTTCCAGAACACCGCTGATCACGGAGAACTCGTGCTCCACGCCGGAGATTCGCACCGAAGTTGGTGCGGCACCTTCGAGGCTGGAGAGCAGGATGCGACGAAGCCCGTTGCCCACGGTGGTACCGAAGCCACGCTCGAAGGGCTCGGCCAAAAAGCGGCCAAAGGTTGGGGTGAGCGATCGGGCCTCTGATGAGACACGCGCCGGTAGATTGAGTCCGCGCCATTTGATATGCATGTGAATCTCCAATACAGCAGCGTTGATGAAGAACCTTGTCCGCCCCGATCGGATGTTGATGCGCCCTGCTGTGCGGCGCAACAACCCCTACAGTGGGGCCGGACGGACGATAAAAACTAGACTCGGCGCTTCTTTGGTGCTCGGCAGCCGTTGAAGGGAAGCGGTGTGCGATCCTCGACGCTCAAAACGCGAAGTCCGTTCGCTTGCAGGGCAGTCACAGCGCTCTCGCGCCCGGGGCCTGCACCGCGAACTCGAACATCGACCTCTTTCATACCAAGTCGCTTGGCCTTGCCCGCAGCGCGCTCGCTAGCGCGGCTGGCAGCGAAAGGCGTGCTCTTGCGCGCGCCCTTGAAGCCAACACTGCCTGCGGAGTCCCAGCAAAGGGTCTCGCCATTGAGGTCAGTAATTGTGACCAGCGTGTTGTTGAAGGAGGCCGTGACATGCACGATGCCCTTGGTAACGCCCTTATGAACCTTTTTCTTAGTGGACATAGTTTGTTCCTTAGGACTGGATCAGCCCTTGATGCCCTTCTTACCAGCGACAGTCTTCTTACGGCCCTTGCGGGTACGAGCATTAGTACGGGTGCGCTGACCGCGCGCGGGCAGTCCCTTGCGATGGCGCTCGCCCCGATAGGACTTGGTGTCCTTGAGTCGTTGAATGTCCTGCTGCACCTTGCGCCGCAGGGCACCCTCGACCTCGTAGTTTTCGTCGATGGTGGTGGCGATCGATGACAGCTCCTGATCGTTCAGGTCACCAGCGCGCCGATCGGGGCTGATCTGAGTTCGCTCCAGGATGTCGGCAGCAACCTTGGCGCCAACTCCGTGGATGTACTGCAGCGAATACAGAATCTTCTTCTTCTCGGGGATGTCTACACCTGCAATGCGTGGCATGGTTCGGTTCCTCTCAACCCTGTCGTTGCTTCAGACGGGGGTTCTTCTTGTTGATGACAAATCGCTTGCCCTTGCGGATCACGATCTGGCAATCCATTGTTCGACGCTTGATACTGCTTCGGACTTTCATGTTTCTTTCCTCTGAAATCGCTGTTTTCTAGTGGCGGAATGTGATCCGACCCTTGGTCATGTCATATGGACTCAGCTCGACCGTTACCTTGTCGCCGGGAAGGATGCGGATGAAAAACTTGCGCATCTTTCCGCTTACATAGGCGATGATCTGCTGATCATTGGGCAACTTGACGCGGAACATCGCATCAGGAAGAGCCTCGGTTACCTCTGCCTCGAGAGTTATCTTGTCTTCTTTGGGCATGTTGGGCCTTTAGGCAACTCCTCTAGTGCCGCTGCCGCCAAACCGCGGCGCGGTAAGTACCTCGATGCCATTGGGAAGGACGACTATGGTGTGCTCAAAGTGGGCCGAGCGCGCGCCGCTAACGGTGCGTACGGTCCAGCCATCACTATCCACTCGCGTGGCCACACCCACAGCACAGCCATCGCGGCCGATGCAAGCGCAACCCTCATCAGGTCGCTCGATGAGCATTGGTTCGATAGCGAGAGTCATGCCCGGAAGCAGGGTGAAGTCATCGCGCGCATGGAGCGAAGGCGTGACAAATGATGGTGCTTCGGGGAGTTCGTGCAGGCTGCGGCCGATTCCGTGCCCCACAAAACCGGTAGCCAAAGCGAAACCATGCGATGCCGCATGCGATTGCATGGCCTCGGCCACGGCACTCCAGCGCATTCCGGGGCGGATCAAAGCAAGGGCGAGATCAAGACATTCGGAGCAGGTCTGCCTGAGTTCTTCGGCCCGTCGATCGCCCTTACCGATGATGATCGTGGTGGCGCCATCGGCGCACCAATCTCGCATTCGGACTCCCACATCGATGGCGACAACATCACCATCAACCAGAGGAACATCACCAGGGATTCCATGTACAAGGGCGTCATTCACAGACACGCAGCAGGTAGACGGATAGGCCGTGATGCCGCCGGGCCAGCCCTGAAAGACCGGCTCGGCGCGATTGGCCGCGAGTACACCGGCAACGATGGAGTCGAGAACCGCAGGACGAACTCCGGAAACTGCAGCGCGCGATGCCGCGTCCAACGCCATGCGAACTACCCGTCCAGCCTCACGCATTGCGGCGATCTCGCTGGCAGAGCGCAACTCGGCGCGGGGAACTCGCCGACTGGTGGGTACTACCTCGCCGCGAGTTAGCGCCGCAGCAGCGGGAGCCTGCTCGCGAGCAGTTGTAGTGGCGACATTGGCTCCGATGGTCATCATGGTCAACCGCGCGCCGATCTGATTCGAGGTCCAAGATCGCCACTGTGGGAGAGGAAGCCTGAGTAGTTGCGCATAAGAAGGTTGGCTTCGATCCGCTGCACAATGTCGAGAGCCACACTCACCACAATGAGGAGACCAGTGCCACCAAGGAACTGAGCTACGAAGAAGGGAATACCCATCTGCTGAGAAACAAGGGTGGGAATGATGGCGATGAGGGAGAGGAATCCGGCGCCGACATAGGTGATCCGCTCGATCACGGTCTCTAGGTATTCGGCGGTCCGCGGCCCTGGGCGCAAGCCCGGGATGAAACTGCCGTGATCGCGAAGCTGCTTCGCCATGTCCTCTGGCGAAAGTTGCACGGTTACCCAGAAGTAGCTGAAGAAGTAAATCATCAGAATCTCGACAACCACATAGGGATACTCACCCATCTGGAAGTTCTGAGAGAGGAAGTTGGTGGTGCTGATCCACCAATCGCTCGAACCGCCCTGCTGCGCCCGCGTCTGCAGCCAGCCGAAACCAGCGGAGGGGAAAATCATCAGGGAACTGGCAAAGATGATGGGCATCACGCCCGCGTGGTTGAGTCGAAGCGGCAAGTAGTGACGCTGACCACCAAAGACCTTGCGGCCACGGGTATGTCGCGCCTGTTGTATGGGGATGCGCCGCTGCGCCACGGTGATGATGATGGCACCCGCCACTACAAAGACGAAGCCTGCTGCAAGCAGCGCCACCTGGGGAACACCGATCGCTCCGGCCTCCGCCTGCGTGCTGGGATTGAAGTTGGCAGCAACCCACTCGATGGCGCTGGGCATGCGAGCCAGAATTCCGGCGGTGAGGATGATCGAGACACCGTTACCGATGCCATATTTGTCGATCTGCTCGCCCAACCACATGAGGAACAGGCTGCCGGCAGTCAGCCCCGCTACGCCGGCAGCGTAGTAGACCAACATCGCTGGGCCCGTATGAAACTGTGGCTGCACCAGATTCTGTGTGCGCATGAATCCAAGCCACATTATTCCCTGCACTAGGCAAAGACCAACGGTGAGATAGCGCGTCCACTCCTGAATCTGCTGCTGGCCATGCGCGCCTTCCTTCTTCAACTCTTGCAGGCTCGGCAATACCGACTGCAATAACTGGAAGATTATGGAAGCAGTGATGTAAGGCATGATTCCCAGACCGAACACCGTGCTCTGCTGCAGAGATCCGCCGGAGAAGATCGAGGCGAACTGTAAGAGCCGACCGAAGCCACTGGCATTCTCGGTGGCACGCTCGGCCGCGACTGCCAGCTCGGTTTGATCCACGCCTACCAGCGGGATCCAGAACCCGATGCGATAAATCACCAGCATTCCCAGCGTAAACAAGACGCGGTTACGCAGCTCGGGAATGCGGAAGATGTTGAGAAGTGCTTGAATCATCGCTTTTAGTGCTTCTTGTCTTCTTAGGCAGACTCTGTAATCAACCGACGGTTGCGGCCCCACCCACTGCTTCGATCTTGGCCTTGGCAGCCGCCGAGAACTTGGCGGCGACCACCGTCAGCTTCTTGGAGAGCTCGCCCACGGCGAGCACCTTCAGGGGCAGAGATGCGTTACGCACTACGCCTGTCTTGATGAGCGCATCGAGATCGATGTGCGCACCTGCTTCGAAGTGCTTCTCCAGATCGCGCACATTCACGACGCTGAAAGTCTCGCGGAAGTCGGCGTTGCTGAACCCACGCTTGGGGAAGCGACGGCTCAGAGGAGTGGAGCCGCCCATATAGCCGGGGCGACTGGTCCAACCAGCGCGACTCTTGGCGCCGTTGTGACCGCGACCGCTTGTGCCGCCCTTACCAGAACCTTCACCGCGTCCAACGCGCATTCGTTTCTTGTGCGCTCCAGTGCGGGCAGTAATGTCATGGATCATCATGGGAGTAGTTTCCTTGGCGAGTAATGCTTGATGTCAGAGTTAGGAGCCGGTTCCCGCAGCAGCAGCCGGTGGAGCAGCAGCAGCCGGTGGAGCAGCAGCAGCCGCGGCACCTGATTCAGTTCCTTCATCACGACGACCACGGCCGCCGCCTGGGCCACCACCTGGACCACCACGGCGCGGTCCGCCTCGGCGACGATCATCTCCAACTGTGTTCACCGGGCCTTGCGCCCGTTGACCAGAGCTCTTTAGCGGCATCCCCGCGAGTCCGCGGGTGATTGCAAGTTCCACCTCTGTGGTGGCAAGTGTCACGCCGCGCAGGGCTTCAACGCGCTGCCGTGTGGCAAGGTGTTCGAGAGCGTCAATTGTTGCCTTCACCAGATTCTTGGGATTGGTTGAACCAAAGGCCTTGGTCAGGCAATCGTGGACCCCCAGCATCTCAAGTACCGCGCGAACCGCCGCGCCGGCGATCACGCCCGTGCCAGGCGATGCCGGAACCAAGCGCACCTTGCTGGCGCCGAATCGTCCTTCAACCGTATGAGGAAGCGTGCGGGACTGCAGAGGGAAGCTCACAATCTTGCGCCGCGCCTCCTTGGTCGCCTTCTCCACGCCGAGCGGCACCTGATTAGCCTTGCTGTAACCGACGCCGACCTTGCCGTTACGGTCACCTACGACGACCAGCGCCGAGAATGAAAACCGCCGCCCACCCTTTACGGTGGAGCTAGTTCGGTAGACACCTACCGTGGTTGCGTCGAATCCAGATCCATCTTGAAGCTGTTCAGACATCTGTGGTTCCTTGTTCAGAACTTGAGGCCGGCTCCGCGCGCGGCATCGGCAAGCGCCTTGATGCGGCCGTGGTAGCGGAAGCCATTTCGGTCAAATGCAACGGTGGAGCAACCTGCCTTGAGGGCGCGCTCGGCGACGGCAGCGCCAACCTTGGCGGCAGCCTTGGCATTGCCCGACTTCTCCTCACCCAAGTCGGTGTCAAGAGTCGAAGCGGCAGCGAGGGTACGCCCAGCCAGATCGTCGATCACTTGCACATAAATGTGCTGCAATGAGCGATAGACCGAGAGTCGTGGCCGCTGCGGTGATCCGCGCAACACTTTGCGCAAACCGGCCTTGCGGCGGGCTCTCTGGGCATTTTTCAGTTTCATCTTGTTCATTGTGCTTCTCTCTATCTGTCGGATTAGGCGCCGAACGCCTTGCCCTGCTTGCGCTGTATAACTTCACCCTGATACTTCACACCCTTGCCCTGATAGGGCTCCGGCTTGCGCTGCGAGCGAATGAGCGCAGCCATCTGCCCAACAGCCTGACGATCAGTCCCGCTGATTGTGATGTTGACACCCTGATCGACTTCAACTTTCAGTCCGTCAGTGATGCCCAGCTCAATCGGATCGGCATAACCGAGCATGAGTACGATTTTCTTGCCCTGAACCTTGGCGTTCCAGCCCACGCCAACGACTTCTAGCTTCCTGATGTAACCCTGAGTCACACCCTCCACCATGTTGCGGATGTTGGCGCGCGTGGTACCCCAGTAGGCGCGACGATCACCGACATCAATGAGCTTGTCGTCATCTAGCCCGCACAGGATTGACTTCTTGGCTTCGTCAAAGGAAACCACAATTTCCGTGCGGTAACTGAGCGACGCCTTGCCCTTGGGCCCCTGCAGATCGACGCTGCGCTTGGCAGCATCAACCGAGACCTTTACGCCGGTGGGAATGGGGATTGGTTGTTTTCCGATTCGAGACATGGTTCGTTCCTTAATCAGCAGACAGTTGCAACGATTTCGCCACCGACGCCCGCCTCACGGCAGGCACGGTCGCTGAGAACACCGCTGGAAGTTGAAATGATGGCAATGCCCAAGCCCTGCAAAGGACGGGGCAGAGCCCGCGTGGGGCTGTAGACACGGCATCCGGTGTGAGACACGCGATCGATCGTGTGAATCAGAGTTTCACCGCGCGATCCGTACTTGAGGGCGACTCGCAGCAGTCCACCGCGGCCATCGGGGACGGTCTCAAAGCTGTTGACATAGCCCTCATCGCAGAGCACCTTGGCTACACCACGATTGAGCTTGTTGTCCTTCACGAGAACGCTCTTGCTCTTGTTGCGCACCGCATTTCGGATACGGGTGAGCATGTCCGCTGTTAGATCTTGCATCGACATTGTTGAGTTCCTTCGTCTTCGGTTACCAAGAGGCCTTGCGCATTCCAGGAATCAAGCCCTGCAGCGCCAACTCGCGCAGCATGATGCGACTGACTCGGAACTTGCGGTAATAACCACGGGCGCGACCAGTAATCTCGCACCGGTTTCGGTTGCGGGTGCTGAACTTTCTAGCTTCCTTCATTCGCGCAAATACTCGCTTGCTTGCCATAGTTTTGTTCTCCTGCGTTGCCCTCAGGCGCGCTTGGATTTCTCCTCTGGATGCGCGAAGGGCATGCCCAACTCAGCCAGCATGTAGCGGCTCAGTTTGGGATTGCTTCGCTCGAAGACGATGTTGATGTTCATACCGTGAGTGTGGTTCACACTTGCCATGTTGATTTCGGGCCACACTGCCTGTTCCGAAAGACCGAATGAGTAGTTGCCACTCTTGTCGAACCCATTGTCACTCAGTCCGCGGAAGTCCTTGATGCGGGGAGTGGCAAGATTGATCAGACGATCGAGGAAGCTCCACATCTGGTCGCGACGCAGGGTCACCATGAAAGCACTGGGCGCGCCCTCGCGCACCTTGAAGTTGGAGACGGCCTTCTTGGCAAGGATCATGATGGGCCTTTGCCCCGTGATCTTGACGAGAGTCTCGATAACCGCATCGCGGTACTCCGGCTTCAACTTCTGGTTCTCGAGTTGCTTGCCCACGCCCACATTGACGATGATCTTGGACAGCTTGGGAAGCGCATTGCGATTCTCGATACCGAACTCAGCCTTGAACTTGGGAGAAACAGTCTCATCAAATATCTGATGCAGGCGTGCTTTGGTTTTGGTTGTAGCGGCGACGGACATTGATCGGTTCCTCTGTATCTCGGATTACTTGCTTGTCGTTCGTGCGCCGTGCAACTTGTGGAGCTCGCGACCACCACGGGCCGCTATTCGAACCTTGCTGCCGTCCGCCTTGATCACAAAGCGCACTCGGGATGGCTTGCCATCCACGACGGGGCTGAGATTGCTCAGGTGAATCGGCATTTCCTTTTCCATGGTGGATGCCTGGGGACGCTGCTGCGTCGCCTTGAGTCGCTTGGTGCGAACATTCACGCCCTTCACCAGAGCGCGCGACTTGTCAAGATTGATAAAGAGCACCTCGCCGATCGAGCCGCGGAAGTTGCCCGCAGTCACGATCACTTGATCACCCTTCTTAATATGGCTAGGCATGACTAGACGACCTCCGTTGCCAAGGAAACAATCTTGGTGAAGTTTTTCTCGCGCAACTCTCGAGCGACGGCGCCGAAGATGCGAGTTCCCCGGGGATTGCCATCGGCGTCGATGAGAACGCAGGCATTGGAGTCGAAGCGGACATAACTGCCATCGGCGCGACGATTGGGGTACTTGGTGCGAACGATCACGGCCTTCACCTTGTCACCGGCCTTGACATCCCCATTGGGTAGCGCAGTCTTGACACTGCAAACGATGGTGTCGGCCACGGTCATGGTGAGACGGCTAAAGCGACCGCGAGCGGTGCTGGCGCCCAAGACGCCGATCAGCATCACCTGGCGAGCGCCGCTGTTGTCGCAAACTTCTAGTCTTGATTCTTTCTGGAGCATGGCTTCTCTGGGCTTTCTACTTAGGTGGCGGCGACCTTTTCGCCGAACACAATCTCAGTGGCATCAAGTGCCTTCTCGACTACACGAACCAGCGTCCAGTGCTTAGTGCGAGAGATGGGGCGACACTCAGCGATCTCGACCCGATCGCCTACGCGACTCTCGTTCTTCTCATCATGCACATGAATCACGGTGCGCTGCTTGATGAACTTGCCGTAGGTTGGGTGACGAACCGAAAAGTTGATAACGACCTTGCGCGACTTGGAGCGTTTGTCGCTACTGACCACGCCCACGCGATGGGGGCTGCGATCGGTGAATGTTGCTGGTGCTTTGCGGCTCACTTGGCGTTCTTTCCGGCGGCGCGAGCGCTCGCCTCAGTCTGCATGCGGGCGAGAACACAACGGTTCTTGCGAAACTGACTGCTGTCTTGAATCTTTTCTGACTGCGACTGGGAGCGAAGATCGAAGAGCTTGCGCCGAATACGCGTCGACTCCACCTGAATCTCCTCATCACCGAGCTTCTTGATTTCTTTCATGTTCATAGTGGACTCCTGCGTCAGACTGCGATACGACGACCGACGAAGCGACAGCGAACAGGCATCTTGTGAGCGATGCGGGCCAATGCTTGCTTGGCCAGGTCTTCGGAAACTCCCGCGATTTCAAAGAGAACAGTTCCAGGCTTGATGCAGCAGGCCCAGTACTCAACCTCGGCCTTGCCCGTGCCCATTCTGGTTTCCAAAGGCTTCTTGGAGATCGGCTTGTCGGGAAACACCCGGATGTAGAGCTTGCCCGCGCGGCGAAGAAAGTGCTGGGCGGCAATACGACCGGCTTCGATCTGACGACCAGTTAGCCAATGAGACTCTAACCCTTGCAGGCCATAATCGCCAAAGGCAACATAGTTACCTCGGGTGGCATTACCCTTCATTTTTCCGCGCTGTGATTTGCGGAACTTGACTCGCTTTGGCATCAGGCTCATAGTTCGTTCCTTGCTTCTTCTGACCTAGCGATCAACGACGGCCTCGAGCTCGTGCGCGCCCGCCTGCTGCTGTCGACTGGTATTCGTCCTGAGAAACATCACGGGTGTACATCCCCTTGAAAACCCAAACCTTGACGCCCAGGGCGCCGTAGGTGGTGAAAGCGTGGGAGAGGGCGTAATCAACCTCCGCCTGCAGGGTGGTCAGCGGGATGGAGCCCATGCGCTGATCTAGGGTGCGGCTCATCTCGGCGCCGCCGAGGCGGCCGGCAAGAAGAATGCGCACGCCCTTGGCACCGTTCTGCATGGCGCTCTCGCAGCGCTGCTTGAGAACACGGCGGAAGTTGCCGCGCTTCTTCAACTGTTCAGCAATCGTCTCAGCGATGAGCTTGGCATCGCACTCAGGATTGCGAACCTCGACTACGGTGATTACAACCTTGCGACCAGTGAGAATCTGCAGGTCGTTTACCAACTGCTCCTTGTTAGCGCCCTTGACACCCTGAACTTGGCCGGGGCGGGCAGTCTTGATGATCACGGTGAGTTCTTCACGGGTGCGCTCAATCTGAACATCGCTCACGGCCGCAAAGGGCGGAGTGCGGTTGAGGCGCTTATCGATGAACTTTCGGATCTTGTAATCCTCAACGAGCAGTTCGCCGAAGAGAGCCTTGGGGGCGAACCATCGGCTCTTATGAGTCTCGGTTACGCCAACCCGAAAACCGAATGGATGAGTCTTTTGTCCCATGGGTGTTCCTTATCAGGCCTTGCTCTTACGCTTGGTGCTTGCGGCGCGCGCGTCTACAGCAACGGTGATGTGACTCGTTCGTTTCATGATGGGATGCGATCGACCGCGATCCTTCTGCTGGAAGCGCTTGATGGTCGGCCCTTCATCCACGCGACTCTCGCTGACGATGAGGGTTGCCACATCCGCGTTCTTCTCTTCCGCGTTAGCGATGGCGCTCTTGAGAATCGTGGTGATGAACGCCGCGCCGCGCTTGGGCGAGAACTGCAGCGCTGTCAAGGCGTCGGCAACACCCTGGCCGCGAATCAAGTCTGCCACAAGGCGAGCCTTGCGGGGCGAGATGCGAGCAAATCGATGAGAGGACTTATATGCCATTGTTCAGTTTCCTAAGCGGGTGCTTATGCGGCGGCTCCGGCCTTCTCGCCGCCTTCGATGCCTTCCTTCTTATTCGTGTGACCACGGAAGATTCTGGTGTGGCTGAACTCGCCCAACTTGTGACCCACCATGTCCTCGGTGCAGAAGACATCGATGAATGTTTTTCCGTTGTGTACCTGGAAGGTGAATCCCACAAACTCGGGGACGATCGTGCACGCACGCGCCCAAGTCTTGATGGGCGATCGCCTACCGCCAGCCGAGATCTTCTCGACCTTGCGGTACAACTTCTCATCTACATACGGACCTTTTTTCGTTGATCTTGACATGGGGTTGCTCTTTTATCTCAAACCTTCAACTGGCCGTATCGACGGCTATAGCGCCGTCTGAGAATGCGATGATCGGAGGATTTGCCGTAACTGCGAGTGCGTCCGCCCTTGGAGAGCGTGCCGCTGGCGTTCGATGGGGCCTGACCACCCTTGCTGCGACCTTCACCACCGCCGTGCGGATGCTGATGGTGGCTCATCGCTACGCCACGAGTTCGCGGGCGTCGACCGAGCCAACGATTGCGGCCGGCTTTACCCAACACCACCAGTGCGTGATCTCCGTTGCCAACTGAACCGATCGTGGCGCGGCACTCGACGGAGACCTGACGGATTTCACCGGAGGGAAGCACGATGGTCGCCCAGCGGCCCTCCTTGTTGGTGAGGCGAACAGATCCGCCCGCGGAGCGGCAGAGTCGGCCACCCTGGCCGGGGAACAACTCAATGTTGTGCAGTTCCATTCCGGTGGGAATGTGACGAAGCGGCATGCAGACGCCGGGGCGCGGGTCCAGCTGATTGGCGGAACTACTAATGGTGTCACCCGCGTTGAGTCCCTTGGGCGAAAGGATGTAGCGCAGCGAACCATCCGTGTACTTCAACAGCGCGATATGGCAGCTGCGATTGGGGTCGTACTCGATGCCCACCACGATGGCTGGCATGTCGTCCTTCTGCCGCTTGAAATCGATCAGCCGGTATCGACGCTTGTGACCGCCGCCCTGCTGAATGACCGTGAGCTTGCCCTGACAGTTACGCCCACCCGTTTTATGCAGCGGTCGGAGCAGGCTCTTCTCTGGGGACTTCTTGGTTACCTCAGCATGGAGGTTCACCGAGGCGTTGCGCCTGCCGTTGGTGGTTTTCTTGTAAACGCGGATTGGCATGTCGTGTCCTTAGTTCGTGGCTCAGAAGAGCTCGATCTTGTCCTCGGAATGCACGCGCACGATGGCACGCTTGGTGATCTTGCCCGGTATCACGCCGTACTTGTAACGGCGATCTGCGGCCTGATGATTCTGCATATTCACATTGAGCACGCGAACCTTGTAGATGAATTCGACTGCCTTCTTCACATCGGTGCGATTAGCCCGATGATCTATCTCGAAGGTGTATCGGTTGTGATCGCTGGAGGCCGAGGTTGCCTTCTCCGTGATGACGGGGCGGCGGATTACTGAGGTTGCTTCCATTAGGCAACTTCCTTCTGCTCGGTGAAGCATGATCCATTGATGAAAGAGCGAAGAGCCTCAGCTTCCACCACGAAGTAGCGATGATTCAGCAGGTCGAATGCGCTCAGCTGATCGATGCGAACTACATCAACTCCCGGAACATTGCGGGCCGAGAGCTGGGCATTGCGATTGCTGGAGTCAACGGCGACCAGACAGGTGCGATCGACACCCACTGCCTTTAGAACCATGGCGAACTCGCTGGTCTTGGGGGCAGCAAAGTCAAGGCGATCGATGCACTTCACCTCGCAATCAACCAACTTGGCAAGAAGCGCGTTGCGATTGGCAAGGCGCCGCATCTTGCGGGTCAGAGCCGAGCGCAGAGTCTCACGCTCACGAGTCTTGGCAAAGGCGACACCGCCGCCCTTACGGTTGGGAACGCGGCTCGCTCCAACTCGGGCGTTGCCTGTTCCCTTCTGCTTATAGAGCTTGCGAGTTGAGCCTTCGACTGAACCACGGCTCTTGGTGCGCGCTGATCCCTGGCGCTGATTGCCGTGGGTGATGACATAGGCCTGCTTGAGCAGAGCGTGGTTTACTTCCCCACCGAGATCGGCTGGATCGATCTTGAAATCGTCAACCTTCTTCCCGGCCTTGTTGTAGATGGGTAAATCAATCATCGAATCATCCTTCGCGGGCAATCCCGCAGTTCGCCTTCCCGTCCTCACCGCCTGTTACTGGTAGCGGAGGGTACGGACTGACTCAGGTAAATCCACCTAACTTGTGTCGTGCGTGTGGTTCCCTTGAGGGGCCTTCACGCACTTTCAGGCCATCACTTGCCAGCCTGAGCTCGTGCCTTTGGTTTGTAGAGTCGCGTTGCGGCTCTGATGAACAGGAATCCTTCATTCGCGCCGGGAACCGGACCCTTTACAAGGAGCAGGTTCTTTTCGGCATCGATCGAAACAACATCCAGACTTCGAATCGTTACTTGTTCGTTACCCATGCGACCGGGCATCTTCTTGCCCTTCTTGATCTTGGCGCCATGCCCACGATCAGTACCGTGGGAACCGATGCTGCCGGGCGAACGATGCTTGCGCTCCGTACCGTGGCTGGCACAGAGGCCTTTGAAGTTGTAACGCTTCATCGCACCGGCGAATCCTTTGCCCTTGCTCGTTCCAATGACATCAACAAACTTGATGCCATCCAATGCCGAGACAGTCAGAGACTGTCCGAGGGTGAACTCGCCAACCTCCGCATCATTGGCACAGCGGAACTCGCGGTGTACGCGCTGAGGCGCACTACCAGCCTTGGCATCGTGACCGATACCAGCCATGGTGGAACGCCGCGGCTTGATCTCTTCAAATCCCAACTGAACCGCGCAGTAGCCATCGGTGCTGAGGGTCTTTACCTGCGTTACCGCGCAAGGGCCAACCTGAATCACCGTGACGGGAATGTTGTTCCCTGTGGAGGTGAAGTAGCGAGACATGCCGATCTTCTTACCGATTAGGGAAGCGGTCATGGCGTCAGACCTTCATCCTGATGAACACACCGGCCGGAAGCACCAGGCGGTTCAATGCGTCAATGGTCTTTGAGTTTGGCTCAACGATGTCGATGATCCGCTTGTGGGTGCGAATCTCAAACTGCTCGCGGCTCTTCTTGTCAATGAAGGGCGAGCGGTTGACTGTGTAAATCTCGCGCCGGGTGGGGAGTGGTACTGGGCCAGCAACACGAGCACCGGAGATCTTGGCTTGTTCAACGATTTCCTTGGCGCTCGAGTCGAGCACCTGGTGGTCGTAGGCTTCCATTCTGATTCGGATTCGGTTCGTCATTTAGCCAATCTGTCGAGGCAAACATGCGGAGACAAAGCCATCGGGCGGGAACGTCCCGTCCGATGGGGAGGGACGATGATAAGGCTTTTACCGAAACTGTCAATCAACAGACCGTATCGACTTGGCCACCTTGGGGATAGCATTTGCGAAGTGCAGCACCGAAGCAGATTTCTTCTTTTCGAGTCGGTAATCGCCCTTGTTGCCAGCGTGGGATTGGCGCTCACGGAGGCAGCGGCACAGGACCAGGCGACCGTCTCTCAGCCCCCACAGTTACTGACCGAAACTGCCGTGGAGATCGAGAGCCTCGGAGTGTCACTGCGGCTGCCTGCCGGGTCGATTGTTGTCCGGGAGGAGGCCTCGGTTGACCCTCGAGTGCATATCGAGGATTCACAAAAACCGCCCAGATTCCGCCTGCAAATGCAGATCGCCTCTTCTGACCCGACACTCAGAAGCGCCGCGGCCGTGGCAATGGATCACCTGAAGAAAGCAAAGGAGCGTCAGAGGGGTCTCGAGGTCGTGGCAAATGAGGTATTTGAGGGCGCAAACTGCTTTGGACACCTGATATTCACTTCGGTAGCACTAGACGCTCAAACCACGGCAGTTACCGGCTGGCTGATCGTGCCCCTCGAGGACTCTTGGTTCCTGGTGATCTCAATCCTGACGTCAGGTCTGGACTACCAGCAGGCACGGGTGGTGCTTGACCCTTCATTCGCATCGCTCAAAATTGCTGACTTTACAGAGTCCTATAATCTTCGAGGTGCGAGACTAAAAAACGGTGTTTCTATAATTGCTGCGATCAAGCGTGATTTTGCGATGATTTGTCGCGATCATGAGCCAATCATGTACAGAATATACACCAGTGCTGCTGCTGGGGTTGAAAAAGAAGTTGGCTGGCTGCTGGAAACATCGAGGGATGCCGCACGTGGGGCCGCCGACCCGAGCATCAAACTTCCATACACGGGCGCAGATGCCACGAGCGGTCAACTTCTGGTTTTGCAAGCTCAGACCATCGACCAATCTGATTCAGCAGCAACTATCGACACCGATGGCCGGTTCTGGTCGGCGTTCGACAGATCACAGGAACTGTGGCTGGCGCGAGTCGCCGAGCGGCAGGGCCAGTCATTGAAGATGTTCAATCAGATGGGCCTTCGCAGCGCACCTTCGGTCGGTCAGCCGATACCAGAGCTCCAAGTGTTCAATCAAGCATCGACTGGGCAGCCCAATCAAGACGGCCGCTGGACTGTTCCAAGCGAACTGTATCTCTCTCAGTTCGAGTTCCGAAGTCTCGGCCAACTCTTGCCTCGCGATGGCTCATTCGAGGGAGGCGCCTCCATCTATGCCTTTGATTCCGCGAGCGGCAAACTGCTGCTGCACATCATCGACTGGACGAAGTCAGGCGAGAACGAATGGACACTGGGAGTTCGCAAGGGAATGGACAAACCGCGCGAAGTCTGTACCTACGACACCAGCGGTCAACTCATCAGGCGGCTGGGAACTGACGGCACGATCACGGAGCGCATAGCCCCGGAGAAGTTGCGCGAGATTTGGCGCAGCAAGGGATTGCCTCTTTGAGATTGCTGCTCCTCTTGTGCCTGCTAGCCCCCTGTCTCGGCTGCGAAACGCGCCCGGGGCCGGGCCGAATCGAGGTGCTATCGCGCTCGGATACCCCCTGCGAAGTGCTGCAGCGAGACATGCTGCCCCCAGCATCTACCCCAGAGCAGTGGATTGATCTGAATAGTTCGTGGGTTTCCACTTCCAATACCGAGCATCTCTCAGGTGCTATCAAGTTCTGCGATCCGACCGGCGAGTGCCAGCATCTGGTTGGCGGAGACGATGGCTCTCTCGCCATCGCCAGCGTGGATGCTCCTTTGGATGATGCTCGATCCCACTTTGACCCGCCTTTGCTGGCCTATCCCCAGAGAGTTCTGCCCCACGGGACCATTGAGTCAACCGCTCCCATGCGTGTGAGTTGGTTTGACGAGACCCGCGGCGACCGCGACAGTGGCCTTGCAACGCTCAAGGTGCAACAGGTCGGCTGCGCCTCTATTCGCACTCCATTCGGACGGTTCGAAACGGTAGTGATTGAAACCTATTTCAGCGCCGATCTTCGCTTGGCCAAGGCAGTCAATGTGGCCACCATGTACATCGCCCCAGGAATCGGCCCAGTAGCGCAGAGTCTGCACCGCTCGGTGCGAGTGCTGGGCATCACAATCCAAGAGAAACATCTGGAACTTGTGCGGGAGGTCAAAGCCATGACTACTGTGGCAGAGGGCTATCCCCGCTGATGACCGCTTCTCCCCCACGTCCAACCCTTCTCTTGGCTCTGCCCGTCTTCAACGAAGCGCCCACCGTGGAGCGAGTCATTTCCCGCGTGCGCCGCTACTGCTCGGAAGTGCTCGTAGTTGATGACGGCTCGACCGATCTCACTAGTTCGCTTCTGATGAAACTCGAAGTCGATGTGGTGCATCACTGCCACAACATGGGTTACGGAAGATCGATGCGAGACATCTTTGCCTATGCCGTCAACGCTGGTTTCGAGTGGGTGTTGGTGATGGACTGCGATGAGCAACACGAACCGGAGTCAATCCCCGCGTTTATCGCGGCCATGGCCGCCGATGATGTTGATGTTGTCTCCGGGAGCCGCTACCTCGAGCGCGACGAAAGCGGCGACTCCCCACCGCCGGAGCGGCGCCGAATCAATGCCATTCTCACTGATGAGATCAACGAAGCTCTGGGTCTCGGCCTCACCGATTCCTTCTGCGGATTCAAGGCCTACCGAACGGCCGCTATTCGCAAACTCACTCTCGGTGTCGATGGCTACGAGTTTCCCCTGCAGTTCTGGGTACAAACCGTCGCCCATGGATTGCGCATTCGCGAGATTCCCGTGCGGCTCATCTATAACGATCCATCGCGCACCTTCGGCGGCCCTCTCGATGATCCAACGCACCGGCTGCAGGCTTATCGAAGCACATTCGAAGCCGAGCTGACGCGCTGCCGACACTTGCTGGAGCTCCAGGGAGTATCCAAGTCAGATGCGCGTGGCGCCCCATCAGTTTCGTGAGGCAACTGCCGCCACCAGAGCCATCTGGGACTTGGCCGATGCGCCCGTTATCGCCTGGGGGCATCAGCCAGTGGTCTGGCATCCAGGAATCCTCGCCAAGGGTCTCGCCTGCGAAAAACTAGCGAGGGAGTTGCACGGAAGCGTGCTGCACCTCATCGCCGATCACGATGCGATCGATTGCGGAGCGTGCGACTTTCCTGACCTGATCGATGGGGCGTGGCACCGGCGTACCTGGCAGGCGCTTTCTGCTGATTTTCTCACCGGCGGGCCTCGTGTCGCCTGCGCCCAACCAGCATCAACACCTCGAACACCTCCCTCAGTGACTGCGGCACTCCCCTGCGTGGCTGCGGGAATGCACAACATTTTTGCCGCTCTCACCGCCTCCGAAGAGTCGACCGCGGCCGCACAGGTCTATCGGGCAAACTGCGCGCTGGCGCAGAGGTGGCTCAGCCCTGCCCGCGCGATCTACGGCAGCGACCTGCTTACATCTCCACTTGGCGCGCACCTGCTTCAGCTGATGATCAGTGGGCCTAACGACTGCGCTCGGGCATTCAATGACGCAGTTGCCCAGAGCGACTCGCAGATCGCCAAGCCACTCGAGATCAACGAAGACCCGCAGCGCACCGAGCTGCCGCTGTGGAAACTTCACCGCTCCGGCGCACGGTCTCGTGCCACCGCAGCTGATGCCGCCGCGGCAACTCAATCAGCATTCGGGGGGAAGCTTCTTCCCACTGCCGTCATTGCCACGGGAATCGTTCGCTTGGTGGCAGATCGATTCGTCCACGGCACCGGTGGAGCTCACTACGACGCGCGCGGTGACGAGTTCTGGCGCCGGTGGCTGGGAGTTGCTCCTGTGAGCTTTGATGTGGCAACCGCTGATCTTCGCCTTCCGCTGGAGCCAACTCTTGCCACAACCTCTGCAGCAGAGCCGCCCGACTCGCGCCCATTTCGTTTCGATCCGTGGCGAGAACTGCCCAACCTGCCCTCGGCGCGGCTGACGCAACTGCTAGCTGCGGTCTCCAATGCGGCCCCAGGAAGCGCCGAGCGACGGGCGGCCTATCGCACCATGAAGCAAACTGTCGAAGCGGCAAGGCTCGCCATCTCTGATCGCCTCGAGCAAATGGATGCTCAGAGGGCGCAGTGGTTCAAACACTCGCTCTCGGTAGAGGTGATGCAAGCGCGTGATTGGCCCTTCCCCCTCTACCCCAGCGAGATGATCGATCAACTTGCGGCCAGGTGGCGCGCAGGCTGAGGCAGAGTCACGCCAGAGGATCGGGTCGAAAGACTCGCGTCTCCAGCGCGAACGATCGATCACTAAAGAGAGCCGACTCTGGTTTCAGTTTCTCGCGCCCCGCCATTTCGATCGCCACAAATGTCTTGGCATCCAGATTGTCGAGCATGGCCACGAACACCGCTTCCGGGGTAGCCGGAACCTTGGCGGCACCATGCTCCAACTGATAGTGGTGACTCAAGATGATGTGTTGCAGCACCCGCAGAGTCTCACCGGGCAGCTTCTCCCCGGTCGCCTTGGTTGCCACGGCAGCCTTGACCTGCAACATGATCGCGCCGCGCACGATGTGCCCAATCAACTGCCCATCCACTGAATAGCTGAATCCGTGCTCCCACTCCAACTCGCTGGTCTTGCCCAAATCATGCAAAAACAGGCCGGTCAGCACCAGATCGCGATTGAGAGCGGGATACCGGGGCAACATGCGCTCTGCTAGTTCCAGCAACTGCAAAGTGTGCTCGAGCAACCCACCAATGAAGGCGTGATGAATGGAGACCGCTGCGGGTGCGCGGCAAAACGCGCCCATCAGTACGGCATCGGTGAGATAAGCCTCAGCAAGGGCGCGCATGGCGGGGTGATGAAGCGAGCGCATGAGCTCCTGCACCCGCAACCACATCTCTTCAATGTTGTGCTTGGTGCAGGGCACCAGACGCGCGAGGTCTGCTACATCCACCTCAACGGCACGAACATCATCCAATACCACTTGCAGCGCGTTTTGATAACTCTCAACCCGGCCCGACACCCACACATAACCGGTGGCGGAAACCTCCGCCAGCGCCGACTCGGCGAAGGTCCACTTGCGAATCACCGCTTCGCCACTGGCATCACGGATGAACCCCTTGAGATAGTGCTTGCCGTTTCGGGCCACACCGACCTGCGGATTGGAAATGGTGTAGATGCCATCAACCGTCATGCTGGCGACGAGACTGGCGAGTGGCCGATTGGTGGTGTCGCTAACGGGCTTGGAGGAATCAACCATGGGCGGGCGATACTAACTTCCCGCGTGGGTACCGCGATGCGGCGGGTAAGTTCGCGGCATCAGCGTCTAGGCGCCGCGCAACCGCTGCAAGACATCGGGAATCTCGGCGCACAACTCGGAGGCGATCAGCCCGGCCTCTCCGTGCTTTGCCGCCCATGCGTCGGCGGCGAGCCCATGAATATGCGCGGCCAGTTGGGCACATGCAAACAGGTCCAAGTGTTGTCGGCTAAGTCCGCGCGGATAGAACTGAGCGATCAGCGACCCGATGATTCCGGAAAGCACATCGCCAGATCCCGCGGTCGCCAGAGAGGCATTTCCCAGCCGCGCGCTCCAAGTTCGATCACCATCGCTGACCACAGTCCGCGCCCCTTTGAGTAGTAGCACGCAACCGAGTCGCTGCGCCATCGAACACGCCGCCTGCTCTCGAGTCGCATCATCGACGGGATCGCACTCCATGTTGAGAGAGGCTGCAAGTCGTCGAAACTCACCTGGATGGGGAGTGAGCACGCAAGGGGCTCGGAAATCCAACTGAAAGGACGGAGTGGCAGCGAGCGCATTGATGGCATCAGCATCGATCACCATGGGCAGATCATCCTGGGAGACAAGGTGGATCACCAGTTGTTGCTGGGAATAGCCGCTGCCCAGTCCCGGCCCGATGACCATGCATTGGATCGAGCCACGAGCCGCGGCGAGAAGCGCGGCGCAATCACTTGCCTGCAAGTTGCCCTCGGCATCGACGGAAAGCGCGAGTCCAGTCGCCCCCGGAGCGATGGTGAGAGCGCTCACCAGCACCGGCTCAGGCGCGGCAATCACTGCCAGCCCGCAACCGGTTCGAAGTGCCGCCAGGGCCGCGAATGCCGGGGCGCCAACCATGGGCTTGGGCGGCGCGGCGCAGCCACCGACAACGCAGACTGTGCCAAATGTTCCCTTGTGGCCCTGCGAGTCGCGCTGCGGCAGCGCGGGAATCTGCGGCGCGTCAGCGGCGCACATCGATGATCTCGACACGGATATTGCCGACGATCGTCACCAGAGCACCAAGCGCCGGATCAAGCGCATCCGACTCCTGCGCCGTCGTCACCGCCAGAATGTGGGCGGCATCGAAGTCCACAGGGAGAGTGGCATCAAGATCGATCCACTTGCCATCGATTAGGGCTTGCGTCCACATGTGCCAGCCGAAGATGCCCTTCTCGCCAGCAAAAGCATCGGCGTAAACCATTCCCGCGGCGACACGCGAGGGGATTCCGGCGCTGCGCAGAACCGCAGCCAGCAGGATGGCATGTTCGGAGCAGTCGCCCGAAGCACTTCTTGCCGTCTCGCTGGCAGTGGCGAACGCAGTGCCTAGGTTCTTGGCCTTGATGAACCTGTTGATGAATGCCCTTAGTTCACCAGCTTTGGCGCGCGTCGATGCATCGGGTGGCGCTCGCTTGAGTGCACGCTCCGAGAGCGATCGCACCATTGCGTCATCGCTGTCGATCATGGGTGAGGCAGCAGAAAACGCGGCATTGAGCCGATCGGCATCACTGGCGGTCTGCGGTGTATCCACATCCACAACAACTTCGAGGGCGCCATCGGCAGCGGTCGTAACCACCTGTGATCCGGCGGAGGCGAGTCGAATCGGCGAGCCATCGACCGAAGTCAATCGGTAAGCGATGCGCCGAGTCTGCCGCGGGGACTCGATCGGCTTGTCGGGCTTGACAAGGGTCGAGAGCAGTAGTTCCGGCGCCGCGCCCCCTGGTGTTTTGGATAGTGCAGTTTCGGAGGGGCACGCCCGCATGTCGAGCGAACCGAAAGGCATCTTGGTAGTGCTGCGCAGCAAATGCCCCTCACCATCAATCCACTCCGTTGTCGGCACGGCCACGATGTCGTTAGTGGCACGCCATCGATCAGTCATCACTCTGCCATTGCAGGAATCAATCTCCTCCCTCGCCTCCCACTCGCTGGTCACAGTGATGGGACTGATGCCATTGGATGGATCAAGACCTCGAAGCGTGATGGACTTCTCACCCGCCTTGCGCCTGGCCTCACCGGCTACATCCATAGCATGAGGCGCCAGATATGAACCCTCGATGGCGGGTAGCTGGCGCTCGGTCCTGCGATCACCCTGAATCGAAGTCACCGTCACTCCGCTCTTGTTCCACACATACTCGGATCGAAGCAGGGTTGCGCCCGTCAACTGCGTTGCCTCGCACGAAATGGGATTGCCCACAGCATCCTCGAGAAACACCCATCCCATTCTGATCTCGATTGCCGCCGCAGCGCGTCCGATACGCATCACCGTTTCGTTGCTGGTTCGCCAGAGTTCGCCGCCGGCAGATGCGGGCGCTCTCTGGTGCTCGGTCTGCACGCGCGAGTATCCGCATCGTTCGCCGCCCAGTTCGAGGCAGTACCAGACATCTTCGATGGTCTCCCAGGCCGCAGCCGCGGGAGTTGCGGTTGCAACAGGCGCCGTCGATCCAGCAGACTGCGCCGCTACCACCGCCGATTGCACCGCTGCCAGACACACCGCCAGCGCGATCAACATTGTCACTGCAAATCCACGGAGCAAAGTCATTCAGTACCGCCTTGGGGTGTCGCTAGGGAAGCGCCGACCGGACGCATCAGGGGAAACAGAATCACATCTCGAATCGATTGCGAGTTGGTGAGCAGCATCACTAGCCGATCGATGCCTAGTCCCATTCCACCCGCGGGCGGCATTCCCACCTGCAGGGCGGTCAGGAAGTCCTCATCGAGTGACCTGAAGGTGCTTTCCTCGACATCGGCGCCGGCGAGTTGTTCCGTGAGCTTGGCCCTCTGAATGTCGGGATCGTTCAACTCGGTATAGGCAGGCCCAATCTCCATGCCCGCGATGAACAGGTCCCATCTCTCGGCGATCGCCTCATTGCCACGCATGGGTCGAGTGAGGGGGCTGATGGCACTGGGATAATCCAGCACAAACGTGGGGCGCGCCGGATCAAGCAGCGCCTCGGCGTGACGCTCAAAGAGTTCGTTGACCAGCAGCCACGAGTTCTTAGTACCGGCTCCTTCAATGTGATCAGCAGCGGCTTTCGCGCGCACCGCGGCGGTGTCTTCCACCGGGAATCCCAATGCCCTGGTGAACAACTCGCGGTAAGTCACTCGGGCGAATGGACGCGAATAGTCGATCGACAGATCTCCGAAGGGAAGCCGCGGCTGTCCCGTCACTGCCTGCGCCGAGTTCGCATCCGCCGACGCAGAACTCGCCGCTGCCGAACTCGCCGCTGCCTCAACGGCCAAACCGTGGATGAGCGACTCAGTGAGTTCGAGCATGGTGTGGTAATCGCCGAATGCCTCGTAGGCTTCAAGAGCCGTGAACTCAGGATTGTGGCTGCGATCAACTCCCTCGTTACGAAAGTTGCGATTTATCTCATAGACCCGCCGCATGCCCCCTACTAACAAGCGCTTCAAATACAGCTCGGGAGCCACCCGCATGAAGAGCGGCATTCCCAGAGCATTGTGATGGGTAACAAATGGACGCGCTGCCGCCCCACCCGCCAGCGATTGCATCATCGGGGTCTCAACCTCGAGATAGCCGCGTCCATCCATGAACCGCCTGATGGATTGCAAGATGCGGGATCGCGCCTCGAATACCCGCATGGTTTCTGGGTTGGCCGACATGTCCACATAGCGGCGGCGATAGCGCACTTCCGCATCATGGAGACCATGCCACTTCCCCGGCGGTGGCTCCACGCTCTTGCATTGCATCGTCACTGAGGCCGCCCACACGCAGACCTCACCTCGCTGCGTTCGCCCCACCCTGCCCTCAATGGAAATGATGTCGCCGTAATCGAGCATCTTGGCCAGCTCGAAGCTGAGCGAATCAACCTCTGACTTTGAGACGCTTACCTGCAGATCACCGGAGGCATCGCGCAGCCATGCAAAGACAATCTTTCCCATGTCGCGGTGCTGCACCACTCGGCCCGCCACCCGAACTTCAACCCGCGCATCGGGCAGTTGCGTCACGGGCGCTCCCGAGGCCACCGGTGCGCCCGAAGCCGCCGCATCCCGCGCCGCCTTGCTGGCCAACTCTCGAGCGAGGTGCGCCTCCTCACAGAACAATCGACGCGCTTGGGCAAGCTCGATCAGTCCATCGAGGCGCGAACCGAATGGCTCTACCTTCAACTCATCGCGCAGGCGAAGCAGTTTGGCGCGGCGTGCCGCCACCAGAACGCTCTCATCCACTGCGTCACTCTCGGGTACATCGGGCGTGGGATCGGTCATTTCCACGATGGTAGCCTCGCCCGCTCGCCCATGACCCCAGTGCATCTCATCAAGCGCATCGGCGTAGTCACCTCGGGCGGCGACTGCCCGGGGATCAACGCCGTGATTCGCGCCGTGGCCAAGACCGCCATTTACCAACACTCCATCGAGGTGTTCGGCATCGAGGATGGGTTTCAGGGACTGGTTGAGAATCGCGTGCGGCCACTGACCGCGCGTGATGTCTCGGGCATCCTCACGCGGGGCGGCACCATCCTCGGATCCAACAATCGAGCGAATCCCGAGCGCTACCACATCGGCTCCGACGCCAGCGGCCAGCCTCTCTTCGCCAATCGCGTTGGAGAGTGTGTGCAAACTGTGCGCGAGCACCGACTCGATGCCCTCATCGTCATCGGCGGCGATGGAACCATGTCTGCCGCGGCACCTCTGGTCGCCGAGAACATCAACATCATCGGCGTTCCCAAGACCATCGACAATGATCTGGTAGGCACTGAAATCACCTTCGGATTCCTCACCGCCGTTGCCACGGCGACCGATGCTCTCGATCGCCTTCACTCCACTGCCGACAGTCATCACCGAGTTGTTGTCTGTGAAGTGATGGGCCGCAACGCGGGATGGATCGCCCTTACTTCCGGAGTTGCCAGCGGCTCTGATGTGATTCTCATCCCCGAGATCCCTTATGACATGGAGGTGATTTGCCGCGTGATTGACGGGAGGATGAAGCGAGGTCCGGGCTTTGCAGTAATCGTCGTCGCCGAAGGAGCCCACCCCAAAGCTGGCGCACCAGTCGTAGCTCGACTCGATCCCCGCAGTGCTGATCCGGTACGACTCGGTGGAGTCGGCGAACTGATCGGTGCCGAGATCGAACAGCGCACCGGGGTCGAGAGCCGTACGACCGTGCTCGGCCATGTTCAGCGCGGCGGCCCGCCCGTTGCTGCCGATCGCATCCTCGCCACCCACTTCGGCTATCACGCCATCGCCTGCCTGATGGCTGGCAAACGCGCCCGGCTAGTGGTACGTCAAGGCAATGCATTCACTGATGTTGACCTCTCAACCGCAGCGGGCAAGCAGCGACTGATCCCCGCCAAACACCCGCTGATGGTTGCCGCCCGCGCCATCGGCACTTGTTTCGGAGACTCAGTCGCGTTCGCGCACGACAGCGACGCATCCGCCGCGGTGGTCTAGCAGGACGCTGCACAACTCTACTGATTCGCGCATCACCGCTTGACCGGAGTCACTTGGCGCACTTCACTCTGGTTTCCCGCGTCGTTCGAGGCGATTTGTGACTCACTCCGCGTCGCTGGCACATGCGGTTGCTACCGCTCCACACTGTCACATCGCGCGGCCAGCATGCTCGACGGCCGCCTCGCTCAGGCAGGCTATTCGCCCGCGCACGACGCCGAGTACGCGAAGTTGCATATTCGCGTCGCCTGCGAGGGGCTCTACCGCGTGACGACGGATTTCCCCCGCGTCGTGCCGTCGAGCTTTGTCGCAGGCGTCCCTGCGGGCGTGGAACGCATCGAGTATGAGGTCAATTTGGGGGGGTTCGATCGCCTGCGGGTCGCCGAGCGATCAAGCGATCCGTTTGCGCTTTGAACGGACGGTGGTGTTCGGCTTTGCGGGCAGCCGCTTGAGTCGGGCGGAGCACTTCACAGAGTCGTTGGATTCGCATTCCCAGACAAAAACAACTCGCCACACATCCAACGACAGGGCCGCAGCAGCCCGCGCGCCCCGGGCACGGTTGGCCATGAACTTGGCGTTCCAGAACTTGCTCGTGGTCTTCGGTGTCGAGCAGTTCTTGTATCCCTCGTGTCGATGCTAGGAGCAGCCGTGGACGAACACGACCGTCTGAAGCCTGCGAAGGACGAGGTTGGGCGATCTAGGCAACTCGCGACCGTGAAGCCTGACCCTGTAACCAAGTCGATGCACGCAGGATCGGACGAGCAGTTCTGGCTCGGTGATCTTCTACCGGATACTGCTCATCAGGGCGCTGCCAGCAGCCTTGGAAATCGAGTCGGCCGCGGAATCACTTCCACTCCCGGCCGAAGCCCTCAAACACTATGCGAGCGATCTCGTTAGCGAGTAGCGGAGGCACCGCATTCCCGACCTGTCGATACTGTTCGGTCCTCGGACCCTCGAAGAAATAGTTGTCGGGAAACGTCTGGATGCGGGCCGCTTCGCGGACGGTCATGCTCCGGCATTGCGACGGGTCATAGTGGATGAAGTAGTGGCCGTCCTTGGAGATGTGCGAGGTGATCGTCGTCGCGGGCGAATCGGCCAGTTGCACGCGGAAGCGGTCGTTGAAAAGGCCGGATTCGAGCGCATCGTCCACGTTTACGTGGTTCGGCAGAAGGGCTGCGGGGAAGTTCTCAAGACGCGGCGAGAACTTGCGGACACTGCCATAGGCGGAGACGAACAGATAGCGGTGGAGGTCGTCGGACCGGTGCGAGCGGCATTCATGGTTACATGCGCCGCCGAGCTTGGGATCGTGGAACCAGTCGACCTTGAATCCGGGAGCGGGCTCGCAGGGCACGAATCGATCGCCCCTTCCCTTGTGGGGGCTTGTGACGCGATCGAGCGCGCAGCGGATGGCCTCGGCAACGTCCGCGTGCCCGTTGGCGGCGATGTACTTGAACCACGGTTCGCGCAGTGCGGACTTGACGAAGGTCTTCCAACGGTCGGGGGAATCCTCCTCCTTCGATAGTCCGCTCCGAACCCGGGGAAGGTCGTCAATTGCGTCCCGGCATGTGACCTTCGCCGACCGATTGGCAAGTCGGCGGGGCAACCGCGTTTGGTTGCCGAAGTCCGATTCGAGAACGCCCAAGATGATCAGCCGGTGGCGGGCCTGTGGAATGCCATGGCGCTCGCATTCGACGATGAACTGCTTGGCGTGACCGACATCCGAATAGAGCTGGTCGTCACCGCCTTCGCCTCGAGAAAGAGCGAACAGCCGGTAGCGATGCGTGCTGTCTGGTGGTCTCTGGAGATCCTTGACGATCTGCTCAAAGACGAGTGCACCGGATTCCGATGTGGCCGACAGCAGCCCCTTTACGTTTTCCATGATGAACACCGATGGTGCATGGACCGCCAGCAGTCGCAGATACTCCTTGTAGAGTGTGTGGCGTTTGTCCTTGTAGAACGCGGCCGGGTCCACGCCGAGCATACGAACGCGTCCTGCGAGCGAGTACGCCTGACAGGGTGGCCCCCCAACGAGCACCCACGCCGGGCGATCCTTCTTCGGACCGAGCGCAGCAAGGATTCGCCTATCCACCTCCTGGGCAACCGACGGGCGGAGTTCCTCTCGCCACGCCTCGGCCATCGCCAACTTGCCCTGCACGGGAAACGCATCGAGGAGCGACTTGCATGTTGCGCCCTCCCAGTTGGCATCTCCGCGAAGGTACGCGTAGTAGGCAGGAGGCACCGAGCCAGGCTCGAACTGGCGGTAGAAACTTCGAAGGAGCAGCGTGCGGTGCGCAAATTCGTCCATCTCGACGGACAGTTTGACCTTGAACGGACACGAGCCCGCGGACGACTTGAACGCCGAGAAGCCCTCGCCGAGGCCTCCCGGGCCCGCGAAAATGTCGATTATCGGGATTTCGTCAGTCGTTGCCATCTCGTATTGTGCCAACAGTCTTGTTCATGGTCGCTGATCCACGCGGAGTCGGGCCAAGGAAGTGAAAGGGTACCAGGCTTGATCCCCTCGTTCTTTTGTCTAGCAGGACGCTGCACAACTCTACTGATTCGCGCATCACCGCTTGACCGGAGTCACTTGGCGCACTTCACTCTGGTTTCCCGCGTCGTTCGAGGCGATTTGTGACTCACTCCGCGTCGCTGGCACATATTGTGCACGACACCGCGAAGGCGATCTCCCTCAGCGCGAAGTTGTTGGAGATGGGGGTCTTCGTGATCGGCTTCGGATTTCCCGTCGTTGCGGAGGGGCACGCGCGCCCCGAACTCTTGTCCGCAGAGGGTGAGGCTCTATCATTCCTCTCATGCTCATTCGGCGGATCCATGATCAGGCGCTTTCGCAAGCGACCTACCTGCTTGGCTGCGAGTCCACGCGCGAGGCGATCGTGGTGGATCCCGCACGGGACATCGATCGCTACTTTCGTGCTGCGGAATCTGAGGGCGTGCGAATCACGGCTGTGGCAGAGACCCACCAGCACGCAGACTTCGTGAGCGGCGCGCAGGCATTCGCCAGACTCCCAGAGATCACCCTCTACCTCCCCGGATGCGGTGGCCACTATGGGTGGATTGGTTCGCTCGACGAGGACACGCGCGCACGGATCCATCTCCTTGCAGACGAGACAGAGATCGCGGTGGGAACCCTGCGCATTCGTGCGATCCATACCCCCGGACACACCCGCGAATCGATGAGCTATGCGGTGCTCGACCGGCACAACGCCGTGTGCGCTATCTTGACGGGGGACTTTCTCTTCGCCGGTGAAGTCGGCAGGCCCGATCTCGGCTCGCGCTCTCCAGAGGCAGACGATGCACGAGCCAATGCGGGAGTGCTTCGAAACGCGCTTTTGCGGCTCGGCTCGCTCAGTGACGATGTTGAGGTGCTCCCAGGCCACTCCGCGGGCAGCCTCTGTGGCAAGTCCATCTGCGCACTTCCCATCACCACACTCGGCATCGAGCGAAGGATCAATGCGCCACTGCGCGAGGCATCCGACGAACAGAGTTTTCTGGAGCGAGTGCTCATGGGGCTTCCTGATCCGCCGAGTTACTTCCGTCGCGTGAAGCGCCACAATATCGCGGGGATCAACGGTCCACATGCGCTGCCCGATCCGCCGCAACTGTCGGCCGTGCAGTTCGTGGCCGCTGCCCGCGGGAGCGCCGCTGTCGTGGTGGACTGTCGAGAGTGGGGGAGGTTTGCCGAGGGGTTTCTCACCGGCGCGATCAGTGCGCCGCTGGACAAGTACTTCGCCATGTCGGTGGGGAGTTATCTCGAGCAAGGCGACTCTGTGCTGCTCGTCGTCGAGCCCGCGCAGAGAGAAGAAACCGTTCGCATCCTCTATCGACTCGGTCTTGACACCTTCGATGGTTGGATCGCCCCATCCGTCTTCGACGCAGTCCCCGAGAGCGCCCTCGATCCAGGAGACATGGAGGAGATTTCGGCCAGCGAGGCGCATCGGCGCATGGAGTCCTCGCAGGTGATGTTTGTCGACACCCGCAACTGCATCGAGTTCGAGTCGGGTCATGTTCGGGGCGCGATCTTCGCGCCCTTCTCGCAGTTGCCTGACAAGCTCGGCGCGTTTGTGGAGACGCGACCCCTCATTTGCTACTGCCGATCCGGCAATCGGAGCGCTCGCGCGTGCGCATATCTGAGGCGAATGGGCTTCGACGCAGTCAATATGCGCGGGGGATACTGGCCTTGGGCCGGTCGCGGTTACCCCATCGAGGTCGGTCCGCCACCTTCTCGAGCGCGCTGCTAGAGAAATCATCCGCACAGGGGCTGCTTCGATTCGTCGCGCGGGGGATCGGGGTTGTCCTTCAGTACATGCCCGCGCC
>SIAA01000073.1 GCA_009692045.1 Phycisphaerales bacterium | reverse complement strand
ACCTCTCGATCAGGCCTGCAATCGGTGGCGATGCTCTTTGCCAAGAAACAACTCTCCAATTCGTGACCGCTCAATCTTAAAGAGCGGTCCCTTTTCTGACACATTGCCACAAGGCTTGCGTTTGATAAGGTGGTCGATAGTTATCGTGCCGTCAACAAGTAGACGATCAAACTGTAGAACGCTTGGTCTAGACGTGTGCACAACGGAGATGAGTTCAAACCACTCATGACCGCCGCGCGCAAACGGCTTGGCCTTGATCCAAAAGGTCTCTCTGTGCTTCTGCGTAAGGCGCTCGTGCAATCTATCCAACTGCCAAGTGCACACATCCTCCTCAGGAATACGAGCGCAGTACTCACGAAGCCTTGACTCAGCTACAATGACCTTGAGCTGCAATCCCTGAGCATTCATGCGGCGAGTCGTCATGGTGCAGTAAAGTCTGTACGCACCACCCCGCGAATAACCGAACTTCGCTAGGATGGCTCTGCTGCTGGTAAGTTTGCTCAGTTTCCAGTCAGGAACACATGCGAATAGTGTTGCGCGGGTCTTACTATCACCGTTCTCTGGACTGCGCCCGCTCTTAATCTCGATTCCCATAAAGTCAGGGGCACGGCTCGAGTTGATTGGTATTCCCAATGCCGCCTCAACGCTCCGACCAATAGCCGTATCTCCTGAGCACTGGGCCCTGATTGGTCCTGCCGCTGCGATGTTGCGCAACCGTGCCAGCAACTCACGAGATGCCGCGCAGTTCATCGAAGCAAGATCTTCAACCACTTGGGTCGCGCAACTCTGAAGGCCGTGCGACATATCGGTAGCAAGTGAGCTTCGCGATAGGTTCAGCAGATGAATGCGGTCGTTGCGGACCAGCACAGCACAAACGTCATTAGGCTTCGCATACGATTTTAACTTATATACCCAGAGCCTAGGATCGCCGCACTTCGTTGTCGGGCGGTAAAACGAAACCGTGGTTGGCTCAAGGGCGCTCTCAGTTATCACGACTGCGGGCTTGCAGACCTTTGCCGTTTCCCCTTTAGACTGTCGCTCATAATCGTGAACACCACTGTTGCAGAGCAATCGGCGCATTGGAGCCGTCGCATCCAGAATCGACTTGCCCATTCCTGTTTCGGTTAGAAAGAGCAGGGCGCTATCGCTGCCTGCATTGTTCAATACGGCCAAGTTGTCGGACTCATGCTGGTTGAGCTGACGAGTATTCAATTCCGACCTGAGGGATTGCCGCCCAGAATCATTGCCAAATGTTTACCAATTTTTTCAGCTAGCATCACGGGTACTGCATTCCCGATTTGTGTGTAACGGGGAACATCCCTATCCCAAGCACCGATGCTCGGATCCCCGGCTCTCCGGCGCCCCCCAGTGGTGCGGGGTCCCTTGAACTGATACCAGTCTGGGAATGTTTGAATTCTAGCCCATTCTCGAACTGTCGGACTGCGCGGCTGGACGTAATGCACATAGTCCTCAGGCAGCGAGGTTACAGTCAAACTCGGACCGCCCTCGCCCCACGCGAGCGGGAGTACCCGCTGTGCAAACTTCTTTGTCTTATATCGGGCGGGGATCGCTCCATTGTTTGCAATCATGTGTGCAAACTTTTTTCTGATGTACTCCGCATGGTCAGAGTATTCCTGCTCCGACAGAGGCTCCCCTTTCCTCATCAGGTGGCCGTCCTGAGCGGTTCGCATAGCACGCTGAACGGCGGTTCTTGGTTCCTGTTGGTACTCTGATGTCACCAAGTGTTTGGGATATCTGGGGTCCACCAAATCGGAGAGCAGTTCCACGAGCGATGGCGGAGTGCCAGATGGTTTCGGCAAGAAACCAACCTCAACCGCAGTAGCAACTGTGGGCGAGCATCCCACCGATGATTCCCGTGCCAACGCCGGCGCTACATCAGATCTGATTCCGATCATGATTACTCTTGGGCGATTCTGCGGCACGCCGTAGTTCTTGGCGTGAAGCAGATCCCAGCGGATCTGGTACTCGGTCAGCGAGTTGAAATCATTCAGCACAGCCTTGAATATCTCCCCACGGTTCCCTTTCGGCGTCCATCGCGCATTCAGCAGGCCCCGGACATTTTCGAAAAGGAACATCTTCGGTCGTACGCAACGAATCACGCGCACCATTTCTTGAAACAGATGATTTGATGGGATATCGATCTTGTCTAGCTTAAATGTGCGCCGATGGCCAATGCCTGAGTATCCCTGACATGGCGGCCCACCGCAAACCAAGTCGATGTCCTCTATTCCCTTGTAACGCCAGTAGATTTTCAGCAGTTTCAAGTTCGCGTCGGTGAGGTTGTAAATGTCACCGATCGGCACGATGTCCCGACCCTTGCGGTTTGCGATGTAGGTCTCGGCGGCATGGGGGTTGATTTCAGAGAACAGTATTGGAGCAAAGCCAGCCGCCTCGAGCCCAAGGGATAGCCCCCCGCAGCCTGCGAACAAGTCCATGCAATGCAACTGTGCTTGACGATGAGGGCAGCCGTTGCCCTGAGACCGCGATGCGCCGGTAGGGTAGGGGGCTGTCGAGGTGTCTTGTTTACCCCCGTTTGTATGCTTGAGTATCGCCATGGATGAGGGATGCTAACTTGCTCACATGAGCGGTCAATTTGCCACAATGCACGGACGATTGGATGTCCCCACCTCGAGCCGTCACGATGCTTCGAGAAGGCGCTCCACATACTTGATGTCGTGCTTGGCTTCGACGAAGAGCGGCTCGCGCAGCAGGCGCTGATGCAGCGGGATCGTGGTCTTGATGGGTCCGATGCGGTACTCCCCGAGCGCGCCTAGCGACCTCTCGATGCACTGCTCCCTCGTGGGCGCATGGATGATGAGCTTGCCGATCATCGAGTCGTAGTTGGGAGGAATGCGATATCCGGCGCGCACATGCGAATCAACACGCACACCTAGACCACCGGGAGGGGCGTAAGTTTCCACCATTCCAGCCTGGGGCATGAAGTTGCGCGCGGGGTCTTCCGCGTTGATGCGGAACTCCATGGCGTGACCCCGTACCGAAATGTCTGATTGAGTGAAAGGAAGCTGCTCACCGGCGGCGACGCGGATGCCAGTCTGGACTATGTCAATGCCGGTGATGGCCTCGGTGATCGGATGCTCAACTTGCACGCGAGTGTTGACCTCGAGCAGGTAGAAACGCTGCGTTCGGTCCATGAGAAACTCCACCGTTGCTGCTCCTGCGTAGGCCGCGCTCCGCACTAGGTCAGCGGCACTAGCGCAGACCTGATCTCGGCGCCCGGCATCGACATTGGGTGCCGGAGCCTCCTCAATCAACTTCTGATGGCGGCGCTGGCTCGAGCAGTCACGCTCAAACAGGTGGACTGCATGACCATGCTTGTCACCGAGCACTTGCACTTCGAAGTGGCGAGCCATTTCCAGGTACTTCTCTAGGTAAACCGTGCCATTGGCAAATGCTGCCAAGGCCTCCTGCCGCGCTTGCTCTACGCCGGTGCGAACTTCAGCGTCATCACGGGCGATACGCATTCCTCGGCCGCCGCCACCGCCCGCAGCCTTGACGATCACCGGATATCCGATGGTGTTGGCGATCGCCACCGCCTCCTCGACATCCTCGATCGCCCCATCTGTTCCGGGGAAGATGGGAGTGCCAGCAGCCTTGGCGAGCCGCTTGCAGTTGACTTTGTCACCCAGAGCCTGCATCGCCTCGGGGCTTGGTCCTATGAACTCGAACTTGCTGTCACGGCACACTTCCGCGAAGTGAGAGTTCTCCGAGAGGAATCCATAACCGGGATGAATGGCATCGGCGTGCGAGACCTCCGCCGCAGCGATGATGCGGTCAATGCGAAGGTACGAGTCCTTGCTTGCGGGCGGGCCAATGCAAATCGTTTGGTCGGCCTGCTCCAGCCAGGGGCCACCGGCATCGGCGCTGGAGTAAACACAGACCGTTTTCACGCCGAGTTCACGGCATGCTCGGATTATTCGCAGGGCGATCTCGCCCCTATTGGCGATGAGTACTCGTTTGAACATGGTCGAGCCTCAACTAGGGCGAACTAGGAACAGTTTCTGACCAAACTCGACCGCTTGGCCGCTCTTGACCAGCACCTTTACGATCGTGCCCGACTGCTCCGCCTTGATCTCATTGAAGATCTTCATGGCTTCGAGGAGACAAACCACCGTGTCAGGGCCAACGATCGATCCCACTGTGACAAAGGCGGGCTTGTCGGGCCCTGAGGTTGGATAGCAGGTGCCGACCATCGGGCTCTCAATGGCAACCAATCCGGATTCATCATCCGCAGCTGACGCCGCCGGGGACTTTGAGGGAGCGCCCCTTGACACCGCAGCCGCCACGGGCCCCGCAGTCGGGACTGAGTCACGCGCGGGCTGGCTAGCCCCTGCGGAGTGAGCAACTTCTGGCAAGCCGCCGGTAGGGCGACGCACTAATACCTGCTCGTCCTTGTCCTTTAGGTCCAACTCGGTGAGTTCATTCTCCACCATCAGGCGGACCAGTTCCTTCAGTTTCCGAATGTCGATCATGGAACGCCGACTATAGTCGATCTCACGCGATCCTGATGGGAAAGCGCAGGCAACTTGCTCGATCAGGCTTCTAAGGCCTTGGGCTGGGATAGCACGACCTGCCACATGATGCCGCGGCGTAAACTCAGCTGCGAACCAAACTTAGAGCCGCCGAGATTCGTGAGCGCTGCCTTAGCAACGACCGCTGTAAGCAGCGGTCGTACGAACGCTGTAACTGATGGCGCAACCTTGCGCACCGGCTGGTTCGCCGATTGGGATTTCGCTTGCACCATTGGTGGCCGTTTGGGCTTCGATTTGCCTGCTACCTGAAGCTGAGGGACCGGCTTTGCCGCTAACGGCTTCTGCATGAACGGTGTGGTCGTAACCGGTTGATTGGCTCGCTGCTGCGGCACGACTCGCATCTGGGTCGGCTGCGCCATGGTCCCCTGACCTGCATGGGCCATCGTCCTCGCCGACTTCCACGGAGGCTGAGCCACCGCGGGGCTCTGAACTCTACCGCCACCCGCCAGCGGCGCCCCTGCAGTCCCTCCGGTCTGACGCGCCAGTTCCGCAGCCTTGGCATCCTTGCTCTTCTTGGCAGCGATCG
>SIAA01000072.1 GCA_009692045.1 Phycisphaerales bacterium | reverse complement strand
GCAACACTTTATCGCGATTGCTACAGAGCAGCCGATCGCGAATCTGCCGCCGATCTTGCAACTCGGTCGGCGTGCTGACCTTGTGACTTTCCTCGCAACTCAGAAAGTCGTTGGTGCTGGCCGCGTTCGGCCCGCTGTGAAGATTCTGCGCAGGCGGGGGTTCGAAGTTCGTGTGGAAGAACTTGTGAGCGAAGACTTTGCGGAAATTGCGACCAAGGCCCGTGCCGCGATCGCTTCGCAATCTGGATACGACATCATTGCAGTCGTCAATGGCGGAAAGAAACCATGGGCTCTTGCCGTGGTCGGCGCGTGTGGCACGAACGCACGAGTCGCGTACGGCGAGTCGCCGCAGTCTGAAGTCAGTGTGTGGTCAACGCGGGATCCATCGCGAGCGCAACGAATCGCTTACGACTTCACTCCGCCGCTCGCGCTGCACGAGGTGCTCGCCTGCGGCAATTCGGTAGCCGAGGATGATCCTGATGCGCAAGGCAAACTGATCTGGGATTCAACTAACGGACGCATGAACTTGGATCGCCCGGCTCTGGAAAGTGACGACAAGATTGACGAGAAGTTTCGTTTCGCGCATGAGTTCCACCTGAAAATGAGGACGCTGGAAGATTCTCCCTATCCATCTACCAATGCGGCGATGGCCCTCCAACAGAAGTCCGTCGGCAAATTGCGCGAGCACTTGCGGCGCACGGTCAACGGCGTGCTTAGGCGGAATCGCGCCAGCCAGTCCGATGTGACGATTACGCCAGCGTTGGCCGAGGCTGATTTCACGGAACAAGATCTCGTTCCCTTTGTCGGAGCTGTGCGGGCGCTTCTAGAGCGCGCTCGCAACAAGGTGGCGACAAGAGAAGCGAAGATGGCCGTTGGTAAGCCAGCACCGCCAATCGGACACGACTTTGAACATCGCGTGGCCGATGCGGTCGTTTCGTATATAGAAGGCAGTCCAAACAAGTGCGCACTCGCGTCGGTTTGGTGGGGAGTGAAGGTGCGCCATGTCGAAGCGAAGCCGAGCCAGACCGACGCAGAGTGGGACATCCTTCTCGTTCACCGCAATGGCGTGATCACATGTCTGGAGTGCAAGACGGTGGCGGCAACAAAGAAGGACATGGATGCCCGCAGAGCGATGCTTTCGCTGCGGACTTCCAATCTCGCCAGACTTGTTCTCGTGATACCTGGATACACCGCGTTCGCCGATCAAGAGTGGTTCAAGAACCTCACAGTGTTTGGGAGCAAACACCCCGGAGCCCTGCGTCTGACCCGACTGGGTGAAGAGCCTAGGTTCCTCGATCGCTCGGTCAGCCCACCCACAGAGGCGATAATCGCTCCATTTGACAGGCAATTGGACCAATTTTTTGATCAGTATGTGTGGGAGAACCCTTCAGCGCCTTCCTGAGCCGGGAAACGCACCCAGGCCGGGCTGGCGGTTGATCCCGCGTGTCACAATCTGATGACGGGCTTCGTCAGAGGGGTATGACAACTACCCCAAACAGCCCAATCCCCTGCCGCAACCCAGCCCACGCCCCTTATGCGCTCTCTGCTGCGTTTGCCCGTCTCTCGATCGCCAGCTGCGCCATCGTGCTGTCCTTCGCTGGATTGCAGGGTTGCCAGCAGCGGCTCGCGGCACAGCCAGAGCCGACGACGATGTCGGTGTTCTTTGAGGAAGCCATTACGATTCACAAGCCGCGCCTCGCTTCGGCACGGGAGGCACTGCAGCGCGGTGACGGCGAGATGGCGCTGGCGGAATACCTTGCCAGCATCAATCAGGAACCGGACACGGCGGGGGAAGCGATCAATGAGATGGTGAGCCTTCGCTTGGCCGTTGCTCAGTCCAATGGCGAACGCGGTGACCACTTCACCCGATCGGCAGAAATGAATCGCTGCGACCAGACCCTGCTGAGGATCAAGGGGTCTGACGCAATCAACAACGGATTGTCCGAAGACGCCCGCCGAGTGCTCTTCCAAGAGATCCAGCGGGTTCGTTCTGTCGGCAGCGTCTATGCGCAGATCCATCTCAGCGATGCCGAACGATTGACGGGTGAGGCTGAAGGCTTCTGGGACGATGACGAGGATGTGTTCGAGGAAGCCCTTGGCCGGGTCAATGTCGCTCTGACTTACTACCCGGCGTTTTTTGGTGAGCGCATGGTCGGGGACGCTCACAAGGCCAAGGCCTATCTGAAGGATGAGTTGGCTACGTGGCAGTACGAGCGGAGGGAGATAGCCGACCGCCAGATGAAGGCGCTGGCGTTTAGTAATGAATCGCTAGCCTATTCCCGGCCAGAGGAGGCGACCACTTATCTCGGCGATGGAATCCAGCTCCATTCATTTGGGGCGGTCCTGACCACACAACCCGGAGGCCCTCGATGAACCGCTTCACCTACGCCAGTCTCGTCGCGCTCATCACCATCGGTGCGGTCCCTGCTGCTTCAGCCACCCCTCAGCGTGCCGGGGCCGACCCCGGCGTTGTCGCTCATCCCGCGCTCGCGCTAACCGAGAGTGCGGCGTCTCGGCAACTCGGCGCGTTTGGCGAGTCGTTCGTCCACGCTGGGTTTCAGGCTCGCGGCTTTGAAGTATTCAACGGGAATGTCGGCGTAAACGGCATCGACCGGATCGCGGTGAAGCGCGCAGCCTGGGGCGAACTGACGGACATCCGCATCATCGAGGTGAAGACGCGGCAGGCCCTCCCAGATTACGCTCTGCAATACACCAAGAACAGCGGTCGCCAACTTTCGAATGAGTGGATCGGAAATGGTCTCGATCGAATCGTCGCGGGGCATGACGACCCAACCCTGCGCAACCTCGCGAAGGAGATTCAGGCCCGCTGGAAAGCGAATCCGAGCCTCTTGCGCCGCGAACTCCACAGCATCGCGGTCGATTCGAACAAGTACATCATTTCGAGCGTCGAAGGTGTCGGAGCTGCCGAAGCGCGGGTGGCCGCGCGCATTGCCGAGAACCGCTTGACCGGGCTGCTCGGCGAACTCTCGAGACGAGGCACCAGCACGGCCACTCGGGCCGCCGCGAGCAAGCACCTCGCACAGTTCGATCAGTTGCAGACTGCTGCAACTCGATCGGTCTCGCGGCAGTCGGCGCTCACAAAGGTGAGCTCCGACGGCATCGATGGGCTTGTTACTCGAGCCAAGTTGCCCCTCAGCCGGGGGACTGCTGCACCAAGAACCGTGATTGTCGAAAGCACCTCCGCCGCAAAGAGCTCGATGATCGCGCTGGCGAAGGCACCTGGGGTGGCAGCCACTGGCCTCACATTCGTTGTGGACGAGGCCTTCACAGCGTGGGACTATTATCAGGGCGACATCAACAAGGCCGCATTTCAACGGCAGACGGCGCAGAACGGGATCAAGGCTGTGGCCGTCGGTGCGGCCATTCACTTGGTCTACTTCCTTTCAGCGACACCGCATGGCCTCGTGGTGATAGGCGTTGGCATCGCCGCATATGTGACGGCTGACTTGGCGATCACAGCGTGGGACGCTGTCTTCGTGCCCGAGACTCTGCTGGACTCCGACTTCGCTGGGCTGATCCCGGATGAGTGCACCGCAATGCCAATCATGGATGACTTAGAGAGCGAGGGCGCCCTCTACTTTGCTCACCGCAGAGAACCGCCATTCACCTTTCCCAAGGGCGTGGGAGACTCTAGATAGAAACCTCGACTTGGACGAAGGGTCACCCGATCCGGGCTCTTAGTTGTTCAGCATGTCACAATCTGGGGACAGGCTTCGTCATAGGGGTATGACCCAGAGCCCAAACAACCGAACACCCGATGGAAACCAAGCCCAAGCACGGAGCACGAACCCCGCGCCAAAGCGGCCAGACTTTGTCGTGAATACATTAGGGCATTTCGTCGGCGCCCCAGCGGCATGCGTGGTACTCGAACGCGAGATCGAGATTGCCCTGGCGTCCGGCGATCGGCTCAGCAACACCCTCTTTGTCGGATCGCAGAACTCTGGCCGCACGCTGCTCGCCTGCGCGTTTGTGCGCGATGCTGGCGAAGAGCCTGTCGTGTGTGATGCATCTAGGGCGACATCGACAGAACACTTGATGGCGATGGTGGGACCGTTGACCAAACCGCGAACGCTTGTGCTTCAAAACATTGACATGCTGCCCCCGGAGGGTCAGGCATGCCTCTCGCGGCTCCTAACCACAGGGGTGCTACCGGCAAAGGGGCTGAACGCGATCGTGGAGACTTCCGACTGGTCGATCGGTGACCTATCAGTAGAGATGTGCGAACTCTTTGCGGCTCTCGTCGCGCGACTCGAGCGCACACCACTGCGCGTCATAGCCACGGTGGAGAATGGACAGAATCTCATTGCGCCACTGCGCCGCGCGTTCACAACAACGATTCAACTGCCCGCTGTGACAACTTCGATCTGTCGCACAGTCCTTGCGCGCGAGGCACCGGAGCAGTCTGCGCGGTTTCGTCCCGCGCAGCAGCTGCGCCTCGCACACATCCTGTTGGCGCTGCCAGATTCACGCGCAGCACTGTTGCGCGCACTGCGTCTGCATGCCTGCGGCCAGACGGCCGGTGCCCTGCTTCGTGATTTCACCCATCGCCTGATGCCGACGCTCGTGCCCTGTGCGGACGCGGCGTGCGCGCTCTCTGCTGCGCTGGCCCTGCCCACGAGTAACCGCGCGTTGATCAAAGACCTTGCGCGCGTTGTTGGTGCCCGCGACGCACTTCTGCTCATGGCCGCTGTGAACTCAAAGCGGAACTGCGAGCTAGGAGACGAGGTCAAAGCCAAGTCAGCCGAATCGGCGGCGGTCAAAACCGCGCAGGATTCGCGAAGCACCCTCGGAGGGTCTTGAGGGCTACGGCGTGAAACTAACCCGCACCGACACAATCTCGAATGGGGCTGCAGAGGTATGTGTCTGTTGCGCCGCAGAGAGGTTGAGTAATAGAGGAAGGCCTCGGGGACGGTGTAGCCCGCTTCCTCCAGCAGCAACACTTGCAGCCTGAGCTGCACACAAGCTGCTGGGCCATGTCCTGGCCGTTCACCACGCCATCTGCATTGAGATCTTCATCGATCACAAGGGCGATCATTCCCGCTGGGCGGTTTTGGGCGGAGAAGATGTACCGATGGAAGAGAACCGCCCCCTCAACTCATGTAGAAAGCACTCAATGTCACTTGGTGCGTGGGGCTCTCATCGGAATTGCAGCCAGGTCTGTTCCATCAACTTTATCATCGTGATTCACATCGGCAGGGCACTGCGCGTTTGCTTGTTGATTCAGCGGAGCAAACATTAACGCTGCGGCGCAAGCGAGTATCCCAGCAGCATTGATAAGTTTCATATGTGGACT
>SIAA01000023.1 GCA_009692045.1 Phycisphaerales bacterium | reverse complement strand
TCGGCCCATATGGCACCCATCACAATGCCGGACCAAAGCATGACGAAAGCCACCTGCATGAGAAGCATGGTCACACCGTCAAGCACCTCTCCGACCGCTCCTCGGGAATCGGCGGGTGCCGCTGGGGCCATCACCACGCTAGCGCCGCCAGCACGGGCGAAGGTTGCCGGGCCTCCACAGGCGCGGTATCCCAGGTAGCCCAACGCTGATACCGCCGCCATGAAGATCAGTGCGTAAGAGAAAATGATGACATTGGTGTGAATGTAGAGCCACACATCATCGAGCACGGGCATCAGGTTGGAGATGTTCGGATTCAGATACACCGGTAGGAAGTGCGCGCTCATCAGCGCCACCATGCTCGCCGCCGCGCCCGTAAGCGCAAAGAGTCCGCAAGCGCGGGTCCGCCTCAACCACACTTCAAGAAGCAGAGCCAGCACCGAACCCATCCACGAGGCCGTGGTCACCGCTTCGAACATGTTGCCATTGGGCCAACGCTGGGAAATCCACCAGCGCAATCCGACCGCTCCCGTCTGCAGTACCAGCGCGATAGCAAACAGCACCAGACCGGCGCGAAGCGCGCGGCCCCAGCGATACACCAGCCCCAGAAGCAGCAGGATGATGGCAATCATGTAGACAAGCCAGATGCGCGTGAGATTGCCACTCCGGAAGTACCACGACTCCCAGTGCAGTCGCGCTGAATCTGGGTACCCACCCGCCGCGCATTCTTGCAGAGCTGCGGCGAGATCGACTACCGCCTGATTGACTGCAGGCGCGTTTTGCCGACTCCAGCCCTCAACCAGCGATCTCCAGGCCTTCGATGCCTTCATCTGCGCTGCGGGATCGAGGTCGGGTAACGGTTCTTGCGAGAAGCCGGCGCGCTCCGCCGCCGCTTTGTCCGCAGCCTGCGGCATGAGTTCGGCAATGCTGCGCCACGAGCCGGTGAGTGCGTCGCCGCGAGGTGGAACAATCCGCAGTCGTGCCAGCAGCGAGTCGGGGTGCATGGTGGCACGAGCACCATCAATCATCTCCATGGCACGCGCGGTGCGCAGCAGATCAGCGGCCATGGAGCGCAGTGTGGATTGCAGCTCAGGACGGTCAAGCAGCGCAGGCGAAATGAGTCCAACCGACTCAAAGACCTTCAGGCGCGCAGCCAATCCGGGATCATCGCGCAGTAGCGCCGAGGCAATCTGAGCCCGCACGGAGCCGCCCTTCACGAAGATCACATCGGCATCCTTATAGTCATCATTGCGCAGCAACATGTCCAGATAGGTGAACTCCGGAGCCTGCCCCGCGATGGACCGTGGCCCGCTCACAAAGCCCATGATGGTGTTGGCATGCGAGCCGAAACTCTTGATTCGGCCCTCAACCTGGACAGCCAGCTCACTCAGGGGAGCGAGATTCACCTCATCACGGAAGGATTGCGCCGACGCGCCACTGGTAGCGAGCACGAATGCGAGGAGCAGGCCCGCAGCAGTTCCTCGGGAAGAACCACTCACTCTCTCCCCACCTGCGCTTGCGACCGACGCGATGGGGGCACTCGAGGCCGCGGCGGCGAGAGCACTCGCTCGACGCTTCAACACTGGCTTCACGGTGAAGGCATAGATCATTCCCAGCACCGCGATGATGCAACCGGCAAGTTGCAGATGCACGCCCTCGCGATTGCCCACACCAAGCACGGTGTAGTTGAGACCAGCCGATGGTCGCATCCCCTCGGGAGGACTCGAGTCGGGCGGATCCCACTGAGCCTGGAAGTACCAGAGTCCACCATGCTCGACCGGTTGATTCACACTGATAGAAACCGGTTCGGACCAACCATCTGCGTCCTTGAATCGCACCATGCTGGTGTAATCGCGAATGGTCGTGGCCTCACCTGTGTAGCCGCCGATATGAGTCGCCAGGGCGAAGGAGTCCAGCGCCACTGGATCGGGGAGGGGTAGACGCTGGCGGGAAAACACTAACTCTGCCCGCTTGCCGTTACCCATGTCGACGGTGGTTGGGCGGAAAGGGTGTCGCCTCAGCACTCGCTGCTCGTTGTCGAACACATAGTGATGGAAGGGCAACCACTGCAGGACACCCGTCGGTAGTTCAACCAACACCATCGAATACATCTCGCGCGCATCTCGGTCACGCTGTGATTGTGGCACCACCATCGGCTTCTGCTCCAGCACACCGTGCGAGTGATAGCTGCTGAGTACGAGAGTAAGACCCGCAGGCAGCTCCAGGCTCGATTGGCCCACACTCAACTCGTCAACCACCGGGTCTCCCTTGCCGATAGAGGTGACCACACGCAGCCGATCCGGATCCGGCCCCGCAACAAGCGTGACCAGAGCACCACCCAGCCCCGGCAGATACTCAACTGTCACTGAGTCATCAGCAACGGGCATCGGCGCATGTTCGCCTTCGGCGCTGGGGACATCGCGGGTCAATGAGGGATCGTCAAACACCCAGCGGCGTGTCAAGCCCTTGGGCGTCTTGATCTCGACGATGGCAACGCTGGCACTTTTACCTCCCACGGACAGATCGTCCTGCAACCCCACCACTCGGTAGGAGTAGCCGCTGTCAGGCGGACCGACATTGCTGAAGAGCTGATCCTTACCCATGGCGATTCCCCGCACCAGTTCGGTCGTGTCGAGTGCCAGAGCGGGGATCTGCAGTCGCAGCGCCGCCGGGCGAACTAGTTGGGCGAAAGCGACATCTGAGTCCACGAGTCGGAAAGCGACAAGCCCGCCGTCAGCAACGCGCCTCTGCGGATCCATCGCTTCCAGTGTGTAGTCGGCCGACTCTCCCCCGGTTGCTGATACGCGCAGAGTTGCCACCGGGTAGAAGGGCGTGTCGGCACCGCCGGCGCGAAAGCGGGAACGAATCATGGCATAACGCAAGTACCCGCGGATGCGGAGTGTCGCCTCGGGAAACGGATCAGCACTCGCACCTAGTCGCGCCGCGGCGCCGATTGAAGAGGACTCATCGGCGCCCACTGCGATATCGAGTCCGTCACTGGGCAGCGGCACTTCATCGCGCGCCTGAAACACCAAATCAGGCGATGACACATAGTCGTTGTATAGAGGCATCCCGTGGATGGGTCGCTGCGCCCATCCCTCCCCGGGCTGGCGCAGGTAGATGGCGAAGGATTTGTCAAGGTCGTTGCGCAGGTAGAACCAGTTCTGCGGTTCGTAATCCAGTTCGGCGACCAACTCTGTGTCGACCAGCGCCGTGCCCAGCACCTTCTTGGCTCGCTGCACCGGCTGTTTGTGATCACCGGTGATGATCATGTCCTCGGTGTAGTTCGGATATCCCGCTAGCAGCTGACGCATGAACTGCTGCTTCGGTCCCGTGATCGAGAGGGTGACGCTGTAGGCGCGTTTCCCCGTGTCATCACCACTGCGGATCTCCCAATCGGGGTCGATGCTTGACACCTCGATCTCGTACTTCTGCGCATCAGATCCGATCTCGACTCGCGCTCCGGGAGAGGCCACGATAGCAGCGCTCTCTCCGCCGACGCTCAAGATCACTTGACGGCGCGCCACGGGGGAATCGCCCTCTACCTTCATGGTGAAGTACCACACACTGCCGCCGATGAGAGTCAGAACGCCGCAGTGGATGCCCCACACGCCAAAGTTCACTACCCGCAGGGGGATGCGGCGCAATGTAGTGATGATCATGTTGAGAGCGATCAAGCCCAACAGCACCTGAAATGGCCACCAGTGAAACCACTCAAACTCCGTCATCTCGATTGGCCGCCATTGCCTCAGCTGGGCGTGCACCCACGAATCGGGATGGAACAGATTGGGATGAACTGGATAGACAATCCCCGCTGAGCCGACGCTCATGTAGACAAAGAGAATGGCCAGGAGGATGATTCCCAGTCGCACGGAACTGAACATCTCACGGAGCATTGCAAGCATCGGCTCGACCATCCTAGCCAGCGGAGAGCGCTATCATGTTTCCCATGAAGCTTGCAGTCACCGCGTTCTTTGCCGCAGTCCTTTGCACCAGTCTGCTGGCGCCAGCCCAGGCGAGTGCTGCCTCATCTGCGGCGGCGAACCAGACGCTTTCTCAGGCTGCTCCCAGCGCCTCCCCTGCCGATGCGCCCGCCCCGGCTCTAGAGTTTGCCCGCATGAAGACCAGCCTCGGCGACCTAGTGCTTGAACTAGACCGCTCCAAGGCCCCTCTTACGGTTGACAACTTTGTTTCCTACATCAAGGATGGGTTCTATTCCGACACCACCTTTCACCGCATCGTTCCCGGCTTCGTCATTCAAGGCGGCGGCTTCACTAAGGACCTGGTTCAGAAGAAGACCCGCGCCGGCGTCAAAAACGAGTGGCAGAACGGATTGCACAACTTGCGCGGAACTCTCTCCATGGCGCGCCAAGGTCACAAGCCCGACAGCGGAACCAGCCAGTTCTTCATCAATCTCAAGGACAACGCCCAACTGGATAAGGCGCGTGACGGCGCCGCCTATGCGGTATTTGCCAGAGTGGTCGCAGGAATGTCAGTAGTCGACGCCATCGCCAAGGTAGAAACTGGTCCAGCCCAGAGCCTTTCTGATGTTCCCAAGACCCCGGTGATCATCGAGTCGGTTCAGTTGATTTCCGCCGAGGATGCCAAAACTGCGATCGAGGCCGATGCCGCGGCAGCCGCTGCGTCCGCGGCGGCGGCTACAGCTGCAGCAAGTGCTGGGTCCCCCGCCAAGAAGGACTGAGCTCCTCGCTCTCGTCAGCCGAACTTGATGCCCTGAGCAAGGGGAAGTTCACCCGACCAGTTGATAGTGCAGGTCTGCCTACGCATGTAGACCTTCCACGAATCACTGCCGGACTCGCGGCCACCACCCGTGTCCTTTTCTCCTCCGAATGCCCCGCCAATCTCGGCGCCGCTGGTACCGATGTTCACATTGGCGATGCCGCAATCACTACCGGCGGAGCTGAGAAAGCGTTCTGCCGAGCGCACACTGTCGGTGAAGATGGCGCTTGAGAGCCCCTGGTCGACACCATTCTGAATCCGCAGCGCTTCCTCAAGGTTCTTCACTGTGAAGATGTACAGAATCGGCGCAAAAGTCTCCTCGAGTGAGATTGCGGGGATCTGGCCTGATGGAACACGCACGATCGTTGGCTCGACAAAGTGGCCGCCGCGCCCGGCGAGGCGAGCGATGCCGGCTGCTCCACCACACACCACCTTGCACCCTTCGCTCTCGGCGCGCAGGAGAGCCGCTCGCATCTGCTCCACGGCTTGGGCATTCACTAGAGGCCCCATCAGAGTGCCGGATTGCAAGGGATCGCCGATAGGGACACTGGCATAACCACTCACGAGCCGCGCCGTCAGTTGCTCAACGATGCTCTCGTGAACAAGGAGCCGCCGCGTACTGGTGCACCGCTGACCCGCCGTACCCACGGCTCCGAACAGAACCGCGCGAGTCACCAACTCGAGATCGGCATCCGGCTGGACAATGATGGCATTGTTGCCACCTAGTTCCAGCAGAGTGCGACCGAGTCGCTTTCCCACAACTTCGGCAATACGCCGACCCATGCGGCATGATCCCGTGGCACTGACGAGCGGGATTCGTCTGTCGGCGATGAGCGGCTCGCCCACCACCGCATCTGATCCGACGATGAGCCTAAACACATCGCACGGATCTGCATTCGAGGGCCGAAAGATCTGCTGCTCTGCCATCACTCGGCGTGCCAGCTCATTGCAAGCGATAGCGGTGAGCGGCGTGATCAATGATGGTTTCCAAAGGCAGGCGTTGCCGCAGACTGCTGCAAGCATGGAGTTCCAGGCCCAGACGGCTGCGGGGAAGTTGAAGGCGGTGATTACTCCAACGACACCCAGCGGATGCCACTGCTCGTACATGCGGTGACCAGCGCGCTCGGAGTGCATGGAGTTTCCGTAGAGCTGCCGCGATAGCCCCACGGCGAAGTCGGCAATATCGATGCACTCCTGAATCTCACCCAGGCCCTCGGCTCGGATCTTCCCCATCTCCAACGACACCAGCTCACCCAGATCGGACTTGCGAGCACGAAACTCATTGCCAATGAGGCGCACGATTTCGCCGCGCTTGGGCGAGGGAAGCACTCTCCACTCAGCGTGCGCAGCCGAACAGGCTGCAATCGCCTCTTCGAGCTCAGCGGCCCCCTGCATGCGAACATGGGCAATCACCATTCCCGTTGCCGGATTATGCGATGCGATGGCGGACTCGCCCGAGGAGCACACAAGAGGATGCGATGCGATTCCGAGTCGCTCGAGCAGGGATGTCATGCGACAAAAAGTACCACAGGTACTCCGCCCTGCTTTCGCTTACTTCGTCGCCTGCGGCTCCACGGTTCTGACCGCAATATTGGCAAGGTCGATGCGCCCCTCGCCGGGAGAGAATCCGATGGGCCCGCGAGCGAGCATTCCGGGAATCTCAGCTGATTCGATCACGAGCAGACCGTTCAATCTCACCGTGGCCCGATTGCCGCGCAGACTCACCTCGGCATGATTCCAACCTCCCGGAGCCCTGTCGGCTCGCACCCTTGGCATGGCAGCGGCGCGAGTCTCGCGCGGCAGAGTTGCATCGGCGCGCACTCCGGTGAGGCAGCCGGATCCACAGGCATTGCACCACAGAGCAACCGCCCCGCAGGGATACTCCCCGCGCAAGAGCAGAAACCGCGCACCTGCGTCGGCCACACTCAGAGTCGCCTCCTTGTGGCCGCTTCCATGGGCAACTGTGCCATCAGCATTGAATACGCCCAACTCCCGCTGCACAGGTTTATCAGGGAATCTCCAGTCGAATGAAAGGTCGTAGTCCGAATACTGCTCGCGGGTAGCGAGGACTTCAGAGGTGTTCGATTCACCCACGAGAATCCAATCATCCTGATGCCAGCCGGTGAGAGGTGGCGCGCTCGAGCCTTCGGTCGTTGCACCAACGCCGCCCCATCCCTCCAACTTGTCTCCACCCATGATGCTGGCAAAGCCCTCCGCTGCAATCGCGCACTGACCGCTCTCGAGCGCCGGTTGCGACTTGGGCAACTCCTGAATACGGATGTTGCGAAAGCGGACAGGAGTACCTTCGCTCTCTAGGCAGATATAGCCCTGGCGCGGCGAGACGGCACTGCCACCGGAGACCTCCACGCCGTTCACCGCGAGTTTGATGTTGCCGCCATCACAGGTCACTCGGTAGTGATTCCACTCGCCGCTACCTTTGGTGTGGCGCGCGCTGGGAAGGCAGCGGCTCCATCCGAGGGGATGAGGCCGATCTGGAATCATCGTCGCCCCATGAATGGAGAACACATCACCCTGTCCCGTGTAAAGGAGTTTTCCCTGTTCATCATGAACATCCGCCGTGAGCATCACCTGCACTTCGATGGATCGCGCGAATGGCGTGCCCGTTGCCGCCACTCCATCGCTCCACACGAAGAGACCGGCGTTGCCTTCGGGCAGCATGTGCATCCACTCCAACTCCAGCACGAAGTTTTCGTACATGGTCGCGGTTCGCAACAATCCAGTCGGCTGCCCCGAGCAGTGAATGACCGGCTCGCCGTCCTCCCCGGTCATCACCGTGAAAGTAGCCGGGGCACAGTTGAGGTTCACCCATCCCGCAAGGTCCCTGCCGTTGAACAGGGAGACCCAGCCATCCTGAAGAGGAGCGCCTAACGAGAACAGGATCGCAACTAGATGATGGATCATGCGATGAGGCTACTCCCCTCAACACTGACGGGCGTACTCTCGTATCCTTTCGCTCACCCCCAATGCCGCTAGACCGCAACCAAATGGCACGCCGCGCCGCGCAAGAACTGCGCGACGGCTTCTATGTAAACCTCGGAATCGGTATCCCCACCCTCGTCGCCAACTATGTGCCTGCTGACATGACGGTATGGCTACAGAGCGAGAACGGCCTGCTGGGAATGGGCGCGTTCCCCACCGAGGACAAGGTAGACGCCGATCTGATCAACGCCGGAAAACAGACTGTGACCGGCGTGCCTGGGCACAGCTTTTTCAGCAGCGCCGACAGCTTCGCCATGATCCGAGGCGGGCACATCGATCTGGCAATCCTGGGGGCGATGGAGGTGAGTCAGTCGGGCGATCTCGCCAACTGGATGATCCCCGGGAAACTAGTGAAGGGTATGGGTGGAGCCATGGACCTAGTGGCGGGAGTGAAGCGACGCATCGTTGTGATGGAACACTGCAACAAGAAGGGCGAAGGGAAGTTCATTCCCAACTGCACACTGCCCCTGACAGGACGCGCCTGCGTCGACATGCTCATCACTGACATTGCGGTATTCGAGCGGCGCGGCTCCAAGTTCACACTCATCGAGACCGCACCAGGCGTCAGCGTTGACGAAGTTGGCGCCAAGACACCGGCCGCCTTTGATCTGGCGCCCAGCATCGCTACCGTCACTGTCTGACTGCGTTAGACCTCTTTCAGCCGATGCTGCATCTGCGCCTTGAGACGCGCCAGAATGCTGGAGTGCATCTGACTCACGCGGCTCTCGGAAAGATCAAGAGTCAATCCGATCTCCTTCATCGTCATCTCTTCGTAGTAGTAGAGAATCAGAATGAGTCGCTCGGAACGACTGAGACCCTTGGTAAGAAGCGTCTGCAGATCAACCCGCTGCGCCTCATTGATGGGATCCGTCTGGCGCGAGTCGGAGATGACATCAATCTCCCGCACATCACGGGATGAATCTGTCTCAAACCACTTGCGGTTCAGACTGACCAAACCAACAGGTCGAGCATCCTTGACAACCTTTTCGAACTCTTCGGCGCTCATTTGCAAATGTTCGCAGACTTCAGCGTCGGTGACCTTGCGCCCTACCTTCATCTCCAGCCCCTTGCGAGCCCGTTCTATCTTGGCGGTGCGACTGCGAACCAGACGCGGCACCCAGTCCATGGCCCGCAACTCATCCACGATGGCACCACTGATGCGCTGCGTGCAATAGGTTTCAAACTTGACGCCGCGCTTGGGGTCGAAGGCATCGATGGCATCCATCAGGCCGAACAGACCGGCCGACATCAGATCATCGACATCAACCTCGGATGGCAACCGCTGGCGCATGCGCTCCGCGGTGTAACGGACAATCTGGCAATAGTGCTCTATCAGCTTGTTGCGCAGTTCATCGCGAAGTGTTTGCTCGGCGCCGGAGGCGATCGCCTTGTGGAAGGCCACCCACACGGCATCGATGCCCTGTTTGGTTGCCTTGCCTCGAGGCGCGTGCCGCGTGGCGCTTCCAATGTCGGCAAGCGGTGCCGCAGCAGCACGCGTTCGTGGCTTGATCCCAACTGTCTCAGTTCGTGTGGTAGATCGGCTCATCGGTCACTCCTTGACTCGACGACGCAGCTTCGGCTGCGTCAAGATCCGTAGGAATCATTCCTGCGGGACCTCCAGTTCATCCTTGAACCATTGGTCACGCGGACTATACATGATGAAAACAAGATGATGCAAACCGATCCTTGCCAAGATTCTGATTATTTTTGTTATGTCCCTCGGCAGCTCTGGCGCCGTCAACTCCCCAAATCCACCAGCCCTAGTTGCTCATGGACTGCTGACAACTAGCGATCGGCCCTGGCAAGGCGGACGGCCGCAGCACCAATAGTTTTGTCTTTTCGATGCCGAGACTGATGCTTCCGGCGCTTCTTCGGTGCAGCGGATCACCATCGAGTTGCCAGAATTCGAGCCCTCGACACTCGAGAATGATGCTGCGTCCTCGGTCGCGAATGATCTCAGTCGAGTGAGCAAGTCTCCTCACCCAAGCTCGAGTCGCCCATGCCGCCACGCCAAAGGCGCGTTGGCAGGGCATGAAACAGAGGTCGAGGTAGCCATCGCTCGGATCGGCCCATCCTGCCAGATTGAGTCTTGCGGCATACTCGGGGCAGTTGGCAACAATGAGCGTGCCCCTTTGATCATCCACTACCACCCGACCATCAACCATGACTCGCCATGCCGGCGCCCGCCAGTTCCAAGCGGTGCGCACGATCGGACTCGCGTAGGCCCAACGCGAGATTGAGCCTCTTCGCGCCGCTGCTGTCGCGTGGACAACCGCGGCATCGAATCCCCCGCCAGCCATTAGTAGGAATGGCTCTTCCTCTGCCATGCCAACATCCATGGGGATCACCTGCCAGTTCCGGATTGCCTGCACCAGTTGCTCAAAGCATCGAGTCATCCCGAAGTGGCGGGCAAAGAGGTTTTCGGTACCGAATGGGAGTTGGTAGACGGGAACTCGCCGCATGGCCGCGGGCCCAGAGCAAGATCGCATAGCTCCATCTCCTCCCATCACCACCAACAGATCAGCGCTCTCTAGCGGAGTTTGCAGCCAATCTATGCTGATTCCCGGCCTGCTCGACACTTGCCCCACCTCATGTCCTGCTTGCCCTAGAGCATGCAGTACCGCACCTACCTCCGCGGCGGCACGGCCTCCACCTGCAACTGGGTTGAATACGACTAGCACACGCATGTTTGGTGGACCATCGATGGCCAATCCGGGCTGCGGGAGCGAGTGCGCTTCCGCTGTTGATTGGTGGACCCGAGCATATCGAAGATCACGCCCGCAGAAGCTGCTTTGCCCCTGTCCAACATCAGCCGTACCATCGCGGCATGAATCGGCTGCCCACGATCCTCGCGACTTTGGTGATCTCTGCGCCCGCGTTGGCGCAGGTCGCTTTCACCCTAAGCCCACGGGATCAATGGGTACCAGCCCAAGAGTATTCGCCCCAGAGCCCAGAGGGTCGACTCCTCACTGCTCAGCAGGCCTTGGTGCACGGCGAAGCATCGCGGGCGGAAAACCTGGCCAACAACTGGCTGGAGCAGAACCCGGTCAGCCCGCTGAAACCCCGTGCCCTCCTGCTGAAGGGAGATTCCATCCTCGCGCAGGGAGACGAGTACAGCGCGCTCTTTGAGTACGAGGCGATTTGCCGGGTTTATCCCGCCAGCGATACATTTGTCATTGCCTTGGCGCGGGAGATGGACATAGCCAAGGCGTACGCGGGTGGTTTGAAGAAGAAGTTCATGGGCATGTTCCGCATCATCAGTGGTGATGAGGAAGCACAGGAGCTATTCATCCGGATTCAGGAGCGATTGCCCGGCAGCGAGTTAGCGGAGGAGGCGGGAATCGCGCTCTCTGATTTCTACTTCGAGCACCGAGACTTTGAGCTGGCGGCGGAGTCGTATGACCTTTTCATTCGGAACTACCCCCGTTCAGCACTGGTGGGGAAGGCCCGATTGCGTCTGATCTACTCCTTCTGCGCCACATTCAACGGCCCTGAGCATGATGACAGCGGTCTCAAGGCTGCTCACATCAAACTGTTGGAGTTGGCGCAGACGGACAGGGCAACGGCTATGGAAATCGGCTCGGATTCGCTGATTATTCGCCTTGAAGAGTCGGAAGCACAGAAGATGCTCATTGAGGCGCGGTGGTACTTGAGCATGGGCGATCCGATTTCAGCCGAGCGGTTCATCCGCCGATTAGTGCGCAAGTTCCCCCGCTCCATCGCCACTCTCGGAGCACTGCGGGAGATACCCACAGTGTTTGCTGGCCTTCCTCTAGCGACGCAGGAGACCTGCCCCGACTACCGAGAACTGCGCCTACAGTTGTTGGGTCTGACATGGGATCAATCTGGCAATGCCTCGCCCGCCGTCGCGCCAGACCCGGATGCCGTAAAGAGAGGCGAGTTACTACCTGCTCAGCGGGACGACCATCTGATCATCCCGTCATCTGATGGCGCCCCTCCTCCCTCTGGCGAAGGCAACCCGAATTGACAATGAGTGAACAACCAGTCGTATCGCGGCCGCTCGTGTTCTCAACAACAGGCGTGAGCGCCTGCATCTGGGCGATGGTGTCGCTCACCGTCGCCCTCCTTCCCGCCTGTGCCTCCAATGAAACGGGCTACGCTCTGGGCAACACTTTTTCCGACAAGTACCGCTCCGTCTCTGTGCCCATCTTCAAGAGTGATGCCTTCGACCGCAAGGTCGCGCCCCAACTCGCCGATGCGCTAGTAAAGGCGATCGAGAGCCAGTCACCTTTCAAGGTCACACGGGAGGCAACCGCCGATACCGTGCTGCGCGGAACCATCACGGCAGTACAACTGCAGCAGCTATCCAAGAGCGTCGCTACGGGGCTCTCAGAGGAAATGGCCTTCACGGTGACTATCGACTACGACTGGGTGGACATGCGAACGGGCAAACCGATCGTCACTCGGCGCGGGCTCAAGGAATCGGCGGTGTTTGTGGCCAGCCGCCCCAATAACGAGCCGATTGACCTAGGAAGATTCCAAGTGGTTGACATGCTCGCTCAAAGTATCGTTGGCTCAATGCAGGGTGAATGGTGATCAACATGAAGTCAAAGTCCTCCCATTCCCTCCAGAAACCGATGTCACAGTCACAGCAGGACCCCCCGCAGCCGCGCCCCGACGAGACACCTGATGGCCGGCGTCCACCGACAGGTTCTCCGCCCAAGCCAAGGCGACAGTTCATGACTTGGCTCACTCTGGTGATCGGCGCCGCGGCGGTTTGGATCGTACTGATAGGAACTAATCCGCCGGGAGACAAGATCCCCCAGTTGCAAAGCCTGCTGGTGCTCATCAAGGAGGGCGATGTCAAGCCTGACTCGGTGGTGATCAGCAACGATCGCGTGACGGCAGAACTCAAACCGGGTACCAAGGGTCACACTCAGGGAGGACGGGTTTGGGTTCCCATCATCCCCACCGACTACAACTGGATACGCGATCAACTCAAGGAGAATGGCGCGAGTTGGACGGAGGATGTCGGCACCGGTGTGTTTGTGCACCTTCTGGGGCTGGTCGGTCCGCCGCTGCTCATTCTCGGTGTCATCTACTACTTCATCTCGCGCTCCATGCGTTCTGCCGGCGGCGGCCCGGGTGGCATGCTGGGAAGTTTTGGCAAGAGCCGTCACAAACTCTCCAACAAGGATGCCACCAAGACCACCTTCAATGATGTGGCGGGAGTCGACGAGGCGAAGGATGAAGTTGGCGAGATCGTTGAGTTCCTAAAAAACCCCAAGCGCTTTGCCAAGATCGGCGGGCGAATCCCTCGGGGCGTACTTCTCTCTGGCCCACCAGGATGCGGCAAAACCCTACTCGCCAAAGCCATCGCGGGCGAGGCCGATGTTCCCTTCTTCTCCATCTCGGGTTCAGACTTCGTCGAGATGTTCGTGGGCGTGGGTGCCAGTCGGGTGCGCGACCTGTTCAAGCAGGCCAAGGAGAACTCCCCCTGCATCGTGTTCCTCGATGAGATTGATGCCGTGGGCCGGCGCCGCTCCGGTGGGTTCACCACTGGTGGTCACGATGAACGCGAGCAAACACTGAATGCCATTCTCGTGGAAATGGACGGCTTCGAGGCTGCGGATCAGGTGATCGTGGTTGCCGCCACCAATCGCTCCGACATCCTCGATCCGGCGCTGACTCGCCCCGGCCGTTTCGATCGGCAAGTTGTGGTGCCGCCGCCCGATGTTCGTGGTCGTCGCCAGATACTCGAAGTTCACTCGCGCAAGGTGAAGATGGCTCCCGATGCCGATCTAGACAAGCTCGCGCGCAGCACACCCATGTTGAGCGGCGCTGATCTGGCGGCAGTCATAAATGAAGCCGCGATCATCGCCACCATGGCTGACAAGGACTTCATCGAGAACGCCGACTTGGAAGAGGCTCGCGACAAGGTGCGTTACGGTCGGGCCCGTCGCAGTGCCGCTCTCGAGGAGGCGGAGCGCTCCGCCACCGCCTATCACGAGGCCGGGCACGCCGTGTTGCAGATGCTGCAGCCCGAGGGCGATCCCCTGCACAAGGTGACGATTCTGCCCCGAGGCAACTCACTCGGTACCACCCACTCGCTGCCGGAAAAAGATCGGCATGGATACAACAAGCGCTGGCTCAGTGCCACGCTTCGATCACTCTGCGGTGGCCGGATTGCCGAGGAGCGCAAGACGGATGACATCTCTTCCGGCGCGCAGATGGACATTCAGATGGTGACGCGAATCGCCCGCTCCATGATTCTGCAGTGGGGCATGTCAGAGCGCCTCGGGTTTGTGAACTACGCCGGAGATGAGACGCGCGAATCTTATTCTCAGCAGGAGTTCTCCGAAGACACCGGTCGCATCATTGACGAAGAGGTGAAGCGCATATCCGATGAGGCGTTCCAGGATGCCCGCCGACTGATCGATGACAACTGGGTCAAGATTGTCGCCGTGGCCGAGGCACTTCTGAGGTTTGAAACTCTACAGCGCGACGATGTCGCCCTCCTGATGCGCGGAGAGCGACTAGATAAGCCCACAGTGGCAGACCTGCTCGCGGGCGAACTGGGCAAGGCTGCCGCGGCTGCGCCCAAGGCAGATGAGCCGCCTAAGCCCGATGAGCCACCGAGTTCCTGGCAGCCCGCCACACCTCAGCCGGCGTAGCGCCCTCCCCACCCGCAACCCTCCCGCCTCTGTCACTTTCACCGGTGCTGCTTCTCGACCTGAGCGCACTTGGCGGCGGTGAGGCCGATCACTTTGAACACTTTGCGCGCCTGTGTGGCGCCGCTCTGCAGAGTGACCATCGTTACCGACACTGCGAAGGTCTGCGCCAGAAGCAGTGCAACTGCGACATTCGCCTTGCCATCCTCGGGTGCAGCACTCACGCGCACCTTGAGGCAGTCGCCCAAGAATCCTGCGATCTCATTGCGACTCGCCCGAGGGACCACCTTCACCCGCACCGTGCTACCGTCATCAGCAGTTGAGCACCAGCCGCTCATGCCCTTCTGTTCCTCCTTGGTTTTCTGCTTCTTCTTGGAAACGCGCCGAGGACCAAGCAGAGCCTTGGCCCGTAGCAGGTGGTGATAGTGCTGGGCATAGCGATGCGCCTCGTCGCGCACGGCCTGACAAAGTCGCAACCCCAAGTGCGTCCGCGACAGTCGTAGAGGCTCGGCTCGCCCTTCTATCCACAGCAGTTCCTCCCTCTTCGCCAGCGAGACCACCAGCGGCGGCTTCTGAGGAAGCTGGGTAAAAGCCCGCATCGCAGCTGCCAGTTGCGCTCGCCCGCCGTCGATGAGAATTAGGTCAGGGAACAGCTCGTTGCCCTCCCCGGCATCGCGGTATCGGCGCGACACGACCTCGCTGATCGCGGAATAATCGTCGTTGGTTGCCGTCCGTACGCGAAACCTTCGATAGGCACTGCGAAATGGTCGGCCGTCGATGAAACACACCTTGCTGCCCACCGTTTCATCTCCGGCAAGATGGGCGATGTCAATCGCCTCCACGCAGCGGAGTGGGGAAGGCCAACCGAGAGCGCGCTGCAAACTTCTCCCGCACGCTTCCGGGTCCATCGCGGCCGCAGTGACTTCAGGCTGCCAGTCGTACTGGGCTCCGCCCGTCCGTTTCTCCCTTTCATCAAGCCGCTCCAAGGCACGCATCTGATCGCGAAGGCGTGCCGCTCGCTCATAGTCCTGCGCCTCACTTCCAGCAATCATCTCCGCTCGCAACTCTGCCAGTGCCGCACTGCGCTTGGAGGCGAGGAATCGCAGGAGCCGTTCAATATCGGCGCGGTAGTCAGCGGGCGAAATCCGATTGGCACAAGGAGCACTGCACTGGTGGATGGCATGAAGCAGACAGGGGCGAAATCGCTGATTGCGCGCCTCATCCGGCTCAATTGCCATGTCGCATGTGCGAAATTTATAGACCCTTTGCAGCGCGTTCAGGGCGATGCGCAGATCTCCCCCGCTGGTAAAGGGGCCGAGTATCCGCGCGCCCTTGAATCGAGCGTCGGCTGGCTCACGCGTGAGATAGATTCCGGGAAAGGTCTGACGAACCGTGATCGCCACATAGGGATAGGAACTGTCATCCAGACCCGCGACATTGAATGGTGGCCGCAGATCCTTGATGAGCCGACTCTCAAGCAGACGCGCTTCCCACTCTCCTTCGCATTCGATGGTGTCAAACTCAAACACCTGAACCAGCATGGGCTGCTTGCGTGGACCGTGGTCCGCGGATGCTGTGAAGTAACTGCCGACGCGATCGGGAAGACTGGAAGCCTTGCCGACATACAACACCTCCCCCGCTTCATCCTTGAGCAGATATACGCCGGGAAGGGCGGGCAGTTCCCGCGCCTTGGCGGAAAGTCGCTGCCGGCGGCTGGATGCCTCCAAGTCTGACTGGGGGAAATCTTGTCCCATAGGGCTTGTAACGGGTACACTATTGCACCTGCGAACATGTGATTCGTGGAGTACGAACTTAACGCCATTGGAGCAATAATCATGAAGTGCTTTGGATTTCTCGCCGGCCTCGTCGCCGCTACCGTCCTTTCCGCCTGTCAAACGAATCCTGCTGCGCCTGGCGCCGTCGGCGAAAAGGCTGATTGCTCCGCCGCCTGCAAGTCTGGCGCCGCTGCCGAGTGCTGCAAGAACAAGACCGCTGCCCCCGCCGCCGCCCCTGGCGCTGTCAGCTCCACCGAAGCGAAGTCAGGCTGCTGCAAGGACAAGGCCGCTGCCGCGACCTGCCCAGCAACCGGCACTGCTGCCCCTGCTGCTGCCCCTGGCGCTGTCAGCTCCAAGAAGAGCGGTTGCGGCTCCGGTGCTGCCAAGTGCCCGGTCACTGGCGGCTGAGTCTGCTGAGTGAAGTCGGTCGCGGCCTCACATCCGCGCCTGCAATAGGTTTTTGAGAGCGGCTCGCGTCATGCGGGCCGCTCTTCTTTTTGCCGCAGGGGTTCGAGTAGGCGGAGGCTGCAGCCGCCCCCATCAACCCTCAATCGCTGCATCTGCGCGTTATGATTCGCGCGCGATGCAGGCAACGATCATTCGCGGCGGCCGAGTAATAGATCCGGCGCGTGGCACTGATGCCACCGGCGATGTCTTGATAGCCGGCGGCGTTATCCAGCAGGTATCCCAACAGCCAGGAGCGATCTCGCTGCCCAGCGGGACTGTCGTCGTTGAAGCGGAAGGTCGCATCGTCTGCCCAGGGCTCTTCGACCCGCATGTTCATTTGCGCGAGCCCGGCCAGGAGCACAAGGAAACGATCGCTTCGGGCGCTGCTTCGGCTCTGCTCGGCGGATTCACCAGCGTCTGCTGCATGCCCAACACCCGACCGACAATCGACCTTCCCAGCATGGTTGACTTTGTGCACATGAAGGCATCGCAATCAAGATTGGCTCGGGTGTTCTGCGCTGGTGCCGCCACGGTTGACCGCAAGGGCGAGGAACTGGCACCCATCGGAGCGATGGCGGCCGCGGGTGCCGTGGCCTTTACCGACGATGGTGATTGCATCGCCAACGCGGGATTGATGGGACGAGTTCTAGCTCTGTGCGCCGTGGCGAATCGACCCTTCATGCAGCACTGCGAAGAACCAACTCTCACGCGGGGCGCGGTGATGAATGCCGGTGTTCTTTCGGCGCGGCTAGGCCTGGGCGGTTGGCCTTCCATCGCCGAGGAGATAGTGATCGAGCGAGACATCCGCCTCAATCGCGCCATCGGCTGCCGCTATCACATTCAACACATGTCCTGCGCGGGCTCGGCAGAGATAGTGCGCCGCGCGCGCCGAGAGGGCCAGTGTGTGACGGCCGAGGCTTCTCCCCATCACCTCCTTCTCACCGAGGACCTCTGTGATGGTTACAACACCATGGCCAAGATGAATCCTCCGCTTCGCAGCCATAGCGATGTCGCGGCACTTCGCGCCGCCATTGCCGATGGCACCATCACCGTACTCGCTACCGATCACGCGCCCCACACGGCCGCGGAGAAGGCCCGCGACTTCACCGGCGCACCGTTTGGAATAATCGGACTCGAGTGCGCCCTGCCGCTCTATGCCAAGGCGCTGGTTGAGACGGGTGCCATCGCCTGGCCGCGCCTGATCGCCATGATGACTATCGAGCCCGCACGCTTGTGCGCCCTCGATCAGCGGGGCGTAGGAACTCTTACTGAGGGCGCGCCCGCGGATGTGACGATCATCGATCCCGACTTGAAGTGGGTGATCAACCCCGATTCCTTTGCTTCACTGAGCCGCAACTGTCCCTTCGCCGGCTGGGAGGTGTGCGGACGCGCCACCGATGTGTGGGTGGGCGGCAGGCGGGTCGTGAATGGGTTGAAACTCTGCGGATGAGGCTAGGGGCAAGCGCCCCAACTGCCGAGGACGATCGCGAGATCAGCGCCGGTCACAGTGCCATCGCCATCGATGTCACCTGAACCCGTGCTACCCCAGTCCGAGAGAACCAACGCTAGATCGACGCCATCGACCATGGCATCACCATCTAGGTCACCAGCGCAGTTCTCTCCGAAGAGCGACTGAGCGAAGGAGAAGGCGCGGGGGCCGATCTGCTTGCCCATTAGTCGTCCGGGGATGTCATCGCAAGGCGGATGGATGCCGCCCCAGATGCGAGAGAGAGAACACTGATCACTGGCATCGCCGTAGGTTGCCCACTGCAGATCAACATCAGTACTCGGTCCATTCTCAAACACCAGGTACTGATTCTGCTCGCAGTGAAACTCGCCCATTCCGCCGGGGAAGTACTCGCTGCCGGTGATTCGTGTCATCACCTCCGCGGCTGTGCGGCTAAAGGTGCTGTGGCCGCTTACATATCCGGCAAAGGGTGGAGTCACGAAAGTTGGCCGCTGATAGGGCCACCATGACTCGCCCAGAATCCAAGCAACTCCCGCGGTCTGCAAGACGGGATCATCGATAGCACTAGGGCCTTGCCAGGCTCTGACGGCGATCTTGCCTTCGTAGCCGGCCAGGTCTTCATGACGCTCGCCCACGGCTGTCGATGCCTCGGTGACCAACTCAATGAAGCCCGGCTCAAGGTTTACGCCATTGGCGTGATAGGAGGGCTGCGATGCATCGGTGCACTGGCCGAGTCCGCACATGCGGCGGATGGCGGATACAGGGCGTACGAAGTCATACCAACCCTTGGCACTCCAGGCGCAAACGGCAGCGTCGTGCATGGCGCCGCCGATTGTGAGGTAGGACTTCACATCGAACTCAAGGGCAGCGAGAACCGGCCCCGTGCCACCCATGCGCCGCTCAAAGGCGGGATGGTCGGAGACTGCGTTATAGATGGAGAACCAGTGTCCGGGCGGAGTCTCGCTGGAGGGTCCGTCAGCCCAGAACTCGGCAAGAACCCGAGCGTAATCCCCGCGCCGCACCATCTGCTCAGCGTAAGGCTGCCCTGTCACGGGATTCAACAATCGACCCGTGCCGGAATCTCCTCCGCCAAGGTGATCATAGAAACTCTCATAGTCGAAGTTGGAACTCGGCATGGTTGCATTGCCAACCGAACGAGGCGAAGCGTCAACCATCACTCCGTCGGTTGGATCAAGATGGGAACTCCATGTGACAACCATCTCAAATCCGTGCTTGTTCAAAACCTCTCCCGCGGTACCCGCATAGGGCGGCGGACCTGGGTCTTGATAAACATTCCACTCGGTATTGTTGCGCACATGAGTCGTCTTGTGCGAATCGTTCATGGCGAATGGGGCAACCCGTCCCCATTCCGGCGAGAGAAATGGCGGGTAGCCGCCGGGAATGATCTGGCCGTTCTGATCGATGAAGAAGGAGAGAGCCAGTGGTTGCCAGCGGTTCACATCGAGAATCCCCGGGTTGCCGGGAAGCGCCACGATGAGCGGAGGATTCACTGGTTGATAGGTGGTGTTGGCGTAGGAGTTGGCCTCGTTGGCGCCGTCGGCCAATCCAAATGCGATCATTCCCTGCGCGATGCGATTTCCGATCGCCGCCGGGGAGTCGCCAGTCATCGAGGTGTCACTGGGGTCGTATCCGAGCTGGATCATCAACGCCAAGTACTGAGGCGACATGACGGCGAAGCCTGGGCTACTGGCGAATCGGTGCCGCAGCATCCGATAGGAGGCGAAGGAGATGGATTCTTCACGCGCGGCCTGCGTGTCTGCCGAGGCGTGAGTCTCGGGAAACAGGAAGGCGTGCGCGTGTTGGTCGTAGGTGGCCCACGCGTCCCACATGGCAGCGGACACATGAAACAGATTGCGGGCGTGCACCGTGGGCCGCGCGAAGTCGCGGCGGATTGACTCCAGCAGTTTCTCGTTCCACTGCCTAGCAACGGAGTGGCCAGACTGCGCAGACGATTGAGCTGCGGCAACTGCCAGAACAACGATGCTTAGAAACAACTTCATGGTGACCTCAATAAAGGATCGGTTCCGAATCTGCCCAACAACACGGCAAAACCCGCCGATGATTGCGGAGGAAACAAGTCAGGATAACTCAGGCCACAACGCCCGCTCAGCACAGTCCCAAAAGTCTGTATTGAAACTGACCCATTGCAAGGTGAGACCCGCATCATTGGCTAATAATGGGGCGTTATATCCCCAAGTCAGAGGGGGAGTTGACGGTGCAATCTGTAGGATCACGAGCCAAGGACGCGGCGCAGTGACATTTGACCTTAGGCGGACTGTTGATGAGTGCAATGCTGCTGGCGCGGCGGACCGATCATTTGGCGAGCACATCAACCCGCGTTTTGCCAAGGTTCTTGGCCTGATTGGCTTCGACCGGCACTATGTGCGGGCACTGGGTCCTCACCTGTGGGACAGCGCGGGGAACAAGTTCCTAGACATGATCGGTGGCTATGGGGTCTGCAATGTCGGACGAAATCACCCGGTTGTGCGCCGGGCCATCGAGGATGCACTGGCGCTGGAGCTGCCGAACTGGGTGGCATTCGAGGCACCCCCACTCGCGGGCGCGCTGGCAGGCGAGCTGAAACGGCGTGTCGGGCGCGGGCTGGACCGAGTTTTTTTCACCAACTCAGGTACTGAAGGCATCGAAGCCGCCATCAAGTTTGCCAAGTGCGCGACAGGGCGCGCGGGACTGGTCTCCTGTCATCGCGGGTTTCATGGGCTCACTACCGGCGCCCTGGCGCTGAATGGTTGCCCATCTTTTCGAAGTGGCTTCGAGCCGCTGATCGCAGGCACGCGGCAGGTGCCATTCGCCGATCTCGCCGAGCTTGAGTGCCAGCTGCGCTCGGGAGATGTAGCCGCCTTTGTAGTGGAGCCGATTCAGGGCAAGGGTGTTCACATTCCGCCCGCGGGATGGCTCAAGGCTGCTGAGCGGCTATGCCGAAAGTTCGGAACACTGCTGATAGTTGATGAAGTGCAGACAGGAGTTGGGCGCACCGGAGCATTTCTGGGGATCGATCATGAGGCGGATGTAGAGCCGGACATCCTGGTGCTATCCAAGGGACTCTCGGGAGGCATGATCCCCGTGGGGGCCGTGATGACCCGCGTCGGAGTATGGGATCGAGTGTTTTCTTCGCTCGACCGCTCCATCATTCACTCATCCACCTTTCAAATGGGAACACTGGCGATGGCGGCTGGGCTGGCCGCACTCTCTGTAATAGACGACGAAAAGCTGTCGGCGCGCGCCGCGGCGATGGGCGATTTGCTCCGCATCGGGATCGAAGACATGCGCCCGCGCTATCCCTCCATCGGCGCAGTTCGGCAGCGGGGTCTGATGCTGGCAATCGAGTTCATCAGGCCAACAGGCTTGCTGGAGCGTGCCGCCTGGGATCTGATTCACGCTGCTGACAAAAACCTGTTCACCCAGGCGACTGTCATCCCCCTGATGAGCGATCATCGCATCTTGACGCAGGTGGCAGGTCACGACATGGATGTCCTGAAACTGACTCCACCACTTTGCATTGATGTCGGCGATGTTCGCTGGTTCCTCGATGGGTTCGCAGCAACGATGAACAAACTGCATCAAACTGCCGGGCCTGTTCGGCAGTTAGTCGCCGGCTTGGGACGAAACGCACTCTTTGGATCAAAGGCGCAGTGAGCACCAAGGTGGATGCTCTAGCTGCGCTACGCTGCCGCGCCTTTACCTGGGTAGCTTCCTTCGCCTGCACGAAACCGTGGGTGGTCATCGGCATCAGCGCGCTTGCCGGTCTCAGCGGCGCACTCCTTGCGGCGAAACATCTCACCCTCGATGCCAACACCGACTCGCTGATCGGACTCGAACGCCCGTTCATGAAGGAGTATCGACAGTTCCTCCATGAGTTCGGCGATCTCGAGTACCTGTACATCGCCGTTGATGCGCATGGCGACGATGAGTTGGCCCAGCGCGCGGTTGATGAGCTCGGCAAGGGGCTGGGCCGGATCGACGAACTCCCGCAAGTTCACTGGAGCATCACCCCCGATGAGCAGTTGCGCTTTGCCACCCGTGCGATGCCGCTTCCCCAGTTGCAGGGTCTGGCAGAGTCCGCGGGGGCGTGCGTCGAACTAGTGCGGCAGGGAAACGACGGCGAAGCCGCGCAACTTGAGAGGATTCTCATCAGTGCCTCGGAGAAAGTGGATCGATTGCTCTCAGTTGGCTCCAGCCTCCCCGCTGTCGAGCAAAGGCAACTCGGTGCCGATGCGATGCTCCTGCTGCAAGTGGTGGGCTCCGACTTTGGTGCGGGAAGTGCCTCTGCCGGTTTCCGCAATAGGTCCTGGGACGCCAGTGATGCCAGCGCGCCGATCTTCACACTACCGGCTCCCGAATACCTTCGATCCCGCACGGGCAAAATCTGGTTTATCGAAATCCTCCCGCAAAAAGACTTTTCATCACTAGAGGTGATTGCCGCACCACTGGCGCGCATTCGCGCTCTCATGACGGAGGTAGAGGAGTCACTCGATCCTCCCACCACTTCATCCGCGGGCAGTTTCATCGCGAGTTCACCTCCCTCAGGAAGGCAGCTGGAAATCGGACTCACGGGCAAGCCGGTGCTGCAGGCTGATGAACTGTCTACCAGCAGCCGCGACATGACGCGCGGGTCGATCATCGCGACTCTCATCATTGCCGGTCTGTTCATGTGGGCACTACGCGGAGTGCGCGAACCACTTCTGGCAGTTCTGGCATTTGTCGCGGCCTTTGCCTGGACCTATGGAGCGGCAACCATCCTGGTGGGGCGGCTGACTTTGCTCAGCACCGTCTTCATGCTGGTTCTGGTGGGAGCCGGTCTCGACTATGGAGTTCATGTGATTGCGCGCTTTGCCGAGCTGCGCCGTCGCATGCTCTGGACTGAAGCCGTGCGAGAGGCGGTCATACGAGCCGGCCCGCCAACTTGGACGGGGGCTGCCACCAGTGCCGTGGTGTTCTTTCTGGCGCTGCTCACAGACTTCGGAGGGCTGCGCGAACTGGGCGTCATAGCCGGAGTTGGATTACTTCTCTGTGCTCTGGCCATGACGGTGACTCTTCCCGCGCTTCTGGTGGCGTTCCCCAGAAGGGCTCGGGGGAGTACCGCAAACTCGACAGTCAGTGATCCCATTTCGATCGCAGACGAGCTGGCGATGACGGAACTTCGAGTGCATCCCCTGCCCGTGGGCAGCGCATTTACTCGCCACGCCCGGCTCCTGCTGATTGCAGCTGGCCTCAGTGCCGCGTTGGCCGCGGTAGCGGCGGGCGCATGGCTCCACTTCGAACAGAACCTGCTCAAGCTGCAAGCCGACAGCCTCGACTCCGTGGAGTGGGAGAGGCGAATCTTTGCCGACTCTGCCAGTGCATCGTGGTTCGCCGCCTCCATCTGCCCCGATGAAGCCAGTGCGGTCAGAACGGTGGCAGCGGCTCAGAATCATCCAGACATTGGAAGCATTAGCAGCGTGTTTGACCTCTGCGAGCCTTCATCGCCGGAGCGCGATGCGGCGCGAGCTCAGTTCAGCGCTCCTGTGCTCGCCCAGTGCAACATGACAGAATCCACCTCCATGATCGCGGGTGCTGAAGAACTCGGCGCACCGAACTCTCAGAGCGATGACTCTGCTCCGCCATCAGCGACCTCAGTGAACGCAGCGGCGAAGCGGGCGGCTGGAGCCGCTAATCGACTGGCACTTGCAGCTCGATTGAGCGCCTCCGAGGGTGAAGCGGCACAAATAGGAGCGGTCGCCAAGCAACTTGAGTATCTCGCGGCTGGCCTCGAGTCAGACTTCGAGCAATCACGAGCACTGGCAACCAAGTCAATCAACCGCGCGCGGCACGCGCTGGTGCAGATGGCTCAGGGTGATAGCGACTCTCTGCGAGCAGCGCTTCCTGCGGCACTTCGCGCCAAGATGGTCTCTCCGCAGGGACAGTTTCTCGTAGCCCTTCATCCGCGCGAGGATGTGTGGGAGATGGAACCCATGGAGCGTTTCGTCGCCGCCGCGCGCAGCATCGATAACCATGTAACCGGTGTGCCCATCACTCAGTTCGAATCTCTGCTGGATATGCGCGGGGCGTTTCTGTTGATGTCGCTGGGTTCACTCCTCATCGTCGCTGTGCTGGTGTGGATCGACTTTCGGAACATCGCCGCCACCGCCGCTTGCATCGGCGTGGTGATGGTGGGATTACTGTGGACTCTCGGCATCATGGCAATCGCGGGGATCACCCTGAATCTCGCCAACTTCTTTGGAATCCCCATGCTCATCGGATTGGGGATTGACAGCTCTGTACATGTACTGCACCGCGCCCGCGAGTCAGGCAGCGCCCACTCTCTGGGGTGGACGCGGCGCGCCGTAATCCTCACCGCGGCCACAACTGCGATCGGCTTCGGAACTCTGATCATGGCAGATCACCGCGGTCTCCGCAGCCTCGGTTGGATCATCGCCATCGGCAGCATGGCCATCCTTGGCGCCACCATTTGGATTCTTCCTCCCCTGCTCGATGCCTGCCCGCGCATGCTCCGAGAGCGAGAAGTCATTCGCTAGCGCGTGAGGAAACGAGGGTTGGTTTGTAGCCCAAGCGGCTGATGGCATCCTCTATCGCACCAGCGGGCAGGGTTGAGCTGCTTCGCACCGTGGCCTGCGACTGCTCGAGGCTCACTTGGCAGCGGCTCACGCCCTTGATCCCCATCACCTTCGCAGTAATGGCATCGACGCACCCGCTGCAGTGCATTCCCGCAATGAAGATGACCGAGGTCATCTCGTTCGCCGATGGTTGCGGCACTGCATTGACATCAGTCGCGCCCAGAGCACTAGAGTCGGTTTGAGGAACCGCTGACTGAACCGGGCTCTCCCGCTCGCATGACCCCAGAGTTGCGCTCATGATTGTCAGGGACACCACATTCAACAGAATCGCCTTCAACGAGGCCTCCCTTGGGATACTGGCATCACACCTTTGGCGGCACCGAGCGCTCGCTCTCGGCACGCGGGAAATTCGGCCTCGATTCTGGCAATCGCACCCGCGAGCGGGAGCGGAAAGCGCGCCCCTGCTGCCTGCACATGTCCGCCGCCGCCGAAGCGAGCGGCAAACTCGTTCACATCGTAGGAGGGTGCCCCGTCGAGTGGCGGCTTGCTGCGAAAGCTGCATTTGGTGATGCCCGGTTCCTGTTCGCTCAGCAGCATGGACATGCGCACCGCGCCAACTGCCAGTGGAGTGTTGACCACGCCCCCGATGTCGTGACTACTCGCACCTGTCACGTGGAAATCTTCTGGTGAGAGTGACATCAGCACTGCATCTCCACCGGGCAGAAACCGGCATGATGAGAGCGCTCTCGCCGTTGCCCCTAGCCGCGGCAGGCGCTCGCTCTCCTCAAAAACCATGTGGAGCCACTCCTTGTCCACACCGCAGGCGAGGAGGCGGGAAGCGAGCGCATAAACTCGTGAGTCGGCGCTGGCGAAACGAAACCAGCCGGTATCGGTGGCAAGTCCGGCAAAGCACGCCTCGGCAATGGAGCCGTGGCCATCGCGGTCGCCCCAGGCGAAGTCCACGCCCAACTCATCCACCAGTCCAGCAACCACCTGTGTGGCGGAGGCGCAGGAGACATCCACGATTCGCGTACCGGCTACCGCATCACCGCGGGCGTGGTGATCCAGACCGACGATGCGTGAGTCGAGTGAGCGCAGCCACGGCGCAACTCCCTCGAGCTGACTCCAGGCGCCAGTGTCAACGAGCAGCACGATGTCGTACTCATCTGCCGACGGGAGTGGTGGTGCTAGGCGAATCTCGCCCGGCCTTGCCAGCATCATCACATTGGGATCAATGGGCTTAGTCAGCACTGCTTCAGCTCGCAGCCCCAGAGCTCGCGCCATGCGCACGATGGCTAGGGAGGAGCCCATCGCATCGCCGTCGGGCCGATCATGAGTGGTTACTGCCAGCGATTTCGCGGCGCGAATCCGCGCAGCAACTTCCCTGAATGAGCTGTTGCTCTCGTATTTCTGACTCACGCGGTTACACCCTCCAGTTCACGCTCGACTCGCAGCACATCACGCTTGATTTGATCCACTAGTGAAGCTGTATCCGGGAATGTCGCCTGAGGACGGATCCAGCGCTCAAACGATAGCGTCAGACGGAATCCATATCGATCGAGAGGCCCGCCATCTCCCAGCAGATAAGCCTCACAGGCTCGGCCTAGTTCTCCAAATGCGAATGTCGGTTTGTTCCCCACACTGATCGCCGCTCTCAGTCTCTCCCCTCCAGGTACTGACCCCCACCCCGAGTACACGCCGTCTGCGGGAAGCATCAGAGGCCCCGAGTCAAGGTTCATGGTGGGGAAGCCGATGGTGCGCCCCCGCTTGTCGCCGGAGACGACGAGTCCGTCCAGCGAGTAGGGTCGGCCCAGCACACGCGCCGCGTCTCTAACCCGGCCTCCCGCCAGCAGCCAGCGAATGGTTGTGCTTCGAGCCGGGACGCTGGAGCCATCTTCAAGTCGCACTAGAACCTCATCCACTTCGACAGTTGCGAATCCCAACCGCTGACCGATCTCTTTCAGTTCGGCTACTCCAGCGCTGCGCCCTCGGCCGAAGCGAAAGTCCCCTCCCTCAACGATGTTGCCAAATGGGAAACGAGCGCGGAGCGACTCGATGAACTTCTCGGGCTCTAGGTTCAGCAGCGTGCGATCGCAGGGAACAATCACCACTTCATCAGCGCCAAACTCCTTGAGCAGTCGAACGCGCTCGTCAACGCGAGTTAGAAGCGGACGAGGGGTGTTCGATAGCACCGCCTCGGGGAGCGGATCAAAAGTAATCGCGATCACCTTTGCGCTGTTATTGCCATCGCCACCATTGGCTTCGGCGCGCGCCCGCTCCAGCAGTGCCTGATGGCCGAGGTGGACACCGTCAAAGTTGCCGATTGTCAGAGTAAAGTGGCTCATTTTGGCGGCTAGGGGCGGTTGCCCAAGAGTGCCGGTTCATGCGATTATAGAGGGTCTATGGCCCCGACTGCCCCGAGCAATGATCTGCCCGCCTCGCCCTCGCATCTGGTATCCGATCTCGTCGATGGATTCCGCTCCACTGCTGAAAGCGTGGTGCCTTGGTTCCTCGCCCAGATGCCCTCTATGTACTTCCAGGACACATCGCTGGATGAGCAGCGGGCTCATCTGCGCGCCATCATTGCCGCACGCAACTCCGGCAGACCCCTGGACCTGATACTTCGCAGTGAGGATGGGCGAAGGATGACTGCTTTGCGCCCGGCAAATCGCCCCGGGATTCTCGCGGAGATAGTCGCCACCCTGCCAATGGACGCATCGCTTCGATCAGCCAAGATCCATACCTCGGCGGATGGAACACTGGTGCTGGACACATTCGAGTTTGGTGAACGCGTGCCCTTCGACGGCAAGGATGTCAAGCAAGCCGCCAAGGTGGAGCAAGTGATCGCCTACGCGCGCCAGCGGGACTCGAACTGCGACACCGAAGCGCTGCGCGCCTTCTTGCACCAGTGCGCCGCCGAGTATGTGCTCACCCTCAGCCCCTATCGCCTCACTCAGCAGCGCGGCTTCTATCTCTCTGTCAGCGGCACCGATCAAGCTCTGGTGCACCTTGAGTCTGAGTCTGATCCCACCCAGTCACGGATCACTATCGCGGTGGCTAATGCCCGCACCCGCACCATGCTGGAGCGGGTGGCCATCGTGCTGGCACGCGCCGGAATCTCCATTCAGCGCGCCTACCTCGATCTAGTGCCAGACCCCGACCACGGGTCCGTCACCTTTCTTGGCTTCGTGGTTCAGACCTCAGAGGGTGTGCCCATCGACGAGTCGAGTGACCTGTGGAAGAGAGCCGCCCGTGACCTGATGCGCATCAAGTGGATCGACTTTCGCGTAATCGAGTTTGCCGGGCGCCATCCCCAGTTGGATTTGGCCAAGTCCGAGGCGATTCACGCCTTTGCGGCGCTGGTTCATCAGGCGCTCTCCCCGATCAACCCCTTCGCCTTTGCCCGTGACCGGGTGCTCGTAACCTTCGAATCAAACCTGACGATTACTCTGAGCGGCATCGAGCTGTTTCTGGATCGATTCAATCCGGCAGCGCCCCTCCCGGATGCCGAGTTCAACCGCAGACGCGATTCTGCCAATGCCGAAATCGACGCGCGCAGCGACAGTGATGCCACACGCTCCATCCTGCGCGGGCTCATGGCCGCCATCGATTCCTGCCTAGTCACTAACTACTACCTCTCCAAGCGGCTGGGCTTGGCAATGCGGATCGACCCCGCCCTGCTGCGTGCCGAGCGCCGACCCGATCTGCCTTATGGCGTTTACTTCGTTCATGGTCGAGGCTTCAACGGTTTCCACGCCCGATTCAAGGAGATCGCTCGTGGTGGATTGAGAGTTGTGCGTCCGAGCTCGACGGCTCAGTTCGAGCGGGAATCAGAGCGGTTGTATGACGAGGTCTACGGACTAGCGTCGGCGCAACAGTTGAAGAACAAGGACATTCCTGAGGGTGGAGCCAAGGCGGCGATTCTCCTCGACCCGGCTGCCGAAACCAATCGGTGTGTGAAGGCGTTCGTGGACTGCCTACTCGACCTGATCACCGTCGATCCCGCAGTGAAATCCTCTCTGGTGAATCGCTGCAGCAAGCAGGAGTTCATCTATCTCGGACCTGACGAGAACATCACGCCCGACCACATCGACTGGATTGTTGCCCGCGCTCGCTATCGAAAGTACCCGCTGCCCGGCGCCTTCATGTCGAGCAAGCCGGGTGCGGGAATCAATCACAAGGTTTACGGCGTGACCAGTGAAGGCGTGAATGTCTTCCTTCGCATCGGGCTGCTGGCGCGCGGGATCGACCCATCCAAGCAGCGATTCACTGTCAAGATCACCGGTGGCCCCGATGGCGATGTCGCCGGAAACATGATGAAGATTCTGCGGCGCGACTATGGGGATAACGCCCGCGTGGTTGGTGTCGCCGACGGCAGTGGCAGCGGCGAGGATCCCGAGGGGCTGAATCTCGAGGAACTGGAGCGGCTGTTTGTGGCCGGGCTTCCCATCGCTCACTTCAACTGTGCGAAACTGTCACGCGCCGGACGCATCGTGCCCCTCAGTGCTCCCGATGGAGCGGCTCTGCGCAACTCCATGCACAACCGCGTGGTGGCAGATGCCTTCATCCCCGGCGGCGGACGACCGTCAACCATCAATGAACGCAACTGGCGCGAGTTCCTCCTTCCTAGCGGTGCGCCCAGCAGCGGGCTCATCGTGGAAGGCGCGAATCTCTATCTGACTCCCGAAGCGCGAGTGAGTCTCGGCGAGGCGGGCGCTCTCATCTTCAAGGACAGTTCCGCCAACAAGTGCGGCGTGATCTGCTCGTCTTATGAGATCGGCGCCAGCATGCTTCTTGATGAGGCGGGCTTCCTTGCTATCAAGAGCGAGTTCGTGGCTGAGGTGCTGGAGAAACTTCGAGGCTTCGCCAAACGGGAGGCAGTTCTGCTTCTGGGAGAAGCCAAGCGGCATCCGGGGATACCGCTCCCCGAACTCTCGGTGCGACTGTCGCGGGCAATCAACTCTGCCGCGGATGCCATTGAGAAGTCGATGACCGACTGGCCAGCTGACTCGGCCGGTTTCGTTCGGCAAGTTGTACTTGAGCACATGCCACCCAAGTTGTTCGCCACGGTGGGCGAGGCGCTCTTCACCGGCCTTCCGACTCCCTACCTGCACTGGATTGTTGCCAAGAGCCTCGCCTCGCGCATCGTCTATCGAGAAGGCATCGAGTTCTTTGCCTCCATGGATGTGGGAGCGGTAGGCGAAGTGGTCCTCGATTACCTACATAAGGATCGGGAGATGCGGGCGCTGCTGGCCGAAGTGCGTGCGAGCGGTCTCAAGCACAGCGAGCGCATAGCGACGCTGCTAGAGCGTGCCGGCACTAGAGCGGCACTGCTGGAGATTTGAGCCGCGCAGGGCCCACCCGCTAGGGGTGCATCAAAACGCCAGTTGCAACTGCCCGCGAATGTTCCACTGCTGACCCGTGCCGTTGAGCCAGCCCGCGCCCTGATCCAAGACGAATGAAGATGGCCCGCCGGGTTGGTCATTGGCGTTGAGCGGAACACCGACATCGAGGGACAACTTGGCGAGGTTCTTGGAGAAGTAGTAGTTGGCGCCGATGGTGAGAACATTCT
>SIAA01000071.1 GCA_009692045.1 Phycisphaerales bacterium | reverse complement strand
CGGCGCGGGCTCCGGCTGCGGCGCGGGCTGTGCAAGAACTGCCTCTGGTACGGCCGCTCCTAATCCGGTCACAGGCGTTCCCTGCGACGACTCGGGTGGCCTCGAAGCTGGCGCGCCTGGGCCCGATGGCGCTTCCGTGAATGCTGCCTGCTCAACTTCGGAGAGTCGCGCAAGATGCTCCTCATACTGGTCGTACCCGATCCAAGTCATCTTGTTCTCGGCACCATCGTCAATGCCTGGCTTGATGAGGTCGTCCTCTGGGTTCTCCTCATCGGGCTTGGGCTTATCCAACTCCGAGGGGAGAAACTTCCGCTTAGAGGGATCATGATCGGCGTAAGGATCATGCAGCGACATACCGTCTGCCGACCCGGTGATGCCGATCCAAACCATGGGGAAAAACACACAGATATGCAGCAGGATCGAAGCAACTACGCCGATCAGGAGCGGAAGTCTGTCCATTCGAGCCTCGCCCATGCATTTCATCCTAGCCGCGTGCGGCGGGATCAGTGATCATCTCTGGGCTTGCCGACGATATTGACAGGCATGCCCACATCCTTGAGGCGATCCCAGACATCCTGAAGCACCGGCGCGCGATCAACGCTGCCTTGACCGTCCGCCACGGCCACATAGATGACCGTCTCAGGCTTGGCAGCCTTTGCTTCCATGGCCAGTCGCCGCAGGTCATCGAGATTTATTGCCTCACGATTGAAGAACACGCGGCCCTGCAAATCAATGGACACGGTCGCCGCAGGCTTGGGCTCGGCACGCACACCAGTAGTGAACTTGCGCAGCTCCATAGGAACCAGCTCGATGCGCGCCATGAAGGCGAACGAATAGAAGAAGAATGTGAGCAGAAAGCACATCACATCAATCAGCGGGATCAGTTCGATCCGCGGCTCGCTATCGTTACGGCGCAGGCGCATGGTTCTCAGCAGGGCGAGAGCACGGTGTCAGGCCCGCAGTTGCACGCAGGCGAGGGCCAGAGACACATCAGATTGGAACTGAAACACCTTGTCCAGGCCGGTGACTAGGAACACGCCCCAGAGTTGGTCACCCACCGAGCAGATGCACAGAGCGCGCTTGTGCTCAATCGCCAACTTGCGCACGCGGAGCAACTGCGAGATGTTGGTGCTGTTCAGGTAATGAACCTCTTGGAGATTGATCACGATGGCCGGGCCGGTAGCACCTGCGTTCTCCATGCGCAAAGCAAGTGCTTTCAGATCATCAGAGAGGGCGGGTTCGTCCGACAGTTCGGCGATGCAAACATCATTCGACCAATCGATTAGTGCCATAGGCGAGAGGATAGCCGCAGCAACTCAGGTACTGGGCTTGGCTGGGGGAGTCTGTCCCTCAGAAGGGCCGGAAGCGTCGGGTGTTTCCTCGGGATCAGCGGCGGACTCCGCCTCGCCCTCTTCGGCAACCTTGGCTACGGAAGTGAGAGCATGACCCTCGCGAAGGCGAACCAGACGCACTCCCTGGGTGTTGCGACCGATGCGGCTGATGGTTCCGGCTGCGATGCGCACCACCTTTCCGCCCGACGAGAGGAACATCAGGTGATCTGTCTCGAGCACTTCATGAATGGCAACCACGGGGCCGTTTCGTCCCTCGGTGCGAATGTCGATGCGCCCTTTGCCACCTCGGGACTGAGCCCGAGTTGATCCATCCTCACTGTGAACTAGGTACTCGGTGAGCGCCGTGCGCTTGCCGTGACCGTGCTTGCAGACCGTGAGTAAGTCGCTGTTGTCGTTGCAGCGCACCGCACCTACTACCGAGTCGCCCTCCTCTAGGTCAATGCCGCGAACTCCAGCAGCACCTCGGCCCATCATGCGAACATCGGTTTCCTCGAAGCGGATGGCCATGCCGTGCGCGGTCGCTAGCAGCACATGGTCATCACCGCGGGTGATCATCACATCTACCAGCCGGTCGCCCTCATTCAGTCCGAGGGCGATGATGCCGCTGCGATTCACATTGCGATAGTCCCTGAGGGCGGATCTCTTGACCCGACCCTGCGCCGTAGCAAAGAAGAGGAAGTCTTCGCTCTTCTCGAAGTCCTTGATAGGCAGGAATGCGCGTATCGATTCGCCCTCGCGCAGTGTCACCAAATTGTTGATGGCGCGCCCCTTGGCGGTGCGACTCATTTCCGGGATCTGCCATACCTTTATGACGAAAACTCGACCAGTATTAGTGAAGCACAGCAGATCATCGTGGGTGCTTGCCGTGATGATCTGCTCCACGAAATCGCCGTCGCGAGAGTCGGAGCCCTCGATTCCCACGCCTCCGCGAGCCTGAGCGCGGTAGGTGTCAACTGGAAGGCGCTTCACCAGCCCTTCATGACTGATGGTGATCACCACCTCGTGCTCCTGAATCAGAGCCGCGATATCGAAGTCTTCGGCATCAGAGTCCTCGATGGTGGTGCGGCGTGCATCGCCAAATCGCTCCGATAGAGCCAGAATCTCCGCGCGGACGATGGCGAGAATCCGCTTGTCATCGGCGAGAATTGCTTCGTATTCGTCGATCTCTGTTAGCAGTGCCGAGAACTCGGAGGCCAGCCTCTCGATTTCCAGCCCGACCAGTTGGATAAGCCTCAAGGCGCCAATGGCATCCGCCTGTACACGGGAGAGGCGAGCGCCTCCCTCACCGCGGCTAGCGGCGGCGATGCGCGCGGGAATAATGGCGGCCAGTGGGTGGTTGCTCTCGATGCGAAACGCCCGCTCCATCAACCGCTCAATGGCCTGCTCACGGGTGCGGCTGTCGCGAATGATGCGGATGACTTCATCGATGTCAGATACGGCGTAGATAAGCCCTTCCAGCTTGTGGGCTGCCTGCCTGGCAACCCGCAGCAAGTGTTCAGTGCGACGACGCACCACAGTACGGCGGTGATCGATATGAGCCTGCACCAGCGATTTGAAGGGGAGAGTGCGGGGTTGCCCTTGAATGAGGGCGATATTGATGATGCTGTAAGTGCTCTGCAGAGGCGTGTACTCGTAGAGTTGCCTCTCGACCACGGCGGGATCTGCGCCCTTCTTGAGCACCACCATGATGCGCGTCTGAGCATCGCGCCCCGAATGGTTGCGGATGTCGGCGATATCGGGAATGCGCGCGGGCTCTTTCTCGTCTCGGCGCGCACAGTCAACAAGCTTTTCAATCAGCGCGCTCTGCACCACCTGATAGGGGATCTGCACGATGATGATGGCATCGCGGTCGCCCACCTTCTCTAGGCGTACTTTGCCGCGCACCGTGATGCGCCCGCGACCAGTGGCGTACGCCTCGGCGATGCCGCGTCGCCCCACTATGGTGCCTCCCGTAGGGAAGTCGGGGCCTGGCACCAGCGCCAAGAGTTCATCGAGCTCGATTTCCGGCTTATCAATAGTGGCCACGATCGCTGCCGTGATCTCGCGCAGGTTGTGGGGCGGCATGCTGCTCGCCATTCCCACGGCGATGCCCGACGATCCGTTCACTAGGAGTGCGGGCAGCCGCGCTGGGAGAACAGTTGGCTCCATGAGTCGATCGTCATAGTTGGGGCGGAAGTCGACGGTTTCCTTGTCGAGATCCTCCATCATGGCCACGGTCGCGGCCGTCATGCGTGCTTCGGTGTAGCGCATGGCAGCGGGTGGGTCGCCCTCGATGGAGCCGAAGTTGCCCTGCTTGTCCACCAACATGTAGCGCGTTTTCCAGGACTGCCCCATGTTGACCAGAGTCGGATAAATGACGCTCTCGCCGTGGGGGTGATAGTTACCGCTGGTATCGCCGCAGATCTTGGCGCACTTGATGTGCTTGCGACCGGGGGTGAGATTGAGATCGTGCAGGGCTACGAGGATGCGGCGCTGCGAGGGTTTCAAGCCGTCACGGACATCGGGAAGCGCCCGGTCCATGATGGTGCTCATGGCATAAGTGAGGTAGCTGTCGTGCAGCTCGCGGTTGATGTCCTGCTCAATAATGTGGTCGCGAGGAGCCCCAGCGGAGTCAGGATTTTCGGTGGTCACAGCCATGCGATTTGCGGCTGGTCATTCTAGCAAATCCTCGCGATCGCTGAGCCGTTTACGCCGGTAAATCATGGGCAAAAACCCCGGTAAAACTGGGGCTAGCAGATAGCGCGCATTTGGTGCTCCAACCAGTCCAAGCAGAGAGGACGATCGACAGATTCGCCGCAATCACTCGAGCATCAAAGTTCGGAGGTAGAGATGATCCCAGTTGATCTCGTTCGCAACTAAACCATGGACACTGGGGCGACTTCGCCGGTGGCGAGCATGAGCAGCGTGCAGCTGATTTTGGAGGGACTTACCTGATACTCAGCTGCGACTGCTTCGCGGTAGGCCCGCAACTGCGGCCGGTGGTGGTCAACTCTCTCCTTGATCCAAGCATCGTCGCCCGCAGTTCGAGGCGAGTCGGTCTTGAAGTCGAATACCTCAATCTTGTCCCAGCAGCCGGGCGACCCGTGCAGGACGAGTCTGTCGATGGCGCCTCGGATGAGAGCGCCGCTCTCGTCTATGTGAAGAAATGTTCTCTCTCTCACTGCGATGGGCGGGACCCCACTGGGGGAGATGGGACGAGCAAGAGCAGCGGCGATTGCCGGCGCACGCACCTGCTTCACCACATCGTCGATGATTGAGTTCAAGTCCGCTGTGGCCAGCAGGGGAGCGATCAGCTGAGCACGGAGAAGTAGATCCGGCGCAGCGGCTTGCCACTCATCGCTCCACTCGATCGACTCGCACACACCGTGGGCGATTTTGCCTCTGAGAAGTGCAGCAGCGTTGCTGGCACCGAATGAGTTAGCGAGAGGGTCTTGCTCGGACTCAGTTGCATGGATGTCCGCATCTGGTGTGCTCTCGAGATCAGACATTTGCGAGGGGCTGCGTGCTTTGCGGAACATCTGCTTGGCGTGAGTTGGCTTGCCGGGCATGGGCGGCGTGATCGCCACCGTCGGCTGGGGTTCTCCTGAACTAGTTGATGCCGAAGCAGTCCCGGCATCATCTACCCACGACTCGCTATTGAGAGGATGAGTGGAATGCCCTGCGATCGGCAGAGTTGTTAGCGCGTGTCTAAGAATTCCGCCCAGAGTTCTAGTGATCTCTTTGACCGGCGTCTTGGCAGCCTTAGAAGGTTTCTTCTTGCCCTCCTCCTCGGCAGCTGGGGGATCAGCCGCAGCAAGAACCACCCATAAGCCGCGGCGCGCCCGGGTAATAGCCACATACAGTTCGCTCAGAAGACCCTGATAGTTGAATCGCTGGCTCGAGCAGAGCGCGCTCGCAACTGGCTCACAGGCGAGTCCAGCACCCATGTAGGGCGCGACATCATCCGCAGTGTCCAGCGAATACTTGCCGCCCCGCGCCACCGCCAGTTCTGGTAGTTGTGAGTTTTGACTCTCCCCGTCCACGAAGATCACGATGTCCCATTCGAGGCCCTTCGCCTGGTGGATGTTCACTGCATGAATGACCTCGGTCGGAACATCCTGAACTCTGAGCTCGGTGAGCGAGTCAACGATTGACTCCAGGCTGTCGCCGGCAGTCTCGCGGGCTCCGACTTCCAACTGCAGACGCGCCAAGCGGTGGAGATCGCCGCTATCGAAGGGGGAACCGCTCGGGCGACTTTCGAGGGCTGAGGTCCAGCGAGCCAGCATCGTTGCCACGGAGTATCGGGCGAAGAGACGGCGCAGCTCTAGCGCGGCAGCGGCGCACTC
>SIAA01000070.1 GCA_009692045.1 Phycisphaerales bacterium | reverse complement strand
TCAACGCAGGAGTCAGAACGATCGGTGGAACTCCAGTTGGGATTCCGTCACGCGGACTCCAGCCATTCAAATTCGTTTCGCAGTTGGCGTTGACCACTACTCCCGCAAAGGCATTCACGGCGCCGAGCGAGCAGGCGATGATGATTGCTTTGACAATCATGGCAACATTCATAGCCTTAGTATGCTCGTCATCTGGCAAGTTGACCAGCCTAGTATTCAATGTTTTGCATTTCGGAACATTCTCATACCCGTAGACCATTCGACAATCCCGCGTCAAACGACCCCGGCGCAGCCTTCGGGGACTCATCCCACTAGCATGTACCCGTGCAGAGCGCAGTCTTCCTCGATCGCGATGACACCATCATCGTGAATGGTGGAGATCTGGGCGATCCCGCTGGAGTACGGCTGGCCGAGGGCGCTGCGGAAGCATTGAAGTCGCTCCACAAAGCGGGCTTCGCCTTGATTGTCGTCACTAATCAGGCCGGAGTTGGACGCGGAGCGTTCACTGAGTCTGACATACCGCGGGTGCACGCCCGAATTGCCCAGCTGCTCGCGGAAGCGCTGCAAACCCCCATGACTCCCTCTCCGACCATCGGTCCTGATGGCACATTCGAAGCGGACGCAGGCCACCGACACTCGTCTCCACCACTTATAGCCGCCTACTACTACTGTCCCTACCACCCGGACGCCTCGGTAGAGCGATACCGAGCGGCTCATCCGTGGCGCAAGCCAGCTCCCGGCATGCTCTTTGCGGCCGCCGCAAAGTTTGGCATCGATCTCGGACGATCCTGGATGATCGGTGATGCCGAGCGCGATGCCGAGGCCGGCAGCGCCGCCGGATGTCGAACCATTCGCTTGGGTTCCCCTGATCTTCGCAGCGAGAGCTCGGCTGACTTCATAGAACCTGACATGAAACACGCGGCCGCGCGCATTGAATTTCTCGCGAGTACTGACGATCGGCCGCGCACCTCAGTGCTGCTGCGCGCTCTCGCTGGCGCGCGCCTCGATGATCCCGCAGCCGGACTCAATGATGAGGCAGCGAAGTCGATGATCAAGAGCAACGCCACCGGCATAGCCGAACGAGCCGGGGTCACGCTCGAGTCAATCACCATCTCGCGCTCATGTGTCCGCGCCACTCTCATCGGCGAGTCAATCGTGGGAGTCGTGTTTGCAGCAGAGCTGAGACGGACCACGGAACAGTGGTACCGCGGCAAGTTTGGCGGAAGTCTCTGGGGCGGATCGTGAGCGAAGCGCGGGGCAAGCAACCGATTGGGCCGCTCGTCGGCGCCAAGTCGGCTCTAGTGATCATGCCGACATGGCTCGGTGACTGCGTCATGTCCACCCCGGTACTCCGCGCCATCGCCACAAGAGTCGAAACTCTATGGCTTGCCATCCCCAGGCCTTTGGCAGGCCTGCTTGAGGGCCCGGGCGCTCCATGGAAGACTGTTCACACATCGGGCAAAGGTCTGCTCGGACCATGGCGCGCTGCTAGAGAAATCAGGCACGCCGGAGTTCCGCGTGACTCGGCATGTCTGCTCCTCCCCAACAGTATGCGCGCCGCCTTGACCGCGCGTGCCTTGGGCGCGCCCGTGCGCTGCGGCTGGGCGCGCGATGGCCGAGCTTTGCTGCTCACTCACGCTCATCACACGGTCAAGTCATCACTCCCTACCAGCACCCTGGATTGGTATGCGGCGTTGGGAGAATGGGCACTCGGTGAGCCGATAGCAGATCGGAGTCTCTACCTCCCACCGGCAAGTGACACCGATGCGAGCAACATGGGTGAGCCGAGCCAGTGTCGCACTCCTTTCGTTGCAGATTTACCCGCGCGCTACTGTGTTCTCAATCCTGGTGGCAACAATCCTGCCAAGAGGTGGAGCGCGGATCGATTCGCGCGTCTGGCTGAGCATCTGCACGGGCGCGGACTCGCCGTGACTCTCTCGGGTGCACCTAGCGAGGCTGCCCTCGTCAGTGAGGTCGCCGCGCAGTGCCGTGTCCCCACTATCAATCTCGTTGCCGGTGGACTGACACTCGCCACATTGAAAACCATCGTCGCCCATGCCGCGATCCTGCTCACCAATGACACGGGCACGCGCCACATCGGTCTCGCCTTCGGAACGCCGACAGTAACACTCTTCGGTCCCACCGATTATCGCTGGACTCTGATGAGCGGGACTCGGGAAAAGCTGCTCCTTTCCCAGCCCTTCCTGCCCGCATCTCTCACCGCTGACAACCTTCCCAAGCACTGCACGGTGGATCGCATCGCCGTGGCGGATGTGCGCCACGGGTGCGACCAACTGCTGGGCTGTGAATAAACCCTAGAATCGAGCCCATGGATCTGACCTCATGGGTCACAGCCTTCGTCTGCGCCTACCTGCTCGGGAGCATCCCGTTCGGCCTGATCATTGCACGCACAAAGGGAGTAGACATCCGCCAGCACGGCTCTGGCAACATCGGCGCCACGAATGTGGGCCGTGTGCTGGGAAAGCGCTACGGATATGTCTGCTTTGTGCTCGACTTTCTCAAAGGTGCCCTTCCGACCGCAACTGTGGGTGCATGGGCGGGCTACTTTCACTCGGCTAATCAGACTCTCGCTCCGCTCGATCAGGCAACCTGGCTTTCGATCGCCGCGGCAGCAATGCTCGGGCACATCTTCAGCCCGTGGGTGAAGTTCAAGGGTGGCAAGGGAGTCGCCACGGCATTCGGCGCCCTCATGGCGATGTGGCCAGCCATGACAATCCCGGCACTCGTGGCCTTCGCCATCTGGGCCGCGGTAGTTCGCGTAAGTCGCTTCGTGTCACTGGGCTCCGTCACTGCTGCTGCATTGCTCCCCGTCTTCGCAGCGACGTGGGCCTCGCTCGGCGGATCGCGCGATGATGCCATCGCCGCCAGACTCGGAGCCGCCTGGCCTAACATCACCGTGACCTTCCTTCTCGGCGCGGTTGTCGTCATCAAGCACCGCGCCAACATTGCTCGCCTTTTGGCTGGATCAGAAGAGAGGATCGCCCCATGAGTGATCCCAATCACGGTTATCGATCGGCTCTGGAGACGCGCAACGCCAGCGCGGCCATGCGCGCCATTTTCAGCCCGCAGCGGCGCTACTCGACCTGGCGCCGCATCTGGCACGCCCTCGCCCGCGCCCAGATGGAAATGAAACTGCCTGTCACCCAGGAGCAGGTTGCCGAGATTGGCGCTCATCTAGACGACATCGACTTCGCCCGGGCCGAGGAGCATGAGGCGCGGCTGCGGCATGATGTGATGGCTCATGTGCATACCCTGGGCGATGCCGCGCCGCGGGCACGCCCCATCATTCATCTGGGCGCAACCAGCCAAGATGTGGTGTGCAATGCCGATCTGCTTCTGATGCGCGACGCGCTCCAGCTCATCGCTCGCAAGCTCGCCATCGTGATTGATCGACTGGGAACTTTCTCTGCGAAGCACCGCGCCACCGCAACTCTGGGATTCACCCACTATCAACCAGCGCAACCCACCACCGTGGGCAAACGAGCCACAATGTGGGCACAGGAGTTTGCCCTCTCTCTCAGCGATATCGAAGTGCGGTTGACCGAGCTGCGCCTGCGCGGTCTCAAGGGAGCAACTGGAACGCAAGCCTCGTATCTGGCGCTGTTTCAAGGAGACTCCACCAGAGTCGCCGAACTGGAGAAGCGTTTCGTCCAACACCTCGGCTGGGACCCATCGCGACTTTGGCTGGCCTGCGGACAGACTTATCCCCGCGCGGTTGACGCCCAGATTCTTTCGGCGCTGGCTGTTGCGGCCGCCGCGGTGCACAAGTGCGCCACCGACATCCGTCTCCTCGCCAATCTGAAAGAACTAGAGGAACCATTCGAGGCTGACCAAGTTGGCTCGAGTGCCATGCCCTACAAACGCAATCCCATGCGCTGCGAACGCGCCTGCGGCCTGGCGCGATTCGTCATGGCTCTACCCGCAAGTGCACTCGCTACTGCGAGCACGCAGTGGCTCGAGCGCTCCCTCGATGACTCATCCAATCGTCGACTCACCATTCCCGAGTCATTCTTGGCACTCGACGGCGCCCTCGATGTCATGGCCAACGTGTTAGGCGGGCTCGTGGTTTATCCGCGGCAGATCGCGGCCCGACTCGAAAGTGAGCTTCCATTCATGCTCACGGAGGAGGTTCTGATGGATGCAGTTCGCCTCGGGGCAGACCGGCAGGATGCTCACAGCGCCATCCGCAAGCACAGTCAGGAGTCAGCGCGCATCGTCAAGGAACAGGGCGGCGCCAATGATCTGGTGAAGCGCCTGCAGAGCGACCCAATCTTTGCCAAGATCGACATCAGCAAACTGCTGGTTGCTGCAGCACACACCGGAATCGCTGCCAATCAAGTTGATTCGTTCATCCGCGAGGTCGTTGAACCAGTTCGCGCGAGCTACCGCGCCCATCTGGCCAGCGAAACTCCGGTTCGCATCTAGCAACTCACCACTATGCCCATTTCCCGACTAGTCCCCGCGCAAACAGCTCTGTTGGTAGTAGATGTTCAGACGGGACTGCTCAACACGATTCACAATGGCGATCGAACTGTGCGGGCATGCCGACTTCTGGCTCAAGCCGCCAGCACTCTCGACATTCCGGTTTGCGTCACGGAACACTATGTCAAAGGACTCGGCTCAACCGTGCCTGGTCTTGCACAGGATTTGGCGGCGGCAACGCGCTTCGACAAGACCAAGTTCAGCGCGTTCATTCCCGAAGTTCACGAGTGGCTCAATGAGCATCGGCGCCCACGAATCGTGGTCTGCGGATGGGAGGCACATGTCTGCATCTTGCAAACAGTGCTCGATCTTGCAGCCAATGGCTGGCAGCCCTTCCACGCCACTGATGCCATCTCATCGGGAGACGCAACTGCGATAGAGCCAGCCTTCCGCCGCATGGAAATGGCGGGAAGCACCCCGACCGGATCGATGTCCGTTGTGTATGAACTGCTGGGCGACGCTACCCACCCCAAGTTTCGAGCCTGCCTAGCGCTGGTTAAGAGCAACGCTAGCTAGGACTCAGGGCTTGGGTTCTTCGCGAGCTGTCAGAACGGCCTCGCGCAACTCTTGCGATGCCGCCTTGATCTCCTGCATTGCCTTGCGCGCACGGGTTCCCGCAGCTTGATTGCCGCCGGCCGCCTTTTCAATGTCCTCGCGGGCATCGTTCACCAGTTTCTGCAGTTTCGCGTATATGTCCATGATCATGTTGTTTGCTCCTTGCCGAAGTAAGAACCTTACGCCGTATCGGTCAGCCATGGCAGCCTCGAACAACTTTAGCCCTCGCCATGTCCAAAACAAGCGTGGAATGGCACTTGTTATTATCCACTAAAGTAGCAACATTGTGTACTCCAAAAATGAGAACTTCTAGTTGGCAAATAACCTACTAATCGACCTTTCTAAGCTAGATATGACGGCTACCGCGGCCGGCAAGGCTGAAATTGATGCGCTAGTTCTCCAAGTAGGAGCCATGCGCCAGTTGGATGAAGTCATCTGGATTGGCGAAATGGGAATGAGCGGCGTGGGCAGGAAGTTTGTCAGAGAGGATGAGTTCTGGGTTCCATGCCATATTCCGGGCCGCCCTCTCTACCCCGGGGTACTCATGATCGAAGCAGCGGCGCAACTTTGCAGTTTCCTGATGACGGGATCGGGCCGCATCAAGGGGTTTTTGGGGTTCACCCGGTGCGATGAGGCAGTGTTCCGCGGGCAGGTAGTGCCAGGCGACACCTTCATAATCATTGCCAAAGAGATTTCCTTCAAGCCGCGCCGATTCATAAGCAAGACGCAGGGGCTGGTGAATGGGAAACTGGTCTTTGAAGCGCA
>SIAA01000069.1 GCA_009692045.1 Phycisphaerales bacterium | reverse complement strand
AGCCAGGCATACCCCAGCAGTGGAAGCAGCATGGAGGCGAACTGCACGCGCCATCCCAGTCCCATGCGACCGAGCGCGAAGGCCACCAGTCCGCCGATGACAATGCCGCCGGGGAACCAGACATGAAACTTGTTCAGCCGTGTGGTCTTGTCGTGCGGATACAGAGTTGCCACCAGCGGATTGCAGGCCGCTTCGACTGAGCCGTTGGCGATGCCGAATATCAAGGTGCCGGCGTAGAGGCTCCAGTAGTCCCAGGCGAAGATGGTCAGGAGGATTCCCACCAGATGACCCACCAGAGCGATGCCCACAATTCGGCCCAGGCCCAGCGCGTCGCATAGCGGACCGCCGAACACCATCGCCAAGGTGAAGCCCCAGAACGCGGTGCCGTTTATCCAGCCGACCTGTTCATTGGAGAGACCGAACTCGTCTGTCCAGGCACCGGTGGCGCCGCCGCGCAGCGCGAAACTCATGGCCGTCACGATGAGGGCCAGACAACTGGCCACAAACAGTCTTGATGATTGGTTCTTCATGAGTTGATTGCCGAACGGGAAAGGGTGATGGTCATTAGTTTGATACTACGGGTTCTCGCAGCAGTTTCGATGTCGAGCCGGTGGGGGACATGTGAAGTGGGGGATACGCCACCCACGCGTAGTCTCCATGCGAATGCCGAGCGGCGCTACTGTTGATCATTCATCCGGCGCACAGGGCGCGCCCCGCGAGAACCAACGCACCAGTCTGTGGCGGGTCATCGCAGCTTCGAGCGTGGGGACGATGATTGAGTGGTACGACTTCTACATTTTCGGAAGCCTCGCCACCATCATCGCGCCGCTCTTCTATCCCAGTGGTAACGACGCGCTGGCACTGATCGCCTATCTCTCAACATTTGCTGTGGGATTCATCGTGCGACCCTTCGGTGCCCTGGTGTTCGGCCGCATCGGTGACCTCGTAGGACGCAAGTATGCATTCCTGGTGACCCTCATCATCATGGGTGCTGCGACTGCCCTTGTGGGCCTGCTTCCCACCTATGCGACTATCGGGGTGGCGGCTCCCATCGCGCTCCTGTTGATACGCGTTCTTCAGGGACTGGCGCTGGGCGGCGAGTATGGTGGCGCTGCGGTCTATGTCGCCGAGCATGTCCCTGATGGCAAGCGCGGCTTCTATACCAGCTTCATTCAGATCACGGCAACGCTGGGACTGTTCCTTTCGCTCATCGTGATAATCGTGGTGCAGAACATCCTGGGTATTGAAGCGTTCAAGGCCTGGGGCTGGCGCGTGCCATTCCTTATCTCCATTGTGTTAGTGGGGATCTCGCTCTATATCCGCTTGCGCATGAAGGAGTCGCCGATCTTCGAGGAGATCAAGAGCAGGGGCATGACATCAGCTCGGCCGCTAAGGGAGGCGTTTACCCAGTGGCGCAATCTGAAGGTGGTTCTGGTCTCGCTGCTGGGCGCGACCGCGGGTCAGGGAGTCATTTGGTACACGGGCCAGTTCTATGCCCTCTTCTACATGCAGACAATCCTCAGGGTGCATGCGACCTCCGCCAACTACATCGTCGCTGCGGCGCTGCTCCTTGGGATGCCGCTCTTTGTGCTGATGGGCAGTCTCTCCGATCGATTCGGGCGCAAACGCCTCATGATGGCTGGGTGTCTGCTTGCTGCGCTCTCCTACATCCCCATCTACCAGGCGATGCAATACGCGGCGGGATCGGGAGTGGTTACTGTGAGTTCCCAGCGCAACCCGATCACGGGAGCGACGAGCCTCATCCCGCAAGCTCTCGTCGATGGGAGCCTAGCTCCCGCGCCGGAGGTGTTGACATATCAGGGTCTGGGCACACTGGCATCCTCATCACAGGCATGGTTCCTAGTCGGGCTCATTTTTGCGCAGATGATTCTGGTGGCGATGGTCTACGGGCCGATCGCTGCATACTTGGTAGAAGCGTTCCCGGCGAGGATTCGCTATACCGCACTCTCATTGCCGTACCACATCGGTAATGGAGTGTTCGGCGGACTGCTCCCCGTAATAGGCCTATATGTAGTTGCGAGCACCGGCAACATCTACGCCGGGCTTTACTACCCCATCGGTATCGCCGCGGTCACCTTCGTGATCGGTTCGGTGTTTCTCCAAGAGACACATCAGCGTCGGATTTGGGACGAAGTGTCCTAGTCGCCACGCTGCGGTTATGGCGCATGCTTGGTAAAGTTTGACAATGGACGATGAGAGCCTGACAAAGCTGCTCGATCTTGCAGCTGCCGGGGATGTCGATGCCGCTCGATCGATGCTTGTGCTGGCGATCACCGGGCGCAGTCGCGGTCAGCGCCGCGCGGACTTTGCTGGGCGCGACGGCTTGGCCCTCTTGATGGCGGCCTCGTAATGCGCGATGTAATCGCGTACGGGCACTCTGGCGATCGCCTCGCCGATCACATCTAGCGCGATGTCCTCGAGTTTGCGAAATCGCAGGCATGCCTTACCCATGTCCAGTTTCTTGCCCGAGCGTTTCCATGCCGCTTGAAACCAACGGTGGTACTCCGGGTTCAAGTATGCGCACATCATGTGAAGGGCTGTGTAGTTCTTCTGCGAACCGAGGCCGACGAAGGGCAGTGGCTGCCTGGGATCGCAGTGGTATCCCGCTGGATAGATAGAGTGCGGTATGCAGTAGCCAATCATGCCGTACTGAATCCCCTCTTGATAACCCTTGGGGAGATTCTTCAGGATGACGGTGCGTACTGCCGTGATCGTCGCGCGGCGATCAGGTGGCAGCATGTCGAGATACTGCTTTACCGTTGTATAAGAACCACGCACGGGCTTGGTGGGTGCAGCAGCAGACTTCACCGCAGACTTGACGGGTTTCTTTACGGTTGCCATGTTCCCCTCCTACTTAGAGGTTGAGCTGTCCGGTGCTAGGTGCGTGTGCCGTTGTCGCGGTGAACCTTGACCTTGCGACCGCGCAAGGTGGCCAGGCGCAGAGCTTGTATGACATGATCGACTGAACTCTCGGGGAGCTCAACGATTGAGTAGGTCTCGGTGATTTGAATGTCACCGATGCCTCGGGGGTTGATCTTGGCCTCGTTGGCGATGGCGCCCACCAGGTCTGCAGGGCGCGTTCCCATCTTGGTGCCGGCACCGATGAAGACTCGCACTAGGTTCGAGGCGTTGTCTTCACGAGCGGGATCGCGGGCCATCTCCGGCTTGCCCGAGTCTCTCTTGGGTGCACCGCGGTCGAACTTGGGAGCGCCATGAGCGCCCTTGGGCGCAGTCCGATCGAACTTCGGAGCAGCACGATCTCCCTTCGGAGCACCGCGATCGTTCTTGGGCGTTGCGCGATCATCGCGCACATACTTGCGATCGCCGCCGCGCGAATCCCGCTTGAGCGAGTAGGGCGCGCCCGCGCCACCTGATCCACCTGATCCACCTGATCCGCCCGCGCGGCCGTACGGTGCACTCTTGGGCCTCGCGAAACTCTCGATCACGGGGATCTGAACATCATCTTCACTGGCGGCATCACCCGCCGATGCTTCGTGAGCCATGCGCACTGCTGCGGCGGCGACATCCATAGGATCGAACTCGTCAGAGAGCGCCTCCGCCACCACGCGGTAACTGTTGAGGTCACCCGCCAGTATGACATCTCGAATGGCAGCCTTTGTCAGATCAAGCCGCCGTGCTCTGACATCAGTCGGCGAAGGCACCGTCGAGATGGCGAACTTCTGCTTGGTTGCCCACTCAATGTTGCGCAGAAGTCGATGCTCTCTCGGCTCAGCGAGTGTGATCGCCACTCCCTCTCGACCGGCGCGCCCCGTGCGACCGATGCGGTGCACATAAGACTCCGGTGATGCGGGAACATCGAAGTTCACCACATGGGTTATGTGATCGATGTCAATGCCGCGAGCCGCGACATCGGTGGCAACCAGCAGGTCCACCATTTCCCCGCGGGCGCGCTTCATTACTCGGTCGCGTTCAGTCTGCGTCATGCCTCCATGCAGCGCCTCCACGCGGTAACCGCGGCCCGAGAGTCGGTCCGCCAGTTCATCAACCTCGATGCGGGTGCGGCAGAAGATGAGCACGAGCTTCGGTGACTCAAGGTCGAGCACGCGACCGAGAGCGGCGATCTTGTGAGCGCGCGGAACTATATATGCAATCTGACGCACCTTGGGCATGGAGCCCTTGGTGGCACTATCGCGCGGAATCAGGATGCGCGCGGGATTCTTGAGATGCCGCTCAGCAATCGAAGCGATGCGGGGGGGAAGCGTGGCCGAGAACAGAGCCGTCTGCCGTGTCGGCGGAGTCGCGTCGAGGATAAGTTCCAAGTCCTCGGCGAATCCCATGTCCAGCATCTCATCGCCTTCGTCCAGCACGAGCATCTGCAACGCGCTCAGATCCAGAGTGCCGCGCCGCAGGTGGTCGAGGGCGCGACCGGGCGTGGCTACCACCACATGGGCGCCTCGCTTGAGAGCCTGAATCTGCCGGTAGAACTCCTGACCTCCATATATAGGTACGACTGAACTGTTCAGCCCTTTGCCGTAACGATGGATCGCTTCGGAGACTTGAACTGCTAGTTCGCGAGTCGGCACCAGTACCAGAGCAGGTGGTTTGAGAGACTGGGGTTTGCTGCGACCGATGCGCTGCAGAATCGGCAATGCGAATGCCGCAGTCTTGCCGGTTCCCGTCGCAGCCTGACCGAGCAGATCGCGGCCCTCGAGCAATGGCGGAATCGCCGCCGACTGAATCGGCGTTGGCTCTTCATAGCCAAGCGTCAACAGTTCGGCAAGCAACTCCGGCCCGATCCCAAGTTCCGCAAATGTGCCTTTCATCGGTACAGGATACAGCGGATTTAGCGAAGTCTGAAAACGAGGTAACGAGAGCGGACACGCCGCTCAGTACACTGCTGGTGATGCGCCAGGGGACAAATCATCTCTCGAGTTTGTTGGCCTTGGCCATGGGGGCAGTTGGACTGATGGCGTGGCAGGGTGCGCCAACTAAGACGCTGCCGGTGCGCCCACTGACGGATTTCGCGCTTGTGGAGGCGAGATACGCACCTCCCAGTGAAGCTGATGCCAAGACATTGGAGCGGCTGCAGCAAAGAGTGAAGGCTGGTGGGATCACGGCAGAGGAGGGGCAGAAGCGCGAGATGGCGATCCGTAACAGTCTGCCATTGGTGCTGCTCGGCTACCTCGGAGATGAGCCGCGCGCATTTGCGGTGAAGCGCGCCGATGCCGAGGCCGCGACGTGGACGCCTGAGTACATCCCCACGGGGATTCAGTTTGAGACCGTGCAATCTCCGCGGTCAGAGAAGGAAGTGTGGAACACGCCAGTTACTCCTTTGGGTCGGAAGGGCTGGATCATGACATCGGTGCAGCACTTGCCAACTGAGAAGTACATCATTCATCCGTGGACTGATCAAGCGAGGGTGCAGCCAGTGTCCATCGAGCAGAAGTTGGCAGTGATGCAGATTGAGTACCGTCCGCGGCAATCCTCTCCAATCGATACAGCGTTCGGACCGTGCCTTGTCGAGGACTACCCATCATGCTGGGTCGTCTCCGTGATGGTGACTAATCCGCACGCAGGTGCGCTGCGCGGTTACTTCGATGTGCTGACCACCGGTGGAGTCCTGCTGGGGAACACGGAGATAAGAGATCCGCTCGCGCCCGGGGAGTCGCGAGAAGAGAAGATTGTTCTTCGAAGTGACCCTAAGGCCCTGTCAGAAATTGTCATCAAGTCTGTCGCCGCGATCTTAGAAAGGGTTGGTGGTGGGCCTCCCGCCAGTACCAGCGGAGCTGCCAAGCCATGAGAGATGTCCCAACTGGTGTCGGGCAGCGCGCACGGGAGTCCACCAGTTGCGCGCGCGTCTCCTCTCTCGCTGCTTCACTCTTGCTGTGCGCTGGTGCCGCCGTGTTGACGCCGGGATGCGCTTCGCAGACTCAGCCGGTGCGGCGCCGACCCCGCTGCGGCGCG
>SIAA01000022.1 GCA_009692045.1 Phycisphaerales bacterium | reverse complement strand
CCCCCCATCTCCTTCTCTACATCAACAGTCCGCACACGATCGTCACAACGACTATCGAGGCCAGGTTGAGGGCGAACCCCAGACGCATCATGTCGCGAACCTTGATCTTGCCGGTGGCGTACACCAGCGCGCTCGGTGGCGTCCCCACCGGCAGCATGAAGGCGAGGCTCGCGCCCAGTGCCGCCGCGACTACCAGTTTGTCTGCGGGAATCCCCAGCCCAGGGGCAAGCGCTCCGACAATTGGTACAGCTGTCGCCGTCAGCGCGGTGTTCGAGGCAATCTCGCTGGCAAAGGCGAGTATGGCAACAATGATCGCGATGATTGCGATGCTAGGCAGCGTGCTGATCCCCCCTACGCTCTGGGCGATTGCCGCCGACACGCCGGTTGACTGCATCGCCTCGGAGAGGCTCATGCCGCCACCAAAGAGAATGAACACGCCCCAAGGGAGACGGTCGACGAGGTTCCAGGGAACGATGGGTGTGGCACTCCCCCCTCGCGCGGGCAAAGTAAGCAGCAGCATCGCCGCAGCGATTCCAATCATGCCATCGCGCAGCACGAGAGCTGGAGCGGCAGACTTGAGAAACGGCGACGCGATCCACGCCGCCACTGCCAGACCGAACACGAGCAGCGTGACCCAAGCCGCGCGACTCAGTGGCGCTGCACCGGTCGAGGGGTCGTCATCTGGCGGCGAGGGAAGCCCCCGCACCGGGAGCAGTCTCCTAAAGAGCAGTTGCGCCGCGATCATCATGAGGATGGCGCACGGTAGGCCGATCATCGACCAGCGCAGGAAGGATATGGATCCGCCATTGCCGCGGATCCATTCGGCCGCGATGGGATTGGGGGCGCTGCCTAGAAGCGTGATCACGCCACCGATCGTGGCTCCGTAGGCAACCGCGAGAAGGATCGAAGTCTCAAAGTTGCGAAGGGGCTTGCCGAGGGGCCCGCTGCGGTCGACCCCTCGCGAATAGAGGGCAATCGCAGCCATCGCCAGCGGCAGCATCATGAGCGTTGTGGCGGTGTTCGAGACCCAGGCACTGACACTTGCCGAGACGACAAGGAACGAGGCGATCGCCCGCCCAGGCGAGCGGCCGACCCTTGCCAGTACCAGTTGCAACAGCCGCTGCCCAAGTCCGTGCCGTTCAATTGCGAGGCCGATCACGGAGCCACCGGCGAAGAGGAAGATGAGATCGTTGGCATACGGCGTGAGAACCTTATCGGCGGGAACCGCGCCGGTGAATGGCAGCACGATCACCGGCAGCAGCGCCGTGATGGCAAGCTCGACACTCTGACATGCCCACCAGATCGCCATCCATGCCAGCAGTCCCAGCACGATCGACCCTGACTCGCTAAATGCCCCCGGCACGCCCGCGTGGGGGCGAAACAGAAACCATAGTGCTGCCCCGATCGCCGGGCCACCCACCAGGGTGGCGAGCCGAAGGGAGGTCCACCCTGAGGACGGACCATCGGAGGACGCGGTGCGGATATCGAGTTGGTCGAGTGACATCGGAGTGTGGAATCCGGAGGCAAGCTCTCATGTATCTGTTAGAGTCGAACAACGCCCGACGCGCGACTCGAACGCGCGACCTCCAGTTTAGGAAACCGGTGCTCTATCCATCTGAGCTAGTCGGGCAACTGGCCTAGGCGATCACGCGGAGTGCTCATCCTCGGGCGCAAACCTGCCACCAGCGGCCTTGTCTGCCCTCGCCTGAAGAAAGTAGGCGACGCACCATCCGCCTAGGAATAGAAGCCAAATGCCGTTTGCGATGAGTACTTGTGTTGCGCCCATGGGTAAGACCTTGCTTGTGGGTTCATAGTATAACTCCCACTCTCCTTCCGGGCATGGAGACTCGCACTATGGATCGGAACACAGCCAGCGGAGTAGCGGTGACGATGATGGGCGCGGTGGTGACGCGCCTGCTCTCGTTCTGCTCCCAGATTGTTGTGGGGATATACCTATCCGATTCAGAGGTGGGCGTATTCGCTACGGCTCTGGGCATCATCGGCGTCACCGCCATCTTCCGAGCTGGCGGAACTCACTTCTACCTTCCCACATTCAAGTCTGAAGATTTCGAGAAATCAGCAGGGCCCTTCTTCTGGTTCGGGCTCTTCTGCGGAACCATGGGCGCGATCGGCACCTGGGGCGTCGCGCTGCCGGCAGAGTCGTGGTATTCAGAGCCGAGCCTGTCCCCAACCCTCTTCGTGATGGGGTTGCAGCTCTTTCTGCTCTCGATCGGCCAACACGCGCGCGCGAAGATGCAGTGCGACCTGCGCTTCCGTGATCTGGCACGACTGGAAGTGACGCTCTCGGGTGCGCGATTGGCGGCGACCATCGCCATGGCCACGTCGGGTTACGGACCTCTGGCGCTGGCGGTACCGGTGTGCCTCGCAACATTTATCGAGACCATTTACTGTCTGTTCGCCAGCGGAATCGGCAGAGGAGCATTTCAATGGGACGCATCCAAGTTCAAGCCGACCTCAGTCACAATGCGGTGGGTAGTGCTGCTTGGCGTCCTTGCCACCATCACCCTGCAGGCTGACTACCTCGTGGGATCGTTGTTCATCACTTCGAGTGCGCTCGGTATCTATTACTTCGCGTATCAGTTTGCCAGTCAGCCCGCCATGATGATGACCCACAACCTGCAGGGGGTGTTCGTGCCGGTTATAGCCCGCCTGCGGGAAGATCCGATTCGACTTACCAAGGCAGCGCGCACCATCTTTAGCGTCAGCATGGTCTTCGTCCCGCTCGTGTCGGTGGGAATGGCTGCGGTATTCCCTTCGATGGAGCTTCTGATTTGGAAGGGAAAGTGGGCGCAGGCGGCTTATCCGGTGTACCTGCTCTCTGGTGGTCTGGCGTTTTCAACGGTGTTGGCGATCATGGCTAGTCCGTTGATGGGCGTGCAGGAATTCAGAAAGGTGGTGCGCATCGATCTCTGGCGCGCGGCGAGCGTGGCAATCGGCGCACTCGCGGGCGGGTGGTATGTACATGGCAGAAACCTCTCAGACGGTGATGCGGCCATTGCCATCGCCGCTGGGGTAGGCCTGACCACCGGGCTCGTCAGCTCAGCACAACTGGTGATTCTGATGAAGGGGTATGGTGTTTGGAAACATGAATCAATGCGAGACATGCTCTACGGCATAGTTCTCGCCACTCTCGCGGGTGTCGGCGCAAGTTCGCTGGGAGCGAGCTCGGTAAAGAGCATTCTCCCAGCCGAAGTAGACCTGCGGCTGGTTGGTCTGCTTGAGTGCGCCATTACCATAACTCTCTATATGACCCTCGTTCTCTTCACTCTGCGCGTCGCCTGCGAACCGCTGCTGCGATCAACTATCGCTGTGCTGCCGGCGCGCTTTCAGCCACGATTGAACGGATTGTTGAGACTGTGAACTGGATGGCTCGCGGTGTATCGGGGGTCGCCGCACTCGTTGTTGCCGGATCGGTTCAAGCGCAAGCGCCGCAAGCAAACGCGCCCGCTTCAGCCGCCGCTTCAGTTCCCCCGCTTGCGACTGTGACGGTAACGGGGCCTGCTACTGCCACTGCCGTTCTTCGTGTTAGGCGCGATTCAGATCCGAGCACGATTGCCTTTGAGCTGCGGGCGCTTCCCGAGGGTTCCCGCGTGCTGGAGGTCGGCGACCTCGCCTTCGACTTGGTCGGTCACCTCGATGATGGCTGCATCCGCAAGGACGGGTTCCGCGACGAGTTTGCCGGACCGTGGCTCGTGGCGGGGCCTGCAGCGACCAAGGATCGGATTGAGACCTTTTTCCGCCGACTGAAAGCCACCGGAGTGGCGCCTGATCTCGTGCTGGTGGATCCGATACGGACTCTTGATGTCGGCAGCCTCGCGCCCCTAGGACATCCAACCTGGGGAGCGATCGCCGCTGACCCGCGGTTTGCGGCACTTCGAACTCGTCTGGGTGTGAACTCGCTGCAGGACCTCGCCTCGGGCACTCCCGACCGATTGCGCTGGGACTACGGAGTCGGCACAATTTTCGATGATGCCGTTGCCAGCGCGATTGTCGCGCCGATTCGGGCCAGTTTCCCCGGCCTCCTCATCGGCGTTCGTGATTCATATGGGATCACCCCCGCTCTCGCCTCCATCAATGCGCATGCAGCACCAGATGTTCGCACTACCTCCGACAAGTTGCCGGAGTCGGGCGTAACAGTCACGGGACGGATTGACAAATCCGCCGTGGATTGGTCGCGCGGAAATCTCGGCCCCGCTGGCGGGGCGGGTTTCGATGCCGTTCGCAAGTTGGTGCATCGCACCCGATCCATTCGCGGCAGCGATCAGCGACCGGTTCGCCCCTGGATCAGCGCAAGCGTTGAGGGAGCAGATGAGGCAGTTCTCAACCCCTTCAGCGAAACCAAGTACATCACGGAATTGGCAAGACTGCTTCTGCTCGACGGTGCTCCCGGCCTCGTCCTTGAGGGTAGCGCCGCCAACTCATCGCTTGCTGAGGTTGCCGCGGCTGATTTGCTCCAGCAGGTCGGTCAGAAGTTCGCGCCCATCGAAATGCCGAGGCCGACATGGACCTCCACCGCACTCTGCGCCGGCGTTCGCGTCGACGCGGGCGAAGTATGGCGGATCGCCACCGCGCCCGAGGTGCGCCGCATCCGAGTGTTCATCAACGCTCGACCCCGTTCACTCGATGTCCCCCTCACCTCGACGGGGGTCTGGTTGAAGTTGGACAAGACTCAGATGCTTGCCCGCGACGATGATGGCTCTCCCCTCGTGGAGACATTCGACCTGGCGCAACCGGTGCCGCTCGTCTCCACCCGTGCGACTTCCTTTCACAGCGGCACCTTCAGCGAGTTCCTGCGCTCGATCGAAGTTTCAACAAATGTGCTGGAGATGTACCCACAGTCGCCCCCTAACTCGCCGGATGAAGGCGATCCATCCCAGTGGGGAGATGTCGCACGCATGCAAGCAGGGCAGTCCGATCCTGCTGGCCCGGAGGCAGGTAAACAATCATTTCCGGGGTGGAACATACAAGAGTTCCCTCAGAAGCCCTATGGCTGGGGACCGACGGCAGTCTCAGGCGTCACATCCACTTCTATTGATGGATGGGTCGAAGACTCCCCCGCTCTTCGAGTTCTGCATGATCCCCAGAGTTGGACCGGACTGCTCGATGTCGACTATGAGGGCTGGTGCGCCGAGTGGCGCGGCGCCATTCCTAGCGGACGCTCTGATGGCGACCGGAAGATGATGGCAGCGTTCGATGCCGCGCTGCAAACCATTCGCGACAAGTACCCGCGGACGCACATCGCCTTCTATGGCCTGTGCGAGGGCTGGTGGCCGGGAAACCCCGCCAGCGCCGGAGTACTGCGCACGATGATGGGCCTCGCGGATAATCCGGTGCTCAGTGGAAGCCCCCATGTTCAAATTCCGCGCGGCAAGCTAGGTGCCGAGCAACTGCTGAGCGCTGTCAAGAATCTAGCGACGGCGCGCGCGAGCATTCTTGAAGACTCGTTTGTTGATTTCGTGGGCCGTCGCTGCGATGCCATCACTCCCACTTGCTACATGAAGTCGCAGAGTGATGGTCGGCCGGGATGGAACCGCGTCGAACTCATCGCTGCAACCACTGATGCCGAGAGATCGCGCGCAGCGGCACTAGGGTTCCTGACGGCACCGCCGGGGCCGGATCTCGCGGCCTGGAATGCCCGCGTGTACACCGGCACCATCCACAGCATCGGTGGTCGTGATACACCGGTCTATGGTGATCCACTCCTGCCGGCTCTGGGTAGACATAGCAGCAACTACTGGCACACTTACTTGCAAGTCGAGGGCGCGAGGGTGCTGCAGGCTGCAGTTCTCGCCCGCACCGGCCGCCGGCTTCCCATTCTTCCCGTAGTGGGATGGCACAATCCGACCGTGCTGATCAACGAGCAAACGCAACTGCCCCCGTTCACGGTTGCTGAGTTCGTCGAAGGGCAGTTGCAGGCCGCCAAAGATGCAGGCGCGGACGGGGTGTATATCTGGGATTGGTATCTGCCCCTCGCCATGGAGTGGATCGCCAACTCCAAGGATGTCGATGCCAAAGGCAGCTTGTCAATCGTGGGACTGCGGGACATGCTGCGCCAGCAACTGACTGTCTCCGGTCGTGACAGTAACGCCGATGGAACGCCCTTTCTTCCCCGCAGCAACAACGTTGCCCAGGACCCCCGCTGGTCGGATATGACCTTCTTGCAGCAACTCTCGCTCAGAATCGAAGACTCGAGCAGGCTCTACTACCGCGCCGTCGTTGAGTTTTTCCCGCCTGGCGTGAAAGGGAACTAGTCACTCGTGGCCTATCCACTCTTCAATGTGGTTCTGTATCAACCGCAGATTCCCAACAACACCGGCAACATCGGGCGCACCACCATGGCAACGGGCTGCCGGTTGCACATCATTCGCCCCATTGGATTCGAGATGAATGAGAAGGCGTGCCGCCGAGCCGGGCTCGACTACTGGGAGTTTGTCGACTGCGTAGTGCATGAAACCTGGGATTCGTTTCTAGCTGATGAGAAGCCCGCCCGCATGTGGCTCTTTACTACCCAGTCCGGAAAGCCATTTTGGGAAGCGGAGTTCAATGAGGGTGATTACCTGCTGTTCGGACAGGAGAACGGCGGAGTTCCTCCCGAACTCCACCACCAGTTGGCCAACCGATTCGGCCCCGGAACTCTGTTACAGCTCCCCATGGTCGACCATGAGCGCGCCCGCAGTCTGAATCTGGCGACGGCGGCGGCGGTAGGGATCTACGAAGGGATGCGCCAGGTTCGATGTCGTTAGGAACTTCCGGCATCTGCCCTCGTATACTTCAGTAGGAAACCCAGTTCAATGCACCAACGAATGCCTACGCCCACCCCTGTCAGTCGCCGCGCCTTTACATTGACCGAACTGTTGGTGGCAATCGGCATCATCGTGCTCCTCGTGGGATTACTGCTGCCTGCTCTGGGCAAGGCTCTGCAACGGGCCAAGGTCACGCAGACCCAGAGCACCATGCAGGAGTTCAGCAAGGCCTGCGATTCATTCATGCAGGAGTTCGGTTACTACCCAGGAGTCGTACCGGAGGACTTTTACAACGCCACCGCAGCGCCGCCGATTTCCGGAACCGAGAACGCGATGCTTCATCTGATGGGCGGCGCGGTGCGCCAAGATGATCCGATGTACGCCAGCCTCACTCCGGCAGCGGGCTGGACCATCTATACCTTTGGAACAGCACCCAACACCTTTGAAGTGAAGATCAACCCTCAGGAAATCGGCAAGGGCCCGCGCGTCAACGGCAAGCAGTATCCGCCGATCTACACACCCAAGCCCGCCGAGATCGGCGCGGTGGTTGGTCAAGTCGGCGAGAGCGCGATCGCGGCACTTCCTGACCTCAAGGATGCGTGGGGCCAGCCCATCATTTTCCTGCGTTCGATGCGCGCCTCCGGCCCCATGGTTGGTGTGCCCAGCGCTACCGTCCTGCCCCAGTTCACTCGCAAGGGCGCGCTTCCCTACCTGCAGAGCACCGCACTGGGTGAAGCGAGCCTCAATCAGAGCCTCGAGAGCATTCTTCAGGTGGCGACGATTACGGCAACGGTCGACTCCGATTCAAGTCTGGGACTCTCCGCCTTCGATCGCACACTCGGGCAAATCATTCGCAATCCCGGTCTCGGTGCCAAGACGATTCCCTGCACAACCGGGACAGCGCGCGGTCGGTACTTCTTGCTGAGTGCGGGGCCTGATGCCATCTACTTCTCGCGCAAGGATGGCCCAGGAAGCGCCGCGGTGCCGGTGACGAATATCGTCACAGGAACCTATGGCGACCCCAAGGTCGTTGTTGAGTACGACGACCTGCTGGTGTTCGGCGGAGGCTGAGCCAACTCGAGTTATTGAGAGCGCGGCGCGGCGCCCATATCTAGCCCTTAGTTGAGCTTGGGCTGCTTAGGTTCATCGAAGTTGAAGGGAGGATCCGCAGGAGGATCTTGTCCGGGTGGACTCTTGGCTGGACGATCGGCGCCTGGATTCTTGCCCGTGCCCTTACCGTCAGGACGCTTACCGCGAGCCTTGCCATCCTGACTCTGACCTTCGGGCCCGCCCCGCTTCATGCGCTCGGATAGTTCCTTCTTCAACTCTTCAAAGCGAGCCTTCACCTTGGTCTGCTGATCGGCTGAGAGCATCGCGTAGATCTCTGTCTGCGTCGCCTCAAACTTGGGGGCGGTCTCCATCAACTTCTGCATCTCTTCCATGGCGGCGGGATCTGGCCCGAGAGGAGAGTCCATGCTGCCCTGCATCTTCTCGCGAATCGCTTCGATCTTGGCGTTGTTCGCCTCTTTGAAAGCCTTGGACTGAGTCTCGAAGGCGGTGAACTTGCCTTCGATGGCGGTCCAGGTCTCGGGTGAGAGTTCGTCCTTCACCGACTTCAGAGCCTCACGGGTTCCGCGCACCTGCAGCATCATGGCACCCGGGCCTCCTCTCATGGCACCCTCACCGCCCCTGCCCTTGCCGTCCTTGCCCTTGCCTTTGGCGCGGTCCTGCATCCCATCGCCAAACTTTCCCTTGCCCTTGGTGGCATCGTCAGGAACTTGCGGACCTTTCAACGCACCTCCGCTGCCATCTGCGGGTGGCGGACTGTTCCTGGTGTCGTCGGCCAGTGAGATGAATGAGAACGACGCGGCACAGAAGATGGAAGTGATTGACACGAACTTGGTCATGGCTAAAGCTCCTTGGTTAGGTGCAGTGTATTGCCTCCCCGACTGGGCTACGGGACATCGATTCGGCGAACTCAGCGTACGCCGTAACATGAAGGGCCCCATCCCATGCCACTTACCGATCAAGACCTAATCGAGGCGCTCCGCACTGTTCCCGACCCTGACCTAGGAAAGGACCTAGTTACGCTCGGCATGGTTCCCCACGCCAAGCTGCAGGGTGACACGGCGCATATCACCATCGAGTTGACCACGCCCGCATGCCCTATGAAGGATCGCATCAAGGCTGATGTCGAAGCAGCGGTGCGGGCGGCGGCATCAAGCAAAGGTGTGACCGGCGTTCGCACGGAACTCACCTTTACGGCACGAGTGCGGGCTCGACCGGATTCAGGACATGGCGTCGATGGCGCCTCCGCCCCCGCCGGAATCCCAGGAGTGAAACATGTCATCGCTGTAGGTGCCGGCAAGGGAGGCGTGGGCAAGAGCACGGTCAGCGTGACTCTCGCCGTTGGGCTCGCAAGAATGGGCGCGTCAGTTGGCCTGCTCGATGGCGATGTGTACGGACCGAGCATGCCCACCATGCTGGGGCTTGAATCTCTGGGCGCTCAGTTGCGCGGGCAGACTCTGCTGCCGTTCGAAGTGCATGGCATTCGCGCTGTCACCATCGGCAAGCTCGTTGACCCAGACCAAGCGCTGGTGTGGCGCGGCCCCCGAGCTCAAGGTGCGTTCAAACAACTCGCCACCATGACACAGTGGGGCGAACTTGACTACCTCCTGGTTGATCTTCCCCCGGGTACCGGAGATGTGCCTCTCACCTTGGCGCAAATGCTCCCCCTCTCTGGAGCAGTGATCGTCTGCACGCCGCAACGAGTTGCTCAGGATGACGCGCGCCGCGCTGTGCGAATGTTTCAGGAACTGCGCGTGGAAGTTCTGGGCGTGGTGGAGAACATGTCCTACTTTGTGGGAGATGATGGCAAGGAGTACGACCTCTTTGGCCGCGGCGGAGCCGAGACCATGGCGGGATCAATGGGGCTGCCGTTTCTAGGCCGAATCCCTATCACCACGGCACTGCGGCACAACTGTGACGGCGGCACTCCACTCCGCAACTGGGATGATCGGCAACTGGCTCAGTGCCTCGATTCCATGTGTCAACGAGTCGCTGCCCAGATATCGATTGCGACTCTGGCCGGCCGTCTCGAACAGCCCACTCTGAAAGTCAGCTGAGCCCCCGATGCGGCTCAGTCAAAGAAGAATGTCGTGGACCACATTGCCATGCACATCGGTAAGTCTGAAGTCGCGCCCCTGATAGCGATGGGTGAGTTTCTCGTGATTGAATCCCATCAGATGCAGAATGGTGGCGTTCAGATCATGCACATGCACGGGCGCGTCGACAACATTGTAGGAGAAGTCATCAGTCTCTCCGTGCACCACGCCGCCGCGTACCCCGCCGCCGGCGAGCCACATGGTGAAGCAGCGCGGATGGTGATCGCGTCCGTAGTTTTCCTTGGTGAGCGGCCCCTGACAGTAGGCGGTTCGGCCGAACTCGCCGCCACATACCACTAGCGTGTCATCAAGCATCCCGCGCCGCTTGAGATCAGTGACCAGCGCGTAGCAGGCGCGGTCGACATCGGCGCACTGCTTGGGCAGATTGGGAGCAAGGTCGCCGTGATGGTCCCAGCCGCGGTGATAGACCTGCACGAAGCGCACATCGCGCTCGGCAAGGCGACGGGCCAGCAGGCAGTTTGAGGCGAATGTGCCGGGAGTCTTGGCATCGGGCCCGTAGAGTTCGTAGGTCTCCGCCGTCTCATCGCCGCGACCAATCAACTCGGGAACAGATGCCTGCATGCGGTAGGCCATTTCATACTGCTGAATGCGCGCCACCGTCTCGGGATCACCGATCGCCGCATGTTGAATTCGATTCAGATTGGCGAGGCGATCGAGGAGTTGGCGGCGCATGAGGCCGTCAACACCGGGGGGATCACCTAGATACAGAACCGGATCGCCTGATGATCGCAGCGCCACGCCTTGATACTCGCTGGGCAGGAAGCCTGTGCCCCACAGGCGGCTGAACAGAGCCTGGCTGCCCGTGCCACTCGACCAAGTGGAGTGCAAGACCACGAATGCCGGCAGCTCGGCGTTAGCGCTGCCGAGACCATAAGAGAGCCATGAGCCCAAACTCGGCCGACCCGGCAACTCATGTCCCGACATGAGAAATGTCAGAGCCGGATCATGATTGATGGCATTGGTGTTCATGCTGCGCACGATGGCGATGTCATCGACCATGCTTCCGATGTTGGGAAGCAACTCACTCAGCCAGGTACCGTTCTTGCCGTGCTGACGAAAGGCAAACTTGCTCGGGGCGACGGGAAATCGCGCCTGACCGCTAGTCATGGTGGTGATGCGCTGACCCTGCCTTATTGACTCAGGCAGGTCCTTGTCGAAGTGATCCACCAACTTGGGCTTGTAGTCGAACAGATCAATCTGCGAAGGACCATCAGCAAGGCACAGATAAATCACGCGCTTGGCCCGAGGCGGAAAGTGCGGCAGCCGTTTTGCTGGCTCACCGCGAGGGCTCGCCGTGGCCTCGCGAGCGAGGAGTGAAGTGAGAGCCATTCCCCCGAGCGCACCAGCAACGCCACCGGCGCAACCGGAGAAAAAGTGGCGGCGATTGATCCCTAGCTGAGCCTCATTTGTTGACATCATCCCTTGCATAGTGACTCATCCAGATTGAGAACTAGGTTTGCCACCATGGTCCATGCCGCGTGCTCGATAGGGTCAATGTTCGGGTCGCGCGGGGTTGCTCCAAGTTGCAACAGTGCCTGAGCGCGAGCGGGATCATTGGCGAAGGCCTTACGCGATTCGGCAAGGAACGCTGCCATTTCGCTGCTCTCTCTTGGCTGGGGAAACCTTGCGGTGAGCGTGCGGAAGAGGAATTCCATTCGCTCGCTATCAGTTGTTCCGCCCTCGAGCAGAATCCGCTGGGCCAAGGCGCGGGAGGCCTCGACAAACTGAGCGTCGTTCATGGTGACTAGAGCTTGGAGGGGTGTGTTGGTGCGCTCGCGGCGCACGCAACTGGCCTCACGGCTGGGCGCGTCGAAGGTCGACATCGATGCCGGTGGCGCGGTGCGCTTGTGGAAGGAATAGAGACTGCGGCGGTGCAGATCATCGCCCTTTCCGGTTTGATAGAACTGAGTGTTGCTGCCGACAAACGCCACGACCTCCCAGACTCCATCCGGCTGAACTGGTCGAACTCCGGCTCCACCGAGCCGCTCCACCAATATGCCGCCAGCCCACAAAGCCTGATCCCGAATCACTTCGGCATCCAGCCGAAAGCGCGGCCCGCGCGCCAGCAATCGATTCTCCGGATCGCTGGTGCGCTGCGTTTCTTCGGCAGCCGCGCTGCGGCGGTAGGCGGCACTCGTGACAATCAGAGTGTGCAATCGCTTCAAGTTCCAACCATTGGCCACGAGGTCTGCTGCCAACCAGTCGAGCAGTTCCGGATGACTCGGGCGCTCACCACGCACGCCAAAGTCCTCACTAGTGCGAACCAGCCCGACTCCGAAGTACTGCTGCCAGATTCGATTCACAAGAACACGCGCCGTCAGCGGATTGGCGGGATCGACGGTCCACTGCGCCAGCCCGCTCCTGTCCTTCGGCTGAGTGTCGCGCATGGGTGGCAGTGACTTGGGAGTGGCGCGCTCGGCCACATCCCCGGGCTTGTCGTACTGACCTCGCATGAGCACGCGTGCAGCCCGAGGTGCCGCCATCTCCCGTGCGATCAGAGTCGGAGGCAGAGCCGATTCGAGTCCCTGCAATCGGCTGCGCTGCGTTGCCACCTGCGTGGCGGCAACTCTGCCTTCGGGGCAAACACTTTCTGCATGCCACCGCGCCATCTCCTGCTTTTGCGCCTCGGAACATACCGGGCCATCGAGGGCTAACAACCCGTGCACGCGAGACTCCATCGGATCGGGGAACTCTCCGTCGAGCTTGAATGAGTAACCAAACTCGCCTCCACCATTGACAATTTTGAGTACCAGCAGATTCTCTCCCGCATCGAGAGGCAGAATCACCGCAGTCGGCGGCGCCGTGACTGCCTGATCCACATCACGGGCAAACACCAGCCTGCCGTTGATGAATACCTTCAAGGCGTCATCGTGAGCGATCATCGCACGCATGCTCACGGGTCGATCAGTGCGAATGGTTCTGGCCGCAAACACGGAAGCCACCGGCGTGAAGGGAATATCAATCACCTCGCCATCTGGCTGAGTCACCTCGCGCATCTCCAGCGACGACGAGAGGTCCGCTTCGCGCCGGACTTCAAGCGCTGCCGAGTCGGTGCCGTACGCCTGCTGCCGCGAGGCTCCCGGCAGCGGTTTGGAGAGCCGCCAGGGCGAAAGGTGCAGAACTGGTGCTCCGGATTCAGTTCGCACCGCGAGCCGCATGCTCGCCAATGTGTGCTGGGCAAACATGCTGCGGCAGAGAAGACGCACAACTAGTTGTGACCCGACGGGGATGGTTGTTGGTGCCTCCAGCCGGAATACTGCGGTGGCTGGTCCCGGCTGCTGAGCAGTATTCAGACAGGCCCAGCCGTTGTCATGATTGACAACACCATCGACGGCATTGGCAACCGGATATCCCTGCTGCTCCCGCGTCGCCGCTGCACCACTAAGTTTGATCGGAGTGGTCACGCCTTCGGCATTTCGCGCCACTAGCTCGATTTCGGTGAGAACGAAATTTCCGTTGGGGGCTCGCCCCGGACCTACGCCGTTCGCCGGCAAGTCGGCATCGAGACGAAGCGCCGTGATCGGCCCCGCTGGCGCGGCGCACACGATTTCGTAGGTATCAGCAGCGGGCACTTCCCCACTCGCCGCTATCACACCTCCCGCCGCGGTCAGCACTGTCCCCGACTCAGCAGACACACTCGAGATGGCGAGAGACTGCCACCTTCGCGCGGCGACCTCCGCCTCTGATTGCATCCACTGGGCCCGTTCGTCCGCGAGCGATGGAATCAGACTCTCGATCAGACTCGCGCCTTGGGCAACTCCCTCTCGGAGCCGCGCAATCTCAGCGTTGTCCGCCTGGCTTGCTACCCGAAGCACCGGCTCGGGATCAACCAGATTGCCATCCATCGATGCCTCCTGAGTCGAGTTGAAGAAGGCATAAAGAGAGTAATAGTCGCGCTGATCCAGCGGATCAAACTTGTGGTCGTGGCACTGGGCACAGTGCATGGTGAGTCCGAGCCACACCGTCGAATAGGTATCGGCGCGATCGGAGGCGTTGCGGAATATGACCTCATCATCGATCGAGCCACCCTCATTGGTCGTGGGATTACAGCGAATGAATCCGCTGGCGATGCGGTTCTCATCGGTGGCATCGGGCAGAAGATCACCAGCCAGCTGCTCAATGGTGAACCGATCAAAGGGCATGTTGCTGTTGAAAGCGTTCACCACCCAGTCGCGGTATTTCCAGATGCTGCGCTCATTATCAAAGTGGAAACCATGAGTATCGGCGTAGCGAACCGCGTCCAACCAGTAGCGCGCCTGATGCTCACCGAAGCGCGGGCTTGCTAGGAGCCGCTCTACTTCACGGCTCCAAGCCGAGGCGCCGGCGTCGAGAGCCGCTGCGGCCCCGATCGGCGGGCTCGAAGCAAATGCGTCAAGTTCTGCGGGCGTCGGTGGAAGTCCGGTCAGGTCAAGACTCAGTCGGCGCAAACTGGTTGTGGCATCGGCGGGCGCCGTTGCCGCTACCCCGGTCTCTCGGAGCCGGGCATCAATGAAGGCATCAATCGGATGCGCTGATCGGCCAACAACGGAAGGGACAGCGGGCTGCACGAGCGGGGCAAAGGACCAAGGGATCTCGCCGCTTGCGGCGAGCGCGACTCCCGTGACTATCGCGGCAGCAATCGCCATGCTCTAACACTAGCCCATCGACTCAAACCTTACAAGCAGAAATGAGGCACTGAAGCGCTGAATCTCAGGCCATTTCTGCGCGCAGTTTGGCGAGCGCCCGTGACAGAGCATCAATATGACTCGCATCGTGAGCGGCGCTGATCTGCACCCGCAATCGCGCGTGGCCCTCCGCCACCACGGGGAAACCAAAGCCGATCACGAACACGCCCAGCTCTAACAACCGCTTGCTCATGGCGATTGCCTTAGCGGTGTCATGAACAATGATGGGGCAGATTGCCGTCGTGCTGTCGAGAACAGTGAAACCAGCCGCGCGAATACCAACGCGAGCGGCGGCAACATTGGCACGCAGCCGCGCCACGCGCTGCGGCTCACGCATGAGAACTTCAATAGCCTTGTCAGCGCTGCAGGCCACGGTGCAAGGAAGCGCGTTGGAGAAAAGCGTCGGTCGGCCGCGCTGCAGGAGCAGCTCCATGGCCGCCTTGCTTCCCGCGACATAGCCACCAGCAGCGCCTCCGAGCGCCTTGCCCAGAGTTCCGGTGAAGTAATCGATGGCACTTGCGGGCATGCCCCAGTGCTCATGGGTGCCTCGCCCAGTCAGCCCCATCACACCAGTGGCATGGCTGTCATCCACGATGAGCTGGGCGCGAAACTCGTCACAGAGCTGGCGCATTCCCGGCAGATCCGCGATGTCTCCCTCCATGCTGAAGACGCCATCAGTGACAACCCAGATGGTGCCCGTGAGTTCGGTGTTCTGCCGAGCCTCGACCAGCTTGGCCCGCAGCGAGGCCAGGTCATTGTGCTTGTAGACGCACTTGAGAAGTCCTCGCTTGATAACACTCGCGAGTCGGATGCCATCGATGATCGAAGCATGATTCAGTTCATCGCTGACGATCATGTCGCCTGGCTCGCACAGGGTGGGAAAAATCGCCTCGTTGGCGTTCCAACAACTGGTGAAGGAGTAGGAAGCCTCAACGCCATAGAACTCGGCTATGCGTTGCTCCAACCGCTCGTGGCAGGCGAATGTTCCGCAGATGAAGCGCACGCTCGCGGTGCCGGCGCCGTACTGCCGCAAACCCTCGTGAGCGGCCGCAACTACTTCAGGATGATTGGCAAGACCGAGATAGTTGTTGGAGCAGAAGCAGGCGACCTCTCCGTAGCCGCGTACACGAACCGTGGCATCCATCGGGCCTTCGATGGTCTGCAAGTGCTTCAGTTGACCACTCTGGCGGAGTGACTCCAGCACCTGCTTAGTGCGCGATTGAAACGATGTCTCGATGGTCGTGGTCATGCGAGCGAGGATACCGCGAGCAGCCTGTCCACCCTACTCGTAGCGAGCGCGGATTCTGGGCAGCAGATAACCCGAGAACGCACTGGCGAGATCATGCTGCGGCTTCCAACCCCAGTCGGCGCGCGCTGCGGCATCATCGATGTCCTCGGGCCATGAGTCAATAATCGCCTGCCGCTTCTCATCAACTTCCCAAGTGACTATCGCGCCCGGGAACTCGCGCAGCACCAGAGACGCGAAGTCTTGCGCCGAGGGAGCGAAACTGGAGATGTTGTAGACCTGCCGCTGCAGAACCGATTTCTCGGCGCGCATGACTCCCACAATCGCTGTAACCGCCTCGGGCATGGTCATGAACGGAATACGGGAATCGGCGCGCACGAAACATCCATAGGGGCGCCCTTGCGCCGCGGCATGAATCATCTCCGGGCCATAGTCGCTGGTGCCACCCGAGGGGACAGTGTCCGCGGAGATGATCCCGGGGAATCGGATCGAGCGGAAGTCGATGGGCTTCTCCATGCGATCCTTGGCCAGCAGGCGATAGTGTCGTTCGTAGTAGCGACCCAGATGCTCTCCCGCGAGTTTGCTGCATCCATACATGGTGATGGGTTCGAGGCACTGGTTTTCAGCAACTCTTCCCGCCGCTCGTTTCTGAGCCAGCGTCGCCATGCCATAAGCCGCGATCGAAGATGGAAAGAAGAATCGCACCGTGCGGCCGTGGGTTCGCGCCTCCTCGGCAGCCAACTTGAGCATGTTGAGTGTGCCAACGACATTTACCTGGTGCGCGGTCTCCGGCACAAACTCGCCGCGGGTCGAGAGAAGCGCGGCCAGGTGATAGATCTCGCTGATCTCATACTGAGCCAGCAGCCTAGAGAGCAATCCTTCGTCGCAGATGTCACCCGCGAAGGCGGCATCGCAACTACTCCGGATCTCAGACGACAACTCGCGAATGTCCAGCGCCACAATCGCTCTGCCGCCCTCGGCAGCAAGCGTCTGGATGAGTCCATGCCCCATCTCTCCCCCGGCGCCGGTGACGAGAGCCGCAGTAGTACGCTGGCGACCTGAAGTGTGACGGGATGTTGCGGAAGGAGTCGGTGACATGGCGGTGGTCATTTCGATTTCTCAGAGAGTGCAGCCATTTCGTAAAAGGAGATCGCGGGTGACCTTGATTCCCTCGACCTCCCCCAGTCTAGAACCTTCGTATTCAACCTCCACGAAGCCAGTGAACTTGGCGGCGCGAACGATCTGCATCACCCGCGCATAAGACACTCCCGCCTCCTCGCCCTGCGCGTCAAAGTCGTGGCTCTTGGCACTGATGCCTCGGGCAAAAGGCATCAGTTCCTGCACGCCCTTGTAATAGTCGTATCGATTGCCGGGAGCGATGTCGAAGTTCTTGAAGTCCACCATCGTTCCCACATTGGTCGAACCAACTTCACGCATCACTCCAGCTAACCACTCGCCATCGCTGGAGAGGCCGCCATGATTCTCGACGAGAATGGCGATGCCCGACTCAACGCCAATTTTGTCCATCAGGCGCAGGCCCGCCACGGCATCGCGCGTCTGGGCATCGCGCTCACCTGTCCCGCGAATGTTCACACGAATGGAATGGCAGCCCAGCAACTTGGCAAGGTCGACCCAGCGGTGGTGGTTGTCAACGGCTTTCTGCCGCGCTGTCCCCTCGGGGGCAGCGATCTCCCCCTCGCCATCACAGAGGATGAGGACGCTGCGAACTCCGATGTCATCACACCGCCGACGCAGTTCCTCCCCAAACCCGGGACGAGAAACCAGCGAGCGGTAGAAGGAGTTGACATACTCGACGGCGAGGAATCCGAAAGTGTCCTTAGAGTAGGCAGGAAAATCTAGGGGATCGAGCGTGCCTGCCCCGAGGGCTCGGTGCAGCGACCATTGACCAAGGCTCAGCTTCTCCGGCGCTATGGCTGCCGTCACTGCCTCCGCCTCGTCCACACCGTTTGCGCCTTTCGCCATCTGGTTCTCGGCCTGAGTCACCGCACAGACGGCTTGTGACCCGGCGGAGAGACGACCCATTACGCTCGCGGTGGCCCCGACTGCCAGCATTGTGATGGCGCGCCTTCTATCGATGGCGCTGCCCTGCTCACTCATGCCCGTGACCTGCGCCGTGCTTGTGACCGGCATCATGCCCCTGCGCCTTGCAAGCCGAGCTCATGTGCACCGAGGTCGAGATGATCGCGGCCAGCACTGACCCCACCAGAATGCCAATGAGCATATTGCCGTCGCCGGGCAGGAAGTCCATGACTTCAAATCCAGCGAATGACCCGATGGTCAGAAACAGCACTAGGTTGAACAGAAAGAATCGCCATGGAGATTTGGGTGCTGTCATTGCGCGATCAGGATAACCCCCCGCGCCCCTGCTAGCATCACCCATTCACCACAAGTTCAATCTGGTACCCCACATGATCAATCTGCACACACACAGTCGAAGCATTCTGAAAACTCTTTCGCTCGCCCTCACGCTCGCGTTAGCGGCTACTGCCACGGCCACAGCCCAGGCGCCAGCGGCAGCAACAGGCCCCGTAGCCGTTTCCTCAGTTGCTCTAGGGCTGCAGCAGGAACTCGATGCGCTCACCTCCATGAACTCCGCTGCCGGCGAGTTGATCACGAACGCCTATATGCGGCTCCAAGGAATGGAGGCATTTCTCGACAAGCAGAAACTCACTGATAGCTACAAGGCATTTGCCGCTACCGACAACCCGGTTGTTCCGACGATGCCATTCAACTCCGCTTTCAAGGAGGCGCTCCGATCGGAACTCCTCGTCGGCACCTCCCGAGTTACCACTGTGGATGTCGGACTTCTGGCGCGCGAGATCAGCGCCACCACGACCTTGGTTCACAACTCCTGGGCCGGAGTCAACAGTCTCATGACTCAGGTCGCCTCCCGTACTGACTTTCTGCGCTCCAAGTCTCTGTTCGACGACTACCAAGAGTGGGCTCCGGGATATCACAAGGCGCAGTTGGAAAGTCAGAAGGCGCAATCGGCTGCACTCCGCACCAAGGCAGTTGCCGCGGATCATGCTCGAGATGCTCAGATCAAGGCTCGCATGGCTGACCTCAAATCAGAGTGGGACAAGGTCGCCTACTCCTGCTCAGGCATCGACTACAACTATCACTTCAGCCAGTCAGTCGCTCAGCCGGGAGAATTCTCCCAGACGGCGAATACCGGCGGCCCAGGATTCCTCGCCCAAACTGGAACTGCGGGTAGTGGCCAAGTCGCCGGCGGCCAGCCCTACAACACCAATCCAACCTACGGTGACATCATGGTGCCGGGCCTTTATGAGGGCCCCAACTACGGGCAGAACCTGCAGAATGGCTACTACGGCGGGTCGTATTGGAACACCTATGGCGATCCCTACCACGACATCGAGGGTTATCCCGCTGGTGGAGTGGGTGGACCAGAGTATGGCCCATCAGGCATTCACTCAGGATTCAACCGCTCATCAGGCTCGATGCCCCGCAGCAGTCCCGGATTTCAAAGTGGATCAGTGACCACCAGCTCGGCTGTCACTCCCATTCGATAGTGGCCGGCGGCTTGCTCGAGATGTCGTAAACCACTCGGTTGACGCCCTTCACTTCGTTGATGATCCGATTGGATATCACCGCCAGCACTTCGTGGGGCAGGCGAGCCCAGTCAGCCGTCATAAAGTCCTGCGACTCCACGGCGCGGATGGCAACCACGCGGTCGTAGGTGCGACCGTCTCCCATCACACCCACGCTTCTGATCGGCAGCAGCACCGCGAACACCTGATTGGTGACGCGGTAGAGATCGTTGGCCACGATCTCCTCGAGCAGAATCTCATCGCACTCCCGCAGGATTGCCAACTTCTCCTCGGTCACCTCACCGAGCACCCGCACTGCAAGCCCAGGGCCAGGAAAAGGATGGCGCCAGACGATTTGGGGGGGAAGCCCCAGGACTTCTCCGAGTCGGCGTGCCTCATCCTTGAAGAGGTGGCGGAGTGGCTCAATGAGTTCGAATCCCAAGTCGGCCGGAAGTCCGCCAACATTGTGGTGCAGCTTGATATTGGCCGCAGTACCGGCATGACCGTGACCGCTCTCGATCACATCGGGGTAGAGCGTTCCCTGTGCTAGAAATTTCGCGCCACCAGCCACGCTGGCAGCCGCGTCCTTGAACACCTCGATGAATCGGTGACCGATGCGGCGCCGCTTCTCTTGCGGTTCCTCAATGCCTTTGAGGTCGCCCAGAAACTGATCGGCTGCATCCACTACTCGAAGATCAATGGCAAAGTGCTCGCGAAACGTTGACTCGACAAACTGGCGCTCCTTGTTGCGCAGCAGCCCGTTGTCCACAAATATGCAGGCCAGCTGGGGGCCGATCGCCTTCGCCAGCAACGCGGCAACCACCGAGCTGTCAACGCCACCTGACAACCCGCAGATGACGCGCGCCGTGCCCACGCGCTCTCGGATCGACTCGCACTGCTCTTCGAGAAAGTCTGCCATCTTCCACACACCCTTGCAGCGGCAGGCACCAAAGAGGAAGTTGCGGAGAATCTCGACTCCGTGGGGAGTGTGCGTCACCTCGGGGTGAAACTGGATGCCCCAGAATGGTTTCGACTTGTGCCGCACGGCAGCGAATCGGCAAGTATCCGTCGATGCGAGCACGGAGAAGTCGCCGGATAGTTTGCTCACCTGATCGCCGTGGCTCATCCAGACGGTCGTGTGTTCGGGAACCCCCGCCATGAGGTCGGACGCATCGGAAATGTTCAACCGGGATCGCCCGTACTCCCGTGCCGGCGCGCTGCCCACCTCGCTGCCGAGCAACTTGCAACCCAGCTGCATCCCATAGCAAATGCCAAGGATGGGAACACCCAGCTCAAAGATGCGCGGGTCGCAGGTAGGCGCGCCCTGCTCATGGACACTCGACGGTCCGCCCGAAAGAATGATGCCGGTCGGTTTGCGCGCCCGCAACTGCTCCACGGTTTCCGTGGGGGAGACCAGGAGGCTGAACACCCCCGCTTCCCGCACGCGTCGAGCAATCAGTTGGGCATACTGACTTCCGAAATCGAGGATCAGCACCAGTTGGGCCGCTGACTTTCCCTGATTGGATGATGATCGATCGATGGCGGATTGCTGCGTCATGGGAGGAAAGCCCCGCATGGTAACAGCGCGCGGATATGCTGCCCTCGATGGCATGGCATCAAGCAACGATGATCGCGCTGGGAATGGTGTGCACCTCCTGTGCGCCCTCGGCGACGAGCGGTTCCTTCTCGGATCCTGCGCCCGGCGCCAAACTTTATGCCATCGATGAGGCCATGCGTACCAAGAACATGGCTGCGATCCCAGAGCTGATTGAGTGCCTCGGATCCGATGACGAACTGGTGCGCTTCAACGCCACGATGGCGCTGCAAAGACTCACCGGAGAGACTCTGGGATACCACTTTGACGACCCCTGGCCGCTGCGGCGCGAAGCGATCCTGCGGTGGCAGGCTTGGTCAAAGGAACGAACGGCTGCGGTTGGAGCCTGAGCCCACCATAAACGTTTCGCTCACGAGCGATCCTCAATCGCTGGCCCCCATCCGCTCAGTGATCGAGGGCTCGGCCATCGGCATCGGATTCAGCCAGCACGATGCGGGACTGCTGGCACTCGCGGTCGACGAAGCGCTCGCCAATGTGATCCGCCACGGCTATGAGGGTGTCGCAGGCAAACCTATCGATGTCGAAGTTGCCACCCAACACAACCCAGCAGCCATTTCCATCTGCATTACCGACAGCGGGCGAACCATCGACCCGGCCAGCATCAAGAGCCGAGCCCTGACCGATGTAAGGCCGGGCGGTCTGGGTGTTCATCTCATCCAGGAGATCATGGATGAGTGCCACTGGACTCCCCGCGCTGAGGGCGGAATGCGGCTGTCCATGACCAAGAAACTGGCGTCGACTCCCATCCACAATCCAAGCTCGCCATATCTCGGATCCGCCACTCCATGACCATTCACCCGATTGTCATCGTTCAGGAGTTGCTCTCTGATGGTGTTCTGCTTCGTCCATCCGGCGAGGTTGATATGGCGCGTTCGCCTGCCCTTCGAGCCAAACTGCAGGAGGCCTTCAGGGCGCGGCCCCAACCAAGGCGAGTAGTGGTCGATCTCACACTCGTCCCCTACATGGACTCCTCAGGCGTGGCAACTCTGGTGGAGGCATTACAGTCAGCAAGCCGCGCGGGGACAGAACTCGTTCTCTGCGGACTTTCGCCGCGCGTGAAGAGCATCTTTCAGATCTCGCGGTTGTATTCGATATTCACCATCTCCGAGACCCCCGGCGGCTGAGTTCAAGCAAGGACAAATGACCCAGCCACTCACCCGCACGAATCCTCTGATGAAACCGGCCATGGCTTGGGCCGATATGTGGATTGATGTGCTGGGATTCCTGGGATCGCTTTGGTACCTCCTGAGCGATGTCGTCACCTGGGCGTGGCGCACGGCGATTCTGCGCCAGGAGAAGTTCGGGTTTCATTCACTGACCGAGCAGATCAACAGGGTTGGCATCAGGTCGATCGGCATCGTGATGCTCGTCTCCGGGGCAATCGGCATTATTCTCGCTCTGCAAACCGCGCCCAGTCTTGAGCAGTTCGGCCAGATCGACAAGGTGGCCAATCTGGTCGGCGTTGCGGTCACTCGGGAACTCGGTCCCCTGATCGCCGCGATTGTGCTGACCGGATTCGCGGGCGCATCCATCGCCGCTGAACTGGGGACGATGGTGGTCGGCGAGGAGATCGAAGCACTCGAGTCCATGGCGCTCTCGCCTACCCGATACCTAGTGATGCCCCGAGTGATCGCCACCGCCAGCAGCCTCGTGGTACTAGCGGTGATCGCGGACGCCACCTCGGTGCTTGCTGGTGCAGCAACCGGAGTGCTCTCCTTGGGCATCCCCTATGCGGTCTACCGGGACAACACGCTGATGCAGTTGGCGCCGATCGATTTTCTCACCGGGCTCTTCAAGGCAGGAGTGTTCGGGATCATCCTGGGGCTCATCGCCTGCCGCAATGGACTTCGGGTGAGTGGAGGGGCAGCGGGCGTAGGTCGTGCCACCACGGCTACGGTGGTGCAGACCATCATCACCATCGTCATCGCCGACTTGCTATTCACGGCAGTGTTCTTCGCGCTCGGCTGGAACGGGACGAATCTGTAGCAGTGCAGCGTGTTGCCATCGCCAGCATTGTCAGCGATACCCGCACTTGAGCTGGCGCCAGTCCAACCTGAGAACACAGTTGGTCGATGGTGGCACCAGAGCCCAGCTCATCGATCGCTAGCTGCACCAGTCGCTCTTGTGGCCGCAATGCGGGCTTGCGTGCCATCTCGCGGGCGCCAGCGAGCAGCACTCCACATGACTCGAGTTGTTTGAGGCAGTCTGCTCCCGACTGAACAAGCGCAGCCCACCCTTCGCGGATCATCTTGTGACAGCCGGCTGAAGTTGGAGAATCAGCAGGACCGGGCAGGGCCATTACCTCGCGGTGATGCTCCTCGGCAGCGAGCCGCGCGGTGATCATCGCCCCGCTTTTCTCGGCGGCTTCAATGACAACCACTCCTACGCAAAGTCCGGAAATGACCCGATTGCGCCGAGGGAAGACCGAAGCGCGCGGCTCAGTTCGCATGGGACTCTCCGACATCACCACCCCGCCGCTCTCAATGATGGCCCGCATCAATCCCCGATTCTGCGGGGGATAGGGCTCGTGGAGTCCGCCGCCAATGACGGCAATCGTCCTTCCGCCTGATCGCAACACTCCGCGGTGCGCCTCGGCGTCGATTCCCATCGCGGCACCACTGATCACCGTGTGCCCCGCCTCCGACAGCGCTCGCGAAATGCGGCCGGCATTGACGATTCCATAGGGGGATGCACGTCTCGAGCCGATGACGGCCACGGAGGACCCGTCGCGCTCTTCCAGGTCACCCTGCACCCACAGTGCCGGCGGCGGATCGGCAATGGTGGAGAGAAGGCAGGGATAATCCTGATCATCGTGCAGGATCAGCCGCACGCCAGCTCGCTCCATGTCAGCCCGATCACGAGTGACATCGGCCTTGCGCAGCGCCGACGCAATCAGAGCAGCTCGGTCACTGCTGCTGTCCTCGCTATCGAGCGCCCGCGAAATGTCGCCGTGCCCGGCACGCCATAGCCGCTCGGTCTCGCCCAGCTCAGCGCGCAACCTGGCCAACTCGTGACTTCTCAGCCACTCGAATGAGAGCAGCGCCATCAACCCTTCCGGTATCGACTCAGGGGGGCGCGGCATGTTCCACACCATAGTGAATCAAGAACCAGGCTCCCCCGACTCGGCCGCAATTTCAGGGCATTCTCAGGCAGCTCGAACGCCGAGCGCTGACTTAGTGGTGCCGTTTCCCATCATCAACCCAACGAATAGACAGAATGCGCCGAGGGCAATGAGCCAGAGCTTTGATGGACCGAGTACCCAGCGCGCCAGCAGGCTGTCGGCGAAGGGCATGTAGGCAAAGTTGGACTCGGGGAGAGTTGCTTCGACCCAGTCGGTCACTGTCGAATCAATCGATGTCGCCATTAGAACCGGAGTTGTTCCACCCGGCATCAAGTTCAGCTGACTCGCGGCGAGGCGGCGAAGCAAAGCGGGTTCGCCAGCCTCTACATCATCAGCAAACTCGGCATAGGCCTGCAAGCGACGATAGCCCGATGCCTCCACCGACTTGAGCGCCGCCAGCTCCTCCCGAAGCCTGTGAACTTTCGCCTGCTCGGGAACAACCGCAGCGCACACCAGCAGAGCCAGCCCGGCAATCAGGTAGCACCAGCCAGGGTCGATATTGAAGAGTTGTCGCCGCGTTTCCACGGTGCAAGTATCGACCGACCGAGGTGCGGCTCGCCAGATTTTGCAGCTGGTCAGGCTCGCTCGGATCAGGCCAGTTCCGGGAAGATTCGGCACACTGTTGCCACCAGGTCCTTCACATGGCTAATGGACTCGGTCATGAGCCTTGCCTCATCACCCTCGAGCGCCACCTGCACAATCCGCTCCATGCCGCCTGATCCAAGTACGCAGGGAACTCCGATGAAGTAGCCCTTGCCCACAGCACCCGGTGCTACGCCAAACTCGTTCTCGCAGTAAGCCGCGCAGGGCAGAATCCGCTTCTTGTCTTTCACAATCGCCTCCACCATTTGAATGGTGCCGGAGGCCGGGGCGTAGTAGGCGCTTGTGCCCATCAGAGTCACGATTTCTCCACCACCCACCTTGGCGCGCTGGGTGCAGGCGTCAATCTTTTCCTTCGAGAGCAGCATGGTGATGGGAATGCCATGCACGCTGGTGAATCGGGGCAGCGGCACCATGTCATCTCCATGTCCGCCCAGTAGCAGCGCTTGAATGTCCTCGACCGAGCAACCGAGTTCCATCGCCAAAAAGGTGCGGAATCGAGCCACATCGAGAGCACCCGCCTGTCCGAGAATGCGGTGTGTCGGAAACCCCGAGGACTTCCAAGCCGTGTACACCATGGCATCCAGAGGATTGCTGACGACGATCATCACGGCGTTGGGCGAGTGCCTGGCGACCTGCTGGCTCACCTCGCGCACAATCTTGACATTGGTTTGGATTAGATCGTCGCGGCTCATGCCGGGCTTGCGCGGAAGCCCTGCGGTGACGACGACGACATCACTGTCGGTTGTATCGGCGTAGTCCGATGTGCCCGTGATGCGACAGTCAAACTCCTCGATCGGACCGCAGCAAGCCAGATCGAGCGCCTTGCCCTTGGCAACACCAACGCGATCGGGAATGTCGAGCAGAACGATGTCTCCCAGCTCCTTCGCCGCCGCCCAATGCGCACAAGTTGCTCCCACATTTCCGGCACCGATTACGCTAATTTTGGCGCGACGCATGGAACTCTCCGTTATTGATGAATGCGCCAGAAAGGAATCGAACCTTCGACCTCACCCTTATCAGGGGTGTGCTCTAGCCAACTGAGCTACTGGCGCGAAGCCCGGCAAGTATACCCCACCCCTACCACCCCGGCAGTCGTCCCAAGAGCGGCTGCAGCAGATCACGAAGAGTGGCAAAACCCAGAGGCAAACCACGATCATCGACGATGATCGCCATCGCAGTTCGCTCGATCCGCATGCGAAGAAGAACCTTGGTGATGGGGGTGTCCTGTAGAATGAGAAGCGCTGGCCGTGCCAGCGCCTTGGGGAGTTGTTCAGGGGAGACCAGTGCATCTCTCGCTTCGAGCACACCAACCACAGAGCCATCCGCAGCCACGACCGGAAAGCGACTGTGAGAACTCTCTGCCAGCAACTTTCTGATGTTCGCAGAATCGGCGTGTTCGAGAACAGTCACGGCGCGTTTCCACGGCACCATTTGCGTCTCCACTTTCCTCCCCGCCAGCGCTAGAGCGCGGTCTGCCAGCGCCATCTGTTCGTCGCTGAGCAGACCCACTCCCGCACCCTCCTGTAGCAGTTGACTGATGCGCTGCCGCGCCGTGGCTTGGGGTGCCCGCCCAAGCCCAAGAATCCACTCCGCTGCATCCCCAACAGCATGAGTGACGGGAACCAGACCGCACCAGGTGAGCGCGCCGCGCAGTAAACGAAAGGGGCGCACCGCCAAATATGTCCATGAGTTGCTGGAGGCGCGAAACAGCTCCTTGGGCAGCACCTCGCCCAGCAGGAGCACCACTGGGAGCACTATCAGTGTGTTGACCGCCACTTCTGAGGACTCGCTCAACGAGTAGGGCACCAGCAGTGCTGCTACTCCGAAAGTCAGAACATTGTGGGAGAGATTGTTGCCAAGCAGACAGGTCGCAAGCAATCGGTTGGGGTGCAGGAGTTCCTCGCGCAGGGCTCGAGCAGCAGCATCGCCCCGCGAGGCGCGCACCGCAAGTCTGACTCTGTTCACCGAGTAGACGCCGGTTTCGAATCCACCGCAGAAGGCGCAGCCCGCCAGACCCGCCACCGCCAACGCAACTCCAATGAACGGGCTCGACAGGGTGACCGAGTTGGCGAGAGTGAGCAGTGAGTCATCGGTCAGGATGGTCAACCACTGCTCAATGCCGCGGAGTTGGCTCTGATCAGTGTTCATGTTCGCCCCTCTCTCTCTGCCGCGGCCACACTCGCACTAGCGCCGGTCGTGCATCGACAACCGCCTCAATCTGTAGTCGGCGACCGCCAATGTCGATGCGGGTCCCAACTGGCAGAAACTCGCCCTTGGTCTCGAGCATGAATCCGCCCACCGTCGTAGCTCGCACTTGCTCAATCTCCAAACCGAAACGATCGGCGAACTCAACAATGGAAGTGTCGGCATCAATCAGCCACGAACCATCCGGCAAATGTTTGGCAGGATCGACCGTGCGCTCACCTAGATCAGCAATGTTGCCCACGACTGACTCGACGGCGTCCTCCACGCTCACGATGCCGCTGGTGCCACCATGTTCATCCACCACTACGGCAAGATCACAATGGTTGGCGATGAAAAACGCTCCGAGCTGCTCGATAGACGCCGCCTCGGGCACGAACTTCGCCGGCATCAGGTAGGCAGCGATAGGAGTTGCATCACCACGGCTATCGAGCAGGAAGTGCCTGATGGGCAGCACGCCTGCGATTCGATCAAGGGAGTGGTCGTAAACCAACAAACGCGACACCGCGGCGCTGCGCGCGATCGATACCACGGCTGCGCGCGTGGAGTCGGAGGTGATTGCCGCGATCTCCCCTCGCCGTGTCATCACATCGCGGACCCGGAGGCGCCGATAAGAGATAACTCGCTTGAGCAACTCCCGTTCGTCGTGCTCCAGGCCGTTTGACTCCTCGGAACCATCGATCAGCGCCCCGAGATCAGCCCGGGTCATGGCGCCGCGGCGCGGTGACATTATCCGATGCAGTGGCCGCAGGATGCTGAGGTCAATGAACAAGCGCACCGGCAGCATGGCCACATTCAGTACCGTCATCACCGGACCAACGGCTCGCGCAAGAGGTACCCGAGCTGAGTTGCCGATCATCTTGGGAAGAACTTCACCAAAGAGAACCAAGGCCAGAAACTGAGCTGCGCCCACTAAGGAACGAGTGGTGCCGGACAGATTGGACTCCAGTAGATACACACTGGCCGCTGCGAAGTAGAGGGTGTTCACCGCCATGTTGACGGTGAGCACCGTCACGAGCAACTCACTCGGCCGGCTCAGCAGGTAGTCAACCGCGTGCGTGGCCATGGCACTCCGCCGACGCAGTTCACATCGTTCTGCAGCGGAAAAACCGAACAGCACGGTTTCTGAGCATGAACACAGGGCGCTAAGCGCGATCAGCGGCAGCAGGAGCAACAGTGTCCATGGATTGGAGAACTCCATTGTGTTCAGCCTCGGTCAGGCCGCCCCTCCAACTGTGCGAGCAATCTGGTGAGGTACCGATGCTTGCTCAGAAGCGCGCGCAGATACGCCCAGTCCGGAGTCTGGGCCGGCCCCCCCAGGCGGGCATCCGCGCTCGGGCGCTCGATTGGGGTGCTCGCGGGCGCAGTTAGTGCATTGGGACACTCCTCGAAGAAAGCTGCGATCTGGGCAACTATTCCCTGCTGCATCTCACGAACCGGCGATGAATCGCCAGCATCCCGCAACTCGAGCATCTCCATAAGAAACGCCTGATCCATCTTGGGTTCGGGTTGCCCTGACTCGCCTACTGCCAGCCGCATCAGAGCACGCGCTCGCCTCTCGGGATCGCCCAGCTCAGTCGATGCGGCAGTCACCATGGCCATCTGCCTCTCCGCCGCCTCCCTCTGCACTGGTTCAGGGAATCGATCCGGATGCAGTGCCACGGCCTGGCGGAGCATGCTCTGGCGCAGCTCTGTCATCGAAATCGCGAAGGATCGCCTCATTCCCAGAACACTGAATGGATCATTGACCGAAGAGGAATTCATTCTCCGCTGGCAACCCGATCGATTTCTTCCAGATTCGTTGTGCCCTGGGCGACCATGGAAAGCCCAAAGCCCTGCAGCGAAGTGAAGAGACCGTGGGAGAGGATTTCTCGAATGTCACCTATAGTTGGCTTGCGCAGCACCACATCGCGCAGCGGATCCGTGAACTCGAGCAGTTCAAAGAGGGCGCGACGCCGACAATAGCCCGTAGACAAACAGGCATCACAACCCTGGGGAATGAACACGCTGCTGAGACCAGCCATGTGCTTGCCGAGTTTGAGCGTCTGAGCCGGGGTGGGGCGCACCGGCTTCTTGCAGTGCGGGCAGAGCAGTCGACAGAGTCGCTGCGCCACGATCAGGCTGATCGAGTTGGCTACTAGGTAACTCTCTACCCCCAGGTCCAGCAATCTGAAGATGGCGCCGATGGTGTCACGCGAGTGGACAGTTGTGTAAACGAGATGCCCGGTCATCGAGGCTTGCATGGCAACCGTGGCCGTCTCGATGTCCCGAATCTCCCCCACGAAGATCACATCAGGATCCTGACGAAGCACACTGCGCAAGATCGAGCCAAAGCTGTTGCCCTGCTTGGAGTCGATGGGGATTTGCGTACACCCCTCGAGGTAGTACTCCACCGGGTCTTCAATGGTGATTATGTTGCGGGTTTCCGCATCAACCTCCCGCAAACTGGAGTAAATCGTGGTGGTCTTGCCGCTACCCGTAGGCCCACACGCCAACACCATCCCGCTGTCGCGAAGGGTGGCGGCGCGAAGTTTTTCGTATTGCCACTGCAGCATTCCCATTTCGTGCAGGCGCGTCGGCGCACCACCGGCATCCAGCACCCGAATCACCAACTTCTGCCCGTGCACCGAGGGCGTGAGGCTCACGCGGAAGTCAACTCGTTTGCCCTTCACCGCCACGCTGAAGTGTCCATCCTGAACCACAGCCTTCTGGGTCGTGTCAATCTGGCATATGACTTTCACGACACCGAGCAGCCGCCGCGCCAGAGTCGTGGAAATCTCTGTCGCCGTCACCATCATGCCATCAACCCGCAATCGACAAACGCTGCGCTCGGTGCGCGGTTCTAGATGCAGGTCGCTAGCGCGTGACCGGAAGCATGCCAACAACAGTTGCCGAAACACGCGGATCGACTCAGCGGTGTCATCTTCGTCCTTGCCGGCGCCCACTCCTGACGAGGTGGCCTGATGCAGGGTCACCCCACGAGCATCCAGGATCGCGATGTCTCCCTCGTTAAAGGGCTGGTCGGGAGCGGCATCGATGATGCGGCGCAGTCGCGCCTCATAGTCAGTCTCGGCGCTAGGCATCGAATCCCAGTCGATGGTGGCGACACTGCCCTTGGAAGTGGCCTTTTCCTTGGCGATTGCTTCGTAGTCAGGCGTCTCTCGGCGATCCGATTTCGGCTGCTCCTGCAGAACCGGGTCGATGAAGGTGATCTCGATTGCCCCTACTCGCACTACATCACCGGGAGCCAAGATCTGCTCATCGATGCCCTTGCCGTTATGTTTGGTGCCGTTTCGAGACCCTAGGTCGCGGACCCGCCACTTCTCCTGCACCGGCTCAAAGATGCAGTGCTTACGGCTTATGCTGTTGTCTTCGATGGGGATCTCATTGTCGCTGAGCCTCCCGACGGTAAGTGAGTCAAAGCCCAGCTCTACGCGCTGCATCCCCTTTGGAGTGCGAATCTCTAAGAACGCCATGGCGAAGATAATACGGCGAACCCGAATTAGAGCGCTTGCAACCTGCCGCTAGCTGATCGCTGCTACCTGATTGCTATCCGCGGCGAACTGTTTGCTGACACCCAGTTGAAATCAGGGAGTAGGCGCTGAGTCTGGGCCCGCTGTCGAGGAGTCTCCGACTCCAGACGTCCCATCGCCAGGCTTGGCACTTGGAGGTCTTTGCACAGACGGACGAAACCCGCCGCTACTAAGGGGCCGCATTGGACGTAGCGAACCTCCCTCTGGTCGATTGGTTGAGTCTCCTGGTGCGCCTGCTCCGCCACCACCTTCGGCTGGCCGAGAAGTGAAACCCGAAGCACGCCGAGGATTGCGACCGCCCGAACCGTCGGCTCCTGCACTTGAGCCGCTCGCACTTCGGAATCCAGCGCGGTAGCCGCCGCCGTCACCGCCACGACTGCCGCCGCTGCTGCTGCCAGCGCGGTAGCCGCCGCCGTCACCGCCACGACTGCCGCCGCTGCTGCTGCCGCCTGACCTACCTCCGCCAGATCGCGGACCAAGTGGCCCCGCGTCCTCGCGCGGAGGCAGTTTCTGTCCCTTCTTAAGAACTTCATTCACGATCAGTGATCGGCCATTCATCCGTCGGTTGCGCAGAGTCTCGATGGCCAACTGACCGCGGGTTGGATCGCGAAACATCGCGATGGCAAATCCCCGGCTGGCACCTACATCATCTGTTGCAACGACGAGATCATCCAGATCATCGAAGCCGGTAAACAGCATCTTGAGTTGTTCTGCAGTCGTCCTTTTGTCGAGGTTCCCGATATAGATCTTGAACATTGCCACTGGACTGATCCTTCGCGACCGAGTTACTCGACCCAAGCTATCGCAGGCTGGAGTCGCCCCAGAATTGGTGGAAAAGCTGTGCCCCCTGGCAGTACATTGAGAGTCTAGCAACGAATCTGAAATTGAAACAGAAAGGGCTCCGTGGGATTTACCCCACGGAGCCCGTAAAGTCGGCGATGACCTACTTTCCCGCTGAGCAGTATCATTGGCGGCAGAAGCTTAACTGCTGTGTTCGGGATGGGAACAGGTGTTTCCTTCCGCCTATCGTCACCGACAAATCCTCTGCAAGCGTTTCCGCTTGCAGAGAAATAAGTCTTAGGAGTTGGTGTCGGCCCGTCTTGCGACGGAAACCTGATTTCGATTGAGAATCAACGAACAATTCTGATGGCTTTTGTGCCAGCCAGTCACCGCCTAAGAGGACGGATCATGGTCGGCACGGCTAAACATTCGACCGTTAGGACCGGTTCGCTGAACGGATTACTCCGCTTACACGTCCGGCCTATCAACCTGGTGGTCTTCCAGGGGTCTTTCGTCTTGCGACAAGCAACACTTATCTTCGGGTGGGCTTCATGCTTAGATGCTTTCAGCGTTTATCCCTGCCGTACTTAGCTACCCAACTATGGACCGAGCGGTCCAATTGGCACACCAGGGGTACGTCCAACCCAATCCTCTCGTACTAAAGTTGTCTCCCGTCAATGTTGCTGCGCCCATGGCAGATAGGGACCGACCTGGCTCACGCCGGTCTGAACCCAGCTCGCGTTCCGCTTTAATGGGCGAACAGCCCAACCCTTGGGACCGCCTTCAGCCCCAGGATGCGAAGAGCCGACATCGAGGTGCCAAACCGCTCCGCCGC
>SIAA01000005.1 GCA_009692045.1 Phycisphaerales bacterium | reverse complement strand
CCCATCGTCAGTGTTTGACAGTTCGCCGATTCCATTGATGATGGCCGTCCCGAGGCGGTTGTAGTCAGTGGTCGACATGGCCGGAAAGAACCAAGGCTCTGAACTGGTGCAGAGTCCGGTTGTGCCTATCAGGTTGTCCACCGCAAACAACATGCCCAGTGCCGCGGTGCCGTGGTGCGCGGCAGGGATCAGCTCTTGGAAAATGCTGCCAGACCCGGCATCGTTGATGCCGAACAGAAGCGGTTCTACCCCTGACTCGACATTGATGATGCTCACGCCATTAACCATGAAATCCTCATGATTAACGAAGGCGGAGAAATCCACCACGGCAACCTCAACGGACAGCCCCTTTGTCAAAGCCGGCGCCCCGGTGGCATTGAACCGCTCGATGATCTCTGTGAGTTCAGCCATCGAAAACCCACCGCCTCGAAACAGGGTGACATCCGCGAAGGTCTGGAAGTTGCCCCAGTTGGGCGGAGTCGGCGGGGGATTCGGTCCACTATATGGGTCGGGAATGCGGGATATGGTGTCCCATAGCGCAAGAGCGACGCTGCCCGGCGCTATGCCTGCAGGGGGAGCATCCTCGAGCATCGCCGAGCTGAAAAGGGGCGACTGGGTTTGCGTGTACGGATTGTTGGGCTTTCCTGAGCCGCCACCGGGAATCGGCTGAACTGAGTAACCCTCAGTCCAATAGCAGTTGTCTTTATTCATGGCCAGACCAGCGCAGTTTGCATCCCAACCGATAGAGCAGCAGGTGGCATCGATGAGGCACACTTCTCGGCAGCAGTCGGCGATGATGGCACCACCAGTAGCGTGAGCCTGAAAGGCGTGGCCCGAGAACATCACGGACTCCTCGTAGTACGGGCCTGGCGGCGTGAACGGAGCTTCATCCGGTTGCAGGCAGGTGTCGTAGCTCGTCGATCCTGGGGGTGTACCGAAGACGCTCGGCGTGCCCAGCAGTTTGGCCAGCGCGGTGCAGGTCTCGTCCCATCCCGCCGCGCCGTTGCAGCTCGGTCTGATTCCGCTGACCAATGTGCAGACGACGCCGTCGCTGCAGTACTGCACAAACTTGTGTTCGACATCGCAAGGCAGACATGCGGCATCGCCGCAAGCATCGCAGCCGGTGGCGCACGGGCCATCATCGGCCTGCAACGCTACGGCCGACTGAACGCAGGTCGCGTCCCAATCAAACTGGCATCCGGGGTTCAACAGGATGACAGCGTTGCAGCATCCAGCGTTTTCGCAGTAGCCGCCATTGTGGGCGTTGAAGCAACTGAAGTCGATCGGGTCGGGGCAGTCGCCGCAGGCTGTACATGCAGGGAGCGTGCCAGCTAGGCCGCCATCATCCTGATCATCGTTGGGACTGCCAGCCTGCACGGCCCTGGTTTCGATCTCAACGATCTCAACACACGCGAGAGAAGACAAGGCGCGGGCCAGCGGTACCAACGCTCCATCAGAGACCTTGAGAGAGTAATAACCAGCGAGGTCGGGCTGCGACTTGCCGCTGCGATTACTGGCGCGTTCCTCGATCTGCTGCAACACCTGAGGATCAACTTTGAGTAGGGGCTCAATCACAGCGCCGTGGGCATAGATCACCGCTGTGGCCTCGGCCAGGTCGGCGCCGGTTTCGCTGTAAATCGTGCCGGTCTTGTTATGAAGTCGCGCTAGAGCGCTGTCTTGAAACTTCACCAGCACACTTCCCGTGTGAGATGGCTCACCGCTCTTGGTGGGAGCTGGCATCTGCAACAGGCCGATGGCTCGCTTCTGGGGCAACTTCCGCGCTTGGAGGGGCTTTGACGGTTGAGTCAGGGCAACTCGCGAAGCGGCTTCTGGTTTCTTGGAGAACGACCCCGCTTGCGACACGCTCTGGGCGAAGGACGCCACGGTGAAGAGCAGGGAGGCGGCGATAGCGCAGGATCTGACAAGCTGATGAGGGCGCATGTTCGGGAGTTTCTCTAGAGTAGGCAAGGGCGCTGAATATGAGTCTTCCGCAGTCCGGCAAGTGTAGCCCTGTTCTTGGCGAACTACAACGCCGCGAGTACCCGATGTCCAATATCACGGCGGAAGAATGCCCCCTCAAACGAGATTCTTGCCGCGGCTTCATTGGCGAGCGCCTGGGCCCGTGAAAGGGATGCTGCCAATGCAGTAACCGTTAGCACTCTTCCGCCCGAGGTCACCAGCTCGCCCGCCGCGTTGCGAGCCGTACCCGCATGAAACACCATCACCGACTCATGCTCCAAGGCCGCTGCAGCTGCGGACTCGAGCCCCCCGATGACCCGTCCCTTGGCAAACTCTCCGGGATAGCCACCGGAGCAGACAGCAACGCAGCAAGCGTGACGGGGATCAAACGAGAGATCAATGTTCTCTAGTTCACCCCCCGCGCAAGCCCAGAGAATTTCTACCAGGTCGCCCTGCAGGCGGACCATGATCGCCTGAGTCTCAGGATCACCGAAGCGACAGTTGAACTCGAGGACCTTTGGTCCCCCGGCCGTGAGCATGATCCCGGCGAATAGGACGCCGCGGAATATCACGCCTTCGCGCCGCAGCGCGTCCACGATTGGTACTAGCACATCGCGGTGGATGATCGTCATCGTCGCTTCATCTGCCAGCGGGGTTGGTGAGTACGCACCCATGCCTCCGGTGTTGGGGCCGACATCTCCCTCGCCTACCTGCTTGTGATCCTGACAAGGGTCGAGAACCCAGATGTTGCTCCCATCTACCAGTGCCAGCACCGAGAGCTCTTGCCCTTTGAGGCGCTCTTCGATGAGGACGGTTGTACCCGCGTCACCGAACTCCCGTTTGACCATGATTCTTTCAATGGCATCAAGCGCATCATCACGGGTATCGCAAACGACCACTCCTTTGCCCTGGCACAATCCGGTTGCCTTGATCACCACCGGATCTTCGCGGGTCGTCAGATAGCGCACCGCTTGCTCCATCGTGGTGAACGCGCGCGCATCGGCAGTGGGGATCGACGCTTGGCGCATCATCTGCTTGGCGAAGGCTTTGTCGAACTCCAGTCGCGCGCCTGCTTGCGTGGGGCCGAACACGCGCAGATTCGGGGAGGCGAGCGCATCGGTCAGCCCTTCGGCCAGCGGGCCTTCGGGTCCGATGATTACCAAGGAAACCTCCTCCCGCTCGCACCAGCGCTTCAGAAAAAATGCCCGCTTGACCGAGATCTCCTCGGGGCAGACACGTCCCATTGATTGCAAAGCGGCATTGGCGCTGGGCTGTATCCACAACTGGCCCAAGTGCGATGACTGTTGCAACTTCCAGGCGATGGCGTGCTCGCGGCCGCCGCCGCCAATGAGGAGGACATTTACTTTGGAGGGGAGGCTGGTGGACATGGAGTGGAGCGGTGCGGAATCGCAAAGCCGAGTCTATCCAAGGTCATCGCCGATGCGTGAGCCGTGCTACGCTTCGAAGCCACGGAGCGCCTATGCGGATCATCAAATCGCCACTACCCAGAATCGCATTCATCCTCATCGCCACTTTGGTGCTCCGCGCCCCAGTGGTACAGGCGCAGAGCGCGGGGGCGCCGAGCGGGGATGTACTCACGGCTCTCAACCGGCCCGCTCAGCAGGTGCGTGACTCCGCCAAGTCTTATGCCAGTGTTCTAGGGGCGTTTCTCCAGGCGCCTCAGCCGCCTCGAGAGATTGGTGACTCATTCAATGTCAACACCATCTGGGATGGAATGGACAACTTCTCCAGCGTGGCAGAGTGGGCCAAGGCATGTGAGCCACTGGGCAAAGCACTGATCGAGTCTCAGCGGGTGCTCATGTTTGGTTTGCCTTACGGTAAGAACAATGTTTCGCAGGAGTTTCGTGGTCGTGGCCTTTACGCCGATGTGGGCGAGGGCGCCACGCTGGGCACGCTCGATCTGGCCTACCTCAACTCCGTCCGTACTGTTGCCGCCTACGCCGTGGCGGACATGTATCGACTTGGAGAAGAGGGCAAATTCGATGAGGCGCTGACCATTGCCGTGGCCAACATCCGCTTCCTGCGCTTGATCGCCGATCGTCAGATGTCTGAAGAGCAATCGGTGGCGATGGAGTTGATGATCGATTGTCTGCGGGCCAGTCGGGACTTTGTGTTCACCTACCTCGACAAGATTCCTGCAGCGACATTGCAGCGCTTCGCTCTCAAGGAGTTTTCCATGCTCCAGCCCATGGATCACGAGCAGTTGCGGCGCCTGCAACTACCCGAGGGTGATCGAATTGTGGCTGAGGCCGTGCTCGGTCGGGTGTTTTCACCGGACGGATCACCCGATGCCGAGGTGTTCGCTACCCACTTCTCCAGGAGGCAGAGCGAGTCGACGCCGCTCGCTCTCTTCGGTGCCAACAAGATGTGGCAGTCCATCGCGACGGCGCACGGATCACTCGATGCCACCCGCAAACGCCTGACCTTCATCTACGACGACTGGTGGCGCCGCTGGCGCATGAATCCCTATGGTCCGATCTTCGGCCTTGCCACCGAATTGTCTCGCACCAACGAGGTGAGATATGCAGCCGTGGTGTTCAGTTTGCGGGATCTGCAGCGGCTGTTCTCCCTGCGCGATGTTCTTATCAGCGAGATAAACGGCACCGCCGTCATCGCGGGAATCTGCGCCCACTACCGAGAGTACGGCAACAAGTGGCCCAAGGAGAAGGCTGAGGCCTATTCCGTATATGTGGTCAAGCGCATGGATTTTGATCCCTATCACAAGTCATATCCCGCCAACAGGAATGATGGCCGCCTTCCCTACCAGCGCCTCGGCAGTGCAGTCGAGATCGAAACGCCATTCGGCCGTGTGCACGGAAGTGGGGTGATGCTCTGGGCGCGCGCCGCCGATCACGAAGATGGTGGTGGAACCAGCGCCAGTCTTGATGGACTGACGGGTGATCTGGTGTTCTGGCCGCCGCTGCGAGCGCGGGCGCGGCAGGAAGGTCTGATCGATTGATCGGGACGAGTGGATCAGCCGAGCCGGGGCAGAGTGGGGCACCTTACTCCGGTTGTCCCTCTGACGGAATCGAGCGAGTAGTGATCATCGGTTCGGGGCCCGCGGGATGGACTGCCGCGATCTATGCGGCGCGTGCCAATCTCTCGCCGCTCTGCGTGGTGGGAATCCCCAAGTCTGATCCCTCGCCCGTGCTTCCTGGTGGGCAGTTGATGCTGACAACCGAGGTCGAGAACTTCCCCGGGTTTCCCAAGGGTGTAACGGGGCCGGAGTTGATGGAGCATCTACAAGCACAGGCGGAGCGATTCGGCACGCGAGTGATGCAGGATGATGTGAGCGAGTGTGACTTCGAGTCGCGGCCGTTTAGGCTCAAGACTGCCGATGGGGCCTCTTTGCAAGCGCATTCGGTAATCATCGCCACGGGTGCGGTTGCGAACTGGATCGGACTCGCTGATGAGATGCGCTTGGCCCGCAGTGGTGGCGGCGTAAGTGCTTGCGCGGTTTGCGATGGCGCCTTGCCCGTGTTTCGCGGGGCCCAACTCGGCGTGGTTGGTGGGGGTGATACCGCAATGGAAGAGGCGACCTATCTCACCAAGTTCGCCGGCACAGTGCATGTGATTCATCGTCGCGGTGAGTTCCGCGCTTCCAAGACGATGCAGGATCGATTGCTGGCTCTCCCCAATGTGAAGGTGCACTGGCATCAGGTTGTCGTCGGGGTTCATGGAGTTGACCGCATTGAAGCCGTGGAGTTAGAGGATGTTCGAACCAAGGCGCGCACCCGTCTTGCCCTCGGCGGATTGTTTGTGGCGATCGGGCATGCGCCCGCTACAGGATTCCTGCGCGGCTCGGGTGTCGAACTCGATAGCAAGGGCTATGTGAATCTCCGCAGCCGAAGCAGCAGCACCAACATTGAGGGCGTATTTGCCGCCGGAGATGTTTGTGACAGTGTCTACCGGCAGGCGGTTACCGCGGCAGGCATGGGTTGCCAAGCCGCGCTCGACTCGGAGCGATGGCTCGCAGCCTGCGGCGTGCACTGAAGTCGCGCTGAGGTTGCACGGAAGGTGCGCGTAGGCGAGTGATCTCTCAGGCAGTCGAGCGAACCTGCAGCTCCCTCATTTGCGCCTCATCGATGGGACCCGGCGCCGAGATCATCAGATCACCGCCTGACTGGGTCTTGGGGAAGGCGATTACATCTCGAATGTTGTCTGTGCCCACCAAGTGCATCACCAATCTATCGAGACCGAAGGCGATGCCCCCATGGGGTGGCGCCCCATGGCGGAGGGCAGAGAGAAGGAAACCAAACTTCTGCTGTGCTTCCTCGGACCTGAGCCCGATCAAACTAAAAACTCGTTCCTGCACATCCATGCGGTGGATGCGGATGGAGCCGCCAGCGATCTCACTGCCGTTGAGCACAAGGTCGTAGCCGGAGCTAAGGCAAGCGCCGGGGTCAGTTGCCAAGATTTCAAACTGGTCGGGATTGGGGCTGGTGAACGGATGATGCAGTGCCACCCAGCGGTTGTGCTCCCCGTCCCAGTCGAACATGGGGAAGTCAATCACCCAGAGAAAGTTCCACTTGCCGGTAGGAATCAATGCCAAGTCAGCGGCAACTCGCAAGCGCAACTCGCCCATGACCTTGGTGGCAATCTCCCAAGTGTCAGCGGCAAAGAACACCTGATCGCCGGCCGTGAGCCCGAGGCGAGCGATGAGCTCTGCTGCGATGGGAGTCACAAATTTGGCGATGCCAGACTCGAGCCCCTTATCGGTGCATTTCAGAGTCGGCACTCCACCCGCATTGAAGGTCTTTACCCACTCTGAGTAGGCATCCGTGATCTTCCGCGTGAGTTTCTCGGCGCCGCCCTTGGCTACCAAGCACTTCACCACGCCGATCTTTCCCGACGGGCTCTTCTTCGCAAGAGCATCTCGGAACACGGCGAAATCGGTCTGGGCCGCCAAGTCGCTTACATCAGATATTTCCATGCCAAAGCGGGTGTCGGGGCGGTCGATGCCGAAGCGTTCCATTGCCTCGGACCACTTCATCTGGGGGATCTCCCCAACTTCGAACTGGAACAGGTCACGCCACAGGTGCGACACAAACCCGCTCATCATGGACAGAACTTCTGGACGCTCCACGAAGCTCATCTCCAGATCGATCTGGCTGAACTCGGCCTGCCTGTCGGCGCGCGGATCCTCATCACGCAGGCACTTGCAAATCTGCAGGTAGCGATCGCAGCCCGCCACCATCAGAATCTGTTTGAACAACTGAGGGCTCTGGGGCAGTGCATACCAGCTGCCGGGGTGGAGACGACTGGGCACAACGAAGTCGCGCGCTCCTTCGGGAGTGCTCTTGATCAACAGCGGAGTCTCGATTTCTAGAAACCCGTGACCGGCGAAGTAATCGCGCGCGCTCTTGGTTACTTGAGAACGAGTGCGCAGGATCTGCTGCATCCGCGGTCGGCGCAGGTCTATGTAGCGATAGGTGAGTCGAGTCTCTTCGTTGATCTTTCCCGATTCGTATTCATCGGGAAGAATGGGGGGGTTCTCGGCCTTGTTGAGCACCTCCAACTCCTCCACCTTGATTTCGATATCGCCGGTTGCCAGCTTGGGATTGGGGCCTCCGGTGCGAACCCGAACGGTGCCACTCACGGCAATCACATCTTCGCGGCGCAGGGCTTTGGCTGCCGCGATCACGGTGGGTGTACTGTCCTCGAGGTCGAACACAATCTGTGTCATGCCCTCCCGGTCGCGCAGATCAATGAAAATCAGCCCCCGCCCCTGATCGCGATAGGTATTGACCCATCCCGCCAGAATGGCAAGATTGCCAGCATCAGAGGCACGAAGTTCGCCGCATCTATGGGAGCGTTTGAGCATGGGGTTTTCGCAGAAGAACGGCGGATACTACTGCTGAATCCGGTGTCGGATCAGCGGCGCTGGGTTTCATCGCACCGCGCCGATCATGGAAGATGGTTGCCCTCAGTGACAGTACTGCACTTGCTCCGGCGGTAATCTCCGAACTCTTGTCAATGGATGCCTCAAACTCCCGAACTGAGCGCACCGTGCTGTTCACGGCATTCGAACCCTCGGGTGATGCCCATGCCGCTGGTGTCATCGCGGCACTCAAGGAACTGGATCCCTCATTGAATATCGTGGCGCTGGGCGGTCGACGCATGGAAGCTGCGGGTGCCCAGTTGCTGGAGCGCACCGCCGACGACGGCGCCATGGGAATAAATGTGTTCAAGAGGGCGCTCGAAGTGAGGGCGGCGCACCAGTCCATCAAGCGCTGGGCGCAGCAACACCGAGTGTGGGTGCATGTACCCGTGGACTCTCCCGCGGCGAACTTTTCCCTGGCCCAGCACTTCCGCCAGCGCGGGGCCCGGGTGGTTCATTTGGTTGCGCCCCAACTGTGGGCCTGGGGAGAGAGGCGTGCCGCTAAGCTGCGGGCCTGCACCGACCTGGTGCTGTGCTTGCTTCCATTCGAAGAGGCCTGGTTTCGGGAGCGACAGATTCCCGCTAAGTTCATCGGTCATCCCACATTTGAACGGGAGTTTGACCCAGCGCGCATGAAATCAGAGGGGGCGAATCTGCCCAAGGGATCGCCCAAAATTCTGCTCTTGCCTGGTTCGCGCAGCAGCGAAGTTAGGGCCAACATAAAGCTCCTCGTGCACTCCTTCGCCGACCTGCAAGGTCGCTTTCGGGGAACGGTTGGCCTAATCGGGTGCTCCTCGGAGGACAACGCCAAACTGGTGCGCCGTCTCTGTCGGGAAGTTCCCACGGGTCTCCACATCGGCGTGGTTCCTATAGATATCGCCGTTTTCTGGTGCGACCTTGCTCTCGCAGTTTCTGGCACGGTGACTCTCGATGTGGCCAAACACGCCAAACCGATGGTGGGGGTTTATCGCACCGGGCCGCTATCCGCCTGGGGAGCCCGGCTGGTACTCAGGTCTCCATTTCGATTGCTTCCCAACATCGTCGCTAGGCGGGAGATCGTGCCGGAGTTTGTGCCCTACTTTGGCGGGCCGGGCCCCATTGTGGAAGCCGCTGCCCTCTATCTCACCGATTCGCGCAACATGGCGCGGGCGCAGGCCGATCTCAAACGGATCGCTGTTCTTTTTCAAGGGCACGCTCCCAGCAAGGAAGCGGCTCAGGCCATCGCCGAGATCGCTCGCAAAGCTGGTACCGGCGAATATATTCAACACCACAGTCAAGGAGCCAACTCATGAGTCCCACCATTCCCTCAGTCCTCTCTGCCGCCTGCCTGCTTCTTTTTCCCTGCTCAGGGACAGCCCAGGAGTTGAAGATTGTTTCCAGCCTGCCGCGAACTGGCAACGCCAACGGTCAAACCACATCGATGGTGAACGGCATTCGCATGGCCATCGAGGAAGTGGGCGGACATGTCGATGGCTACACCATCCTTTATGAGGACATGGATGATGCCAGCCCGCAGCGCGGCAACTGGGATCCCATGATCGAGGCGAGTAATGCCGAGAAGGCGGCAGCGAATCCCCTGGTAGTGGCCTACATCGGAACCTTCAACTCCGGTGCTGCCAAGATATCCATGCCGATTCTGAACAAGGCCGGGCTGGCGATGGTGAGTCCTGCCAATACCTATCCCGGCTTGACCAAGCCCGGACTTGGCGAAAAGAACGAGCCTAAGGCCTATCGCCCCACCGGCACCATCAACTACTTCCGCATCGTGCCAACCGATGACTTGCAGGGTGCCGTGGCCGCGGATTGGGCCAAGGAACTTGGAGCAAAAAAGGTGTTCGTGCTCAACGATCGCGAACTGTACGGTGTGGGGATTGCCAATGTGTTCGTGGCGTCATGCGCCAAACTGGGGATCAAGGTGCTCGGCAATGAGGGGGTCGATACCAAGGCGCCTAACTACCGTTCGCTGGTTACCAAGATCAAGGCTCTTGGTGCCGACTTGGTTTACTACGGTGGTACTACTCAGAACAATGCCGGTCAGATAGCCAAGGACTTGCGGGGCGGAGGAGTAAGGGTGCCTTTCATGGTTCCCGATGGCTGTTTCGAGGAAGCCTTCATCGAGGCGGCTGGAGCCGAGAATCTCAACGACACGACCTACATCACCTTCGGCGGACTTCCCGCCGATCAACTCACGGGGAAGGGCGCGCAGTTCGCCAAGTCGTATATGGAGAAGTTCGGAACTGAGCCGGAGGCCTATGCCGTGTATGGGTATGAAGCTGCGAGTGTGGTTCTCGATGCACTCAAGCGCGCCAAATCCAAGGATCGCTCCGGGGTGCTGGCCGCACTCAAGGAGACTCGGGACTTCCACGGTGCGATTGGCAGTTGGAGCTTTGACGAGAATGGTGATACGACAAACCGAACCATGAGCGGTCAAACGGTGAGGGATGGGGAATTCGTCTTTGTGAAGGCTCTGGGTGCGGAGAGTCCTAAGGATTCAACCAACTCGGAGCCCAAGATTGACCCGCTCAACTCCACGAAGGGCTCATGACTGACGCGGAGGTTTTCCTTCAGCAGTTGATTACTGGGTTGTCCAATGGAATGATCATTGCGCTCATCGCCATCGGATACACCATGGTGTATGGCATCGTCGAGCTGATCAACTTTGCTCATGGCGATCTATTCATGCTCGGATCATTCTTGGCGCTAACCATTGTGGGCGCGCTAGGGCTTGAGTCATGGTCGGGAATGGGCTCGGTAGCGGCAGTTCTGATATTGATTGCCTCATCCGCCTGTTTCTGCGGCACCCTCAACTGGACTGTGGATCGGTTGGCATATCGCCCCCTACGCAGAGCGCCCAAGCTCTCGCTTTTGGTGGCGGCGATCGGTGCCTCATTCGTACTGATGAATCTCGGGCTCTTTTGGGGCGGTCTCCCCTTGGACGTGTTTTCTGGGGGCATTGCTGCGGCGGCGCCCAAGGACTTCCCCGATCTTTTCCCGGACCTCAATGTGTTGGGTAACAGTGCTGTTCAGATCACGCGCACCGATGTGGGTGTGTTCGCGGTGACTATCCCCCTCATGATTGGGCTCACTTTGCTGGTGAAGATGACCAAACTCGGGAAAGCAATGCGCGCGGTGGCGCAGAATCCCACGGCTGCGGCATTGATGGGAATCAGTGTCGATCGAGTGATCGGGGCAACCTTCTTCATCGGCGGCGCACTGGCCGGAGCAGCTAGTGTGATGTACGCGCTGTACAACAACTCCATCGGGTTTCAGATGGGTTACCGCGCCGGCATGGACGCATTTACGGCGGCGGTACTGGGTGGGATTGGCAGCCTTCCCGGCGCGATGCTCGGTGGCATCGGGATTGGTCTGATCCGAGCCATGAGCGATCAGTATGTCGAATCGAAATGGACAAACGCCATTGTGTTCGGAGTGCTGATTCTCGTGCTCATCTTCCGGCCCAGCGGCATCCTCGGTGCGAAACAGCGGGAGAAGGTGTAACCGTAATGGTCGCGGTAGTTCGGCGAAACCCCACCGCGGTGATGCTGCTGCTGGCGTTGGCATGGCCGGCCGTTGAGTTAGTACTGCCGCTGCGGTTTCATATTGCCGGGTCGCTGCGAACTGTGTTCATCTTCGCGATTCTGGCGCTGGGGCTCAATGTGGTGAGCGGTTTTACCGGTCTTCTCAACCTTGGCATTGCCGCGTTCATGGCGATTGGCGCCTATGCCTTCGGCATTCTGACTTGCGATACATATCCGTTCCAGATTGGGTTCTGGCCTGCCTTGCTTCTGACTCTGATAATCGGTGCGATGGCGGGGTTCTTGCTTGGTGCGCCCACCATCCGATTGCGCGGTGACTACCTGGCGATTGTGACCCTAGGCTTTGGTGAGATCGTGCAGGATGTGCTCAAGAATCTGCAGGCGATTACCAAGGGAATGCAGGGAATCAACCCTCTTCCCTCTCCCACTTGCTGCGCGTCGGGCGGCGGTTGGACCTGGCGGGAGCTGCAGGGAGGGGACCATCTCTCTTGGTATTGGCTGACCCTGGCGATCTTGAGCGTATGTGTACTGGCAGTTCGGCGATTGGAGCGATCTCACATCGGAAGAGCATGGATTTCCGTGCGCGAAGACGAGCTTGCTTCCCGCGCCATGGGAATACGCGTTGATCGGGTGAAACTGTTGGCGTTCGCCACCGGAGCATCGCTGGCGGCGCTCTCAGGCGCGCTCTTCGCCAGTTCGCTTAGTTCAACCGGCGAGCCATCCAACTATGACTTTCAAGTTTCGATTCTCGCGCTGTGCATCATCATTGTCGGTGGCATCGGTAGTGTTGCCGGAGTTCTCATCGGCTCGCTGGTGATGATCGGTTTCAACTCGATCGTGCTGGTGAAGGTGGCCGAGTGGATGCAGGAGGTGGGGTGGTCCTCTACCTCGAATGTCTTAGCCAGCCCCAATAACTGGAAGTACCTGATCTTTGGGGTGGCACTCGTGCTCATGGTGAGGTTCAGACCTCAGGGGTTGCTGCCACCCACGATTGAAGACGACCCGGCGCATGATGCTCCCGACGAGCCAGGAGCCTTGCGGTGAGCGGTGCCGCGCTGCGAATCGAGGGGGTGACTGTTCGATTTGGTGGAGTCGTGGCCAACGAATCGGTCTCGCTGGAGATTCCCGAGCACAGCATATTTGCCGTGATTGGGCCCAACGGTGCCGGCAAGACCACGCTGTTCAATGCCGTCACCGGCGTTCATGCGCCTACTGCAGGCGAGGTGTACTTCTTTGGTGAGAGGGCCAGATTGCCGGTGAATGCTGCGGTGGTGGCCCGAGCGCTACTAGTAGGGCTGCTCTCGGGAGTCGGTTTCTTTCTCTCTATGAATGCTCAGGAGTTGTGGACTGCCACCTTTGATGTTCCCTATGTCTACGGCGAGCCATTTGATTGGATGCTGGGGCTGGAGGGATTCGTGGGAGCAGCCCGAGAGGTGCCATTCACCATGGGGGCGCTGCCGGCGATGATTGGCCTGATCATCGGGTCGATGACGATGCTCGTGCTTTGGTCAGGGTCCCGCGGAGGAAGTGATGTTGTGGCGCGAACAGGAGTGGCGCGAACCTTTCAGAACATTCGCCTCTTTACGGAGATGAGCCTGGTAGAGAATGTGCTGGTGGGCATGGACTATCGCCTCAGAACCGGCTTCTGGTCGGCTCTGTTGCGTCTGCCCCAGTTTGGTACCGAGAGGCTCGCGGCCCGAAGAGCGAGTATCAAACTGCTGCGGTTCGTTGGACTCGAGTCTCGCAAGGCAGAGGCCGCGGGATCCCTCAGCTATGGTCATCGGCGCAGACTGGAGATCGCCCGGGCACTGGCCTCAGATCCGCGGATTCTCCTGCTGGACGAGCCAGCGGCAGGCATGAATCCCCAAGAGATCAGTGAGTTGATGGAGTTGATTCGCAGTCTGCGGGATCGAGGCATCACAGTTGTGTTGATTGAGCACCACATGAAGTTGGTGATGGGAATTAGTGACCGCATCGCGGTTCTCCAGTATGGGCGCAAGATTGCCGAGGGCACACCGGAAGAGGTGCGGTGCAATCCTCGGTGTGTAGAAGCCTATTTGGGCGCTGATGAAGGAGTCGCATGAAGCCGCCCATGCTTGTTGTTGAGGGAGTGGTTGCTCGTTACGGTGCGATTGAAGCGCTCCACGGTGTGAGCCTTGAAGTTCGTGAGGGCGAGATAGTGAGTCTGGTCGGGGCGAACGGCGCGGGAAAGACCACGACTCTGAGATGCGTTTCTCGGTTGCGCGATGTGGCCGCTGGGAGCATTCGCTTTGAGGGGCGCGATCTGTTGCAGATGCAGGCGGCCGAGGTGGTGGCACAGGGAGTCGCGCATTCTCCCGAGGGCAGGCAGATTTTTCCTCGCCTCACTGTGCGCGAGAATCTGGAGATGGGGGCCTACCTGCGCCACGATGCTGCCGGCATCGCTGCCGATATGCGCAAGTGTGAGGAGTTGTTTCCCATTCTGGGGGAGCGGCGAGGGCAGTTAGGTGCCACGCTCTCGGGAGGCGAGCAGCAGATGCTGGCTATCGCCCGCGCGCTGATGAGTCGGCCTAGGTTGCTGATGTTGGATGAGCCCTCGATGGGGATCGCACCGATCCTCATGGCGCGCATATTCGCTGCGGTGCGCGAGCTGAACAAGCAGGGGGTAACTGTGTTGTTGGTCGAGCAGAATGCTCGTGCCGCTCTGCGCATGAGCCACCGTGGATATGTGCTGGAGACGGGCCGAACGACCATGTCGGGTACGGGCGATGAGTTGCTCACCGACGAGCGCGTGCGCCGCTCCTATCTCGGAGAGGGCGTCTAGCGCCTTGGATCACCACTCGTCTATGCGCTGCGAGTGCACGGTCGAGGTGCTGCGCCGAAGCGGCAGATCAACGAGGTCCTCGGGGCGCTCGTCGAAGGCAACGCGATCTATCGAGTAGAAGCCCTGATAGTCCCAGTCGTCCATCACCTCGATTTGCGCCGAGACCAAATCCTCAACTTCGGCCATACTCGCGGCCGTGATCCAGAAGGTGATGTAGGCGCCGCGGTGGGTATCGGCAGTGTGGGCGCACATGGCGATGGCGTGCCAGAGCACTGATCCGAGTCGCCTGCCATCTTCATCCAGGTTCTCGTCGGGATCGACATCGAGTTCCAGCATCCACCAGTCGCGAAGTTGCAGGAGAATCTCATCGATGTCGGGGCTCTGACCATCCTCGATGGCGAGCACCTCCCGCATGTTGCTAGGAGGATCAGGACGGCACTCGATCTCGTCCGGCCAAGTAGTGAGTACCTCGCGCAGGCCCAGCTCTCCTAGCAGCGCCTGTACCTCTTTGCGCATCTCTATGGCAACATGGATGGAAAGCCCCTTCCACGAATCGAGGAACACTTCGACTGGTGGGTCTTCGCAACTCGCACCAGCGCCAAGAGATGCGTCCTCGAGGAGGACCGGCTCATAGCGCGTCCAAACGGAGAGGAACTCATCCAGTCGGATGGGCTCGCGGGAGACATAAGTATCGACTGTGCGGTAGGCGTCACGAGAACCGATCTCCACGACGGGCAACACCTCATCGGTCAAGAGGGTGAATGCCGCGGCGATGACACCACTCAGCCGGTCGTGGGAGACCACGATGTGAAAACTGTAACTGTCTGGTTCGCCATCTTCGCCCGGTTCATACTGCAGGGTGTATCCCTGGGCCGGGGTGGGAAGGTCGATTGGTTCAATGCCCAGCGGCAGGGCAAACGAGCCCACGACGGCGCGCGTCAAATCCTCTCTAAGGCGAAACTCACGCATTGATTGGAGTGTAGATCGAGAAGGCGAAAGCACCAAGCCAAGTCTCGACCGGGCCGCCGATCACCAGGGAGCGGCAGCGTTGTCTTTCTCGTCGGCATCTCGAATAATGCGAATCTTGTCGGCAGGAAACAGCTTGCCTTCGTTCATGCCTTGACAGGGGGTGGTCTTCTTGGCGCGATCCCAGGCGGCAGGCGAGGTGAGATTGCTGGCCCAAAAAGGCCAAGTTCGGCACTGGGTGGGGCGAGCGAGATAGACGCGGCACAGGGCTTTACCCGGCTGGGAAGTGCGATCCAAGAATCCGCAATCAAATCCGTGCTCGGTCTGGTGCTCGTTGAGAGAACGCCGATTGCCGATGATGCGGGTGTGGGTTTCGAGGAAGTCGCTCTCGCTCATCTTCAGTTGTGCGGCCATCGATCGCCCCTCATCAGGGGTGAACCAAACTGCGCCCTCACCGCCAGTACAGCAGTTGCCGCACTGGCTACATGAGAAGCGTAATCCATCGCGCCACCACTCGCCGGTCATGAGCCTTCCGATGAAGACCCATCACTCGCGGTAGCACTGTTCCCGATGGCCTGATCGTCATCATCGCTGACGGCGGCAGGTTGAGGCATGAGGCGCTCCACATTGGTAATCGTCTCGGCAACTCCCACTGGCTCTGCGCCAAGTGCTTCGGCGTCCATACGGGCGCGACTCATCTCCGACTCATCGTCGTAGTCGCCTTCCGGCTCTTCCACCAGCTTGTGCACGACCAAGTTGCAGTAGCGCTCGAAACCTGTTCCCGCAGGGATCAGGTGACCGAGCAACACATTTTCCTTGAGTCCAACCAGGTTGTCGACGGCGCCCTTGAGGGCGGCTTCGGTAAGAACCTTGGTGGTCTCTTGGAAACTTGCGCCAGAGAGGAAGCTCTCTGACTGCAGCGATGCCTTGGTAATCCCTAGCAGAAGGGAGCGACCGCGGGCGGGGACTGGCTTGCGGGTCTTAGCCCCGACCTTCTTGTTCGCCTCGGCCTTGTTGTTGGCGAACTTGATCTCGTCCTTGGTGTGGAACGCGCCCTTCTTCAGATCAGTGTCACCGCCATCGACGATCACCATCATCCCTAGAAGGCGATCGTTGCATTCCTTGAATGCCCAGCGATCAACGACATCGTAGGGAAGCAGCTCAGTATCGCCGACCTTCTCCACACGAACCTTGGAGAGCATCTGGCGAAGGATGACTTCAATGTGCTTGTCAGCAATGGGCACGCCCTGGGCGCGGTACACATTCTGAATCTCGCGGAGCATGTAGTCATACAGGGCGTCTTCGCCCTGAATTTGCAGGATTTCAGAGGGAGTGCGCGGTCCTTCCGTCAGAGCATCACCCTCAGTCACCTTGTCACCGGCGTGAACTAGGAGGCGCTTGCTCTGGTCGACATGGTGATCCCTAGGCTCGATGCCGCGAGAGGCGCTGTCACCCACAGGATGAATCCTGATGGTCATCTTGCCGCGTTTCTCACCCGAGAGAAGCTCAACGCGCCCTGCGATCTCCGCCATGACGGCGGGATCCTTGGGGATTCGTGCTTCAAAGATCTCGGTGACGCGGGGGAGGCCGCCGGTGATGTCAGCACTACGGGCTGAGGTACGCGAGAGGGAGGCAATGCGCCAACCTGCCTGTACTGGCTGCCCGTCTAGCACTTCGATACGGGCCTTGGCGGGGAGCAGGTGATAGTCGAGAACATGGCCAGTCGCATCCTCAATAGTGATGCGGGGGTGCTTCTCGCCCGTGTGCTCGATCACCACGGTTTCCTTATTGCGGCTGCGGGTCTCAGTGCGAATCGTCTCGCCCTCGGTGATGTCATGGAATCGAATGGTTCCTGACTTCTCTGCAAGGATGGGCGTAAGGTGAGGATCCCATTCGGCAACTAGCGTGCCCTTTTTGACGGTGTCGCCATCTTTGGCATTAATGGTGGCGCCTTGAGGCACCTTGAAGTGCTCCAGTTCTCGGCCCTTGGCATCAAGGATATGGATCGTGCCCGTCTTGCGCAGAGCGACATATCTGTCGCCGTCAGTGGTGGTCACCAAGACCTCAGCGCAATCGCGCACGCTGATCGTGCCTGCCTGATTGGCCTTGTGAGCAGTGTCCGTCTGGCTGGACATGGAGATCCCACCGGTGTGGAAGGTACGCATGGTGAGCTGAGTTCCTGGCTCACCGATGGACTGCGCCGCGATGATTCCTACGGCCAATCCCTCCTCCACCAGCTTGCCGCTCGACATGTCCATGCCGTAGCAGAGGGCGCAGCAACCGCGCGGGGTCTGGCAGGTGAGAGCACTGCGAACACGAATCGCCTTCACTCCCAACTCCTCGATTTCGCGAGCAGCCGTGGCGTTGATGACATGGTTCTTGGAAGCAAGAACGCGATCGGTGCGGGGATCGATGATGTTCTCGGTGCTGGTGCGACCCTCGATAAGGTCGCGTAGTGGGATGTCCACCTCGTCGCCCTTGAAGATGGCCTCCTTGGAGATACCCAGCTCGGTTCCGCAATCGTGCTCGTTGACCACTAGCGACTGGGCGACATCGCACAACTTGCGGGTCAGATAGCCGGAGTCGGCCGTCTTGAGTGCGGTGTCCGAGAGACCCTTGCGGGCGCCGTGGGTCGAGGTGAAGTACTCGAGCACGGTCAGGCCCTCGCGGAAGTTGGCGCGAATGGGGGTTTCGATCGTCTCACCGTTTGGCTTCTGCATCAGTCCGCGCATGCCTGCGAGCTGCTGCAACTGGCTCTTATTGCCACGGGCGCCGGAGTCCATGAACAGGAAAACGGGGTTGATGTAATCGTTGGTGATGTCAGGTCGCTCGTCCGGGTTTCCCTTGGCAATGATGGGCAGTTCACGGCCAGTCTTGGGATCGCGGCGATCGTTCTTGAGGGTCTCCATGAGACGCCCGATCAGATCATCGCGGCACTTGTTCCAGGCATCCATCACATGGTTCTTGCGCTCGCCATCGGTGTTGGCGCCATCCTCAAAGTTGCGCAGAGCCTTGTCCACCTTCTTCTGCGCCTCCTGGATGAGCTTGGCCTTGTCGGCGGGGATGCGCAGATCGGTGATACCGAAGGAAAGTCCGCTGGTGGTGCTGGTCTTGAAACCGATTTCCTTCATCTTGTCCAGCAGGTCGATGGTGTCAGACTTGCCCTTGCGCGCAAAGGTGTCGTCGATGACTCGAGCCGCGCCCTTCTTGCCCAGAGTGCAGTTATAGAAGGGCATGCCGTCGGAGAGGATCTCCGAGAACATCACCCGGCCAGTGGTGGTGATGATGCGGCGCGACGCCGGCATGGCCACGGGAACATCACCCTGGCCGATCACCTGCGATTCAAACCGTTCCAAGCGAATGGAGATGGGCTCGTGCATCGAGACTTCCTTCAGGTCCATAGCCAGCAGCGCCTCAGTGACATCCTTGAAGCGACGACGGCAGTGCGCCTCGTTCCTGGGAAGGGCGATGGGGGCGGCTGTAAGGAAGTACACGCCCATGATGATGTCCTGCGATGGACTCACGATGGGATTGCCGTTGGCGGGACTGAAAATATTGTGCGTACTCATCATGAGTACATGCGCCTCAGCCTGTGCCTCTACCGAGAGAGGAAGATGGACCGCCATCTGATCGCCGTCAAAGTCGGCGTTATAGCCGGTGCAGACCAGAGGATGAATCATGATGGCATTGCCCTCGACGAGGACTGGCTCGAAAGCCTGAATGCCCATGCGGTGAAGAGTGGGGGCGCGATTCAGCAACACCGGATGGTTGCGAATGACCTGTTCGAGAATGTCCCACACTTCGGGATCGCGTCGCTCCAGCATGCGCTTGGCGGCCTTGATCGTGTCGGCCAGGCCGTGCTCCTTGAGCTTGCGGATGATGAAGGGTTGGAAGAGCTCGAGGGCGATCTTCTTGGGAAGGCCGCACTGCCAGAGCTTGAGCTCCGGACCTACGACGATCACCGATCGTGCCGAGTAATCGACGCGCTTGCCTAGGAGGTTCTCGCGGAATCGACCCTGCTTGCCCTTGATCATGTCGGTGATCGACTTGAGGGGGCGGTTACTCGAACCGAGCACCGGTCGGCGGCAGCGGCCGTTATCAAACAGGGCATCTACCGCCTGCTGAAGCATGCGCTTCTCATTGCGGACAATGACCTCAGGTGCATTGAGATCCATCAACTTCTTGAGCCGGTTGTTGCGGTTGATGATGCGGCGATAGAGATCGTTGAGATCGCTGGTGGCGAAGTTGCCGCTCTCCAGAAGGACTAGGGGGCGAAGATCGGGGGGGATGACCGGGACCACATCCAGCACCATCCACTGGGGGTCGTTCTCGCTCTGGCGAATCTGCTCCACGAGTTTGAGACGCTTGGCAAGATCCTTTAGGCGCTGCTTGCTGGTTGTCTTCTCGATGCCCTCACGGAGTTCCAGAGAGAGCGCGTGCAGGTCGAGGTGATTCGCCGAGAGCAATTCGCGAATTGCCTCGGCACCCATCATGGCGGTGAAGCCATGGCCATGCTTGGCAATAGCCTCGCGATAGGCCTCATCGGTGAGGACATCTTTGAACTCCAGATCGGTCTCGCGCGGATCGGTGACAACCCAGTCCTGGAAGTAGATGATCTTCTCGAGGTCGCTGGTTTTCATCTCCAACAGATTTCCCAGACGGCTGGGCATGGCCTTGAAGAACCAAATATGCACCACGGGGGCGGCGAGGTTGATGTGACCCATGCGCTGGCGGCGCACACGGGAGTGCGTGACCTTGACGCCGCAACGATCGCAGATGATGCCCTTGTACTTCGTACCCTTGTACTTGCCGCAGGCGCACTCGTAATCCCGCTCCGGTCCGAAGATGCGCTCGCAGAACAGACCATCGCGCTCGGGTCGGTAGGTGCGATAGTTGATCGTCTCCGGCTTCTTCACCTCGCCGAAACTCCATGACCGAATGTCATTGGGGCTGGCGAGGTTGATCTTGACTCGGGCGTAGTCGTTCACGCGGTCGTAGACGGTGTCAGACATGGGCGGTTCCTATGTTCTCAGCAGCTTGCTGTCAGATTGCGGTGAGGTTCGTACAAAGCAGTTTTCAACGATGCGATGGCGGGGAGATTGGCCCGTTCGGCCACGAATCGGTCAGAGGATGGGGATGGCGGGTTCGCCGTCAGCCTTCTCCAACTGAATGTTCATGCCGAGGCCACGGATTTCCTTGGTTAGCACTTCGAATACCGTGGGAGTTCCGGCTTGCAGGGTGTTGGTCCCCTTGACCATGGACTCGTAGATCTTCTGGCGACCCTCAATGTCGTCGCTCTTGACCGTCAGGAGTTCCTGCAGCACATAAGCAGCACCGTAGGCCTCAAGCGCCCACACTTCCATTTCGCCGAAACGCTGGCCGCCGGTTCTGGCCTTGCCGCCCAGTGGTTGCTGGGTGATGAGGCTGTAGGGACCAGTGGAACGGGCGTGGATTTTGTCATCCACCAAGTGATGCAGCTTGAGCAGGTACATGAAGCCAGCAGTGGTGCGCTGATGGAACGGCTCGCCGGTGCGGCCATCAAAGAGCTGCACCTTGCCATTGGGTGGAATCTGCACCAGCAGCTCTCTGGGTGTGCCTGGAGTTGCTCCCGACTTCTCGAACCCGTCATTACGGGTGCGAACATGCTGGTTAGCCTGATCGATGGCGTCGAAAATCTCTGCCTCGGTAGCACCATCAAAAACGGGCGTTACTGCCTGGAAGCCGAGCACCTGCGCCGCCCAACCCAGATGGACTTCGAGAATCTGCCCGACATTCATACGGCTGGGCACGCCTAGGGGATTGAGCAGTACATCGACTGTGGTGCCGTCCTCAAGGAAGGGCATGTCCTGTTCGGGAACAATGCGGGCGATGACACCCTTGTTTCCGTGACGACCGGCCATCTTGTCGCCCACAGAGAGCTGTCGCTTGGTGGCCAGATAAATCTTGACCATCTCCAGAACACCTGACGGCAGTTCGTCGCCGCGCTTCATGTGGCCAACGCGACGATCCTTCTCCTTCAACACCTTCTGAATGCGGGGCCAAAACTGACCGTAGGAGACCATGGCGACTTCGCGCGAATCCTTCGAACCCTTGATCCACTTGTCAGAATTGAATCCCGCAATCTGTTCGGTGATGACATCGCGGATGTCGCTGGCGCCGACCTTCTGCCGAGTAGACGGATCGACCATCTCTGTACCAGTGGCGCGGTTGATCTCGCCAACCATCTGGCGGAAGAGTCCAACGGCCTTGTCATCCATGGAGTGCTCATAGGTGGCGATCTCCTTGCGCAGGGCCTTCTTCTGCTCGTCGTTCTGATGGGTGCGCCGACTAAAGCGGCGAGCGCCAATGACCACGCCCTCAGTTCCTGCTGGCACTTCCAACGAGTCATTCTTCACATCTTCGCCGGCGCGGCCGAAGATGGCGGCCAGCAGTCTCTCTTCGGGGGAGAGCTCGCTCTTGGACTTGGGGCTCACCTTGCCCACGAGAATGTCGCCTGGGCCAACCCGCGCGCCCACGCGCACGATGCCATCGGCATCGAGATTCATCAGCATGCGCTCAGGCACATTGGGGATGTCCGCCGTGAACTCCTCGCGTCCAAGCTTGGTTTCGCGGATCTCCACATCAAAGCTATCGATGTGGATCGAGGTGAAGACATCATCACGAACCAACCGCTCGTTGATGACGATGGCATCCTCGAAGTTGTAGCCATCGAAGGTGTTGAAAGCGACCAGAACATTCTTGCCGATCGCGAGTTCGCCGCGATTGGTGCTGGCGCCGTCGGCGATCACCTCGTCACGCTTCACTCTCTGACCGGGGCGCACAATGGGGCGCTGGTTCTGACAGGTGCGCTCATTCAAACCGGTGAACTTGCGCAACTCATACTCGTCGGCGTTATCGATGATGATTCGCTGTGAGTCGACAAAGGTGACTACTCCAGATCGCTCGGCGCGCACAATCATGCCGCTGTGATTGCCAACCGCTCGCTCCATACCGGTTGCCACACATGGCGGATCGGTCTTGATGAGAGGAACTGCTTGGCGTTGCATATTGCTTCCCATGAGGGCGCGATTGGCATCGTCGTGCTCAAGGAAGGGGATCAGTGATGCCGAGACTCCCACCGTTTGCTTGGGGGAGATGTCAGCGAACTCAACTTCGCTGGCATCCACTTGGACCAGTTCTCCATCTTTGCGAGCCAGCACGGCGCCCTCTCCCAGCTTGCCATCTTTGTCGAAAGCATCGGCTGGGGCGAGAACACGCTTGAGCTCCTCATCAGCACGCAGGCGCGTCACTGTTCCCGTGGCCTTGCGTCCCGAAACCTCCCTGTAGGGAGTTCGGAGGAAGCCGTAGTCATCGATCTCGCTATAAATGCCCAGCGAGGCGATGAGTCCGATGTTGGTGCCTTCCGGGGTCTCAATCGGGCAGATACGACCATAGTGGGAGATGTGAACATCGCGCACTTCGAATCCAGCGCGCTTGCGATTGAGACCGCCCGGCCCGAGGGCGCTGAGGCGACGCTCATGAACCAGCATGGAGAGCGGGTTGGTCTGATCCACCACCTGTGAGAGTTCGCTGCGACCGAAGAAAAACTCGATCGAGCTACTGATGCTCTTGGAGTTGACGAGGTCGGCGATCTTCACCGAGTCTTCCAGTTCGCGAACACTCATGCGCTCCTGAACCGTGCGCTTGAGTTTCAGGAATCCCTTGCGCATTTCCTCCACTGCGAGCTCGTCGAGCGTGCGCAAACGGCGGTTGCCAAGATGATCGATATCGTCGGTGTGGGCGAATGTGCGCTTGTTGGGATCGGTGGGGCGTCGAAGCTCCATGATGTAGCGGATGACGGCGATGAAGTCCTCGGCGCGCAGATGCTGGATCGCCTCGCGCGCTGCCGTGTATCCCGGGACATCCACAAACTTGCGGCCCACTCGGAACCGACCCACCCGGCCGAGCCGATAGCGATTCTCATCGAAGAACTTCTCGCGGAAGAGGTCCTGCGCCTTGTCGACCTGGGGCGGATTGCCGGGACGCAGACGCCCATAGATGCGAAGTAAGGCCGCCTCGTGCTCCGTGGCTTCCGAGAGGAAGTCGAGCTTCTCTTCGGCAATGGTGTTGAGGACCAGAGGATCGGAAGGGTCGGTGATGACCCGAACCATCTTGAGGGGGCTGGCCTGAATCAACTCGACTTTGTCGCCGATGGGGGCGCCGACGCGGAGAATCTCCTCGCCGGTATCGCTGTCAATGATGAGCTCAGCCGAGTAATGCTGGGGCTTGAGCTTTTCTACCTTGATGGACTCGACCTCATAAAAGAGCGCCAAAAGCTTCTCGGTGCTGCTGAACTTTTCGTCCAGCGCGCGTAGGAATGTGGTGGCGGCGAGCTTGGTCGACTGATCGATGCGCATGGCAAGCACATCTTTCTTATTGACCTCCAGCTCGATCCATGAACCTCGCTCAGGAATGATGCGGGCGGAGTGCAGAGGGCGATCGCCGATGGACTCCTTGATGGTGAAGTCAACTCCAGGCGAACGATGCAGCTGGCTGACAATGACGCGCTCCGCGCCGTTCACCACGAACTCACCACCACCGAGCATGATGGGGATGTCTCCGAGATAAATGTCCTCTTCCACAACTTCGGTCATTCCCTCGCGGCGCAGGCGCAAGCGGACGCGCAGCGGCAGGCCGTAGGTGAGGCGCAGTTCGCGGCACTCCAGCTCGGTGTGCTGCGCTTCGCCAAAGTAATAGGAGACATACTCCAACTTCATGGAGGCGTCGTAGCTCTCGATGGGGAAGACCTCGCGGAAGAGGCTCTCGAGCCCGATCAATCGATCGCGTTTTTCAGTTTCGACATCGCGTTGGAGGAATTTTTCATACGCGGATTTTTGCACACGCACGAGGTTAGGAACAGGGATCGCGTCTCCGAGCTTGCTGAAGTCACGGATGGTCTTTGTCGACATGAGACATGCCTCCTAATGCGATTCTGCAATGCCATCTCCGATGGCTAATCGATACAAATAGCCGCGTCCCCGAGCGGGATTCACGGCTAGCCGAGATTGTTTCTAACGAGTGCCAGTTGCCAGTGCCAAGTCGATAAGTGTAGCAAGCGCCATGCCAGTTGTGCAAGGCGCTTTAAGTCCAGAAAATGGGAACTTTTACTTGATTTGATAAAAACCCCGCCTTGGTGGCGGGGTCTTTGGACCGACAGATGGTTGATTCGGTTACTTGACGATGACTTTGGCGCCAGCGCCTTCCAGAAGAGCCTTGAGCTTGTCGGCCTCTTCCTTGGAGATGTTCTCCTTGACATTCTTGGGGGCGCCGTCGGCCAAGTCCTTGGCTTCCTTGAGACCCAAACCGGTGGCCTCGCGGATCGCCTTGATGACATTGATCTTGTTGGCGCCGGCATTGTCGAGAACGACCGTGAACTCGCTCTGGGCCTCGACAACTGGAGCAGCAGCACCGGCGGCGGCAACCATGACGGCTCCACCTGCGGCGGGCTCGATCCCGTACTTGTCCTTCATGTACTCGGCGAGATCGACAGCCTCTTTCAGGGAGAGGTTGGCGATGGAGTCGCCCATCTGGGTGATTTTCGAATCAAAGGTCTTGGTATCTGACATGTGAGTCACTCCTATTGGCGTTGGGGAGAGGGGATGCAACTTGCATCCTTTAATCGATGCCAGTCCCTGAGCCGTTGGTGTTGGAACGATGAAACTTCTGAACGCTTTGCTAACGATCTGATGTCATGAAGCTGCGGAGATGGTTTCGCCCTTCTCCAGCCGACTCTCGATTTCCTTGACGATGCCCATGATGCGTGATTCAGGACTCTTGACGCAGCCCATGACCTTGCGTGCCGGTGAAAGCACCAGGGTGATGAGTTGGGACTGAGCCTCGACTCGCGTGGGGAACTTGCTGAGTTTCTCGACGCCAGCCTTGCCGGCATACCACTCGCCCTCCATGCAGGCGCCTTTGAGTTCGAGCTTGTCGTTGGCGGTGGCGATCTTCACTAGATCCCGAGCCACTTCGATCACGCTCTCGGCACCGTATACAACCGCGGTGGAGCCCACCAGTCCGGCCGAGAGCGATTCCAGAGGTGTCTGAGCAAATGCTCGGCGAGCCAGGGCGTTCTTCACCACGGTCACCCGCACCGAATTCTTGCGCAGCTTGAGACGCATGCTGTTGTTGGCGGAGGCGTTCATTCCGCGCACTTCGATCAACACGGCGCCGGCGACTCCCTCAAAGCGCTTGCGATACTCGGCGACGATCAGATCTTTGACTGGCTTGCTCATTTGGTGCTCCGTTTGGTCCCGTTAGACAGCGACCAGAACGCTGGGGCTCATAGAAGCTGCGATGGCGCACTTCTTTATGTAGATGCCCTTGACTGATGCGGGACGAACCTTGTTGATGACGGCGATGAAGTGATTCAAGTTCTCTGCGAGAGCATCGTCGGCGAAGGAGAGTTTGCCGATGATGCAGTGGACATTGCCACCATCATCATTGCGGTACTCCACCTTGCCTGCGGCGTACTCCTTGATTGCGGTAGCGACGTCCTGGGTGACAGTGCCGGCTTTAGGCGAGGGCATGAGCCCCTTGGGGCCAAGGACCTTGCCCAGCTTGCTCACCACGCGCATCATGTCGGGGCTGGCAACCGCCACTTCGAAGTCCATCCAGCCGCCTTCGATCTTGGCCACGAGTTCCTCGCCGCCAGCTTCGACGGCGCCCGCGGCCTTAGCGATCGCGACCTTGTCGGAGTTGCAGAAGCAGATCACCTTGGCGCTCTTGCCCACGCCGCGCGGGAAACTGATGGCGCCGCGCAGGGCTTGATCGGCGGTCTTGGGATCGATTCCCAGATGCATCACCACATTGACGGTCTGGTCAAACTTGGTGGTCTTATAGGCACGCAGCGCCTTGATCGCATCCCCGACCGAAAGCGGGGTGCGGGATTGAGGGATGCCCTGATTGGAGCGGACGCGCTTGCTGTGTCCGGGAGCGTTTGTCTTGGTTGCAGTTGCCATGATTATGCCTCCACCTCAACGCCCATCGAGCGCGCGGTACCTGCCAGAGTGCGCATCGCTGCTTCCACGCTGGCGGCGTTCATATCCTTCATCTTGTCTTCAGCGATCTTGCGCAGCGCGGCCTGGGAAACCTTGCCCACCTTCTCGGTGTTCGGTTTCCCGGAACCCTTCTCAGCCTTGGCCGCTTCCTTGAGCAACTCACTTGCTGGTGAAGACTTGATCTCCAGGTCGAAGGTGCGATCGGCGTAGAGCGTGACGAGGCAGCCCACGATGCGCCCATTAAGAGCACGGGTTGCTTCATTGAACTTTGTGACGAACTGACCGGGATTGACACCATTGGCGCCGAGCACCGGGCCTAGTGGTGGAGCCGGTGTCGCCTTGCCACCGGGAGCCATGATCTTGAATACTTTTTGAATCTTCTTTGCCATATTGACTTACCTCCTACCTGATTGACCCCACGCGGGGCGATGCAGTTTCCTGAAGCTGGACTGCGCAATCAAGTAGTTCTAACGGTCCGAGGAGCCGAGTACTGTAGCAGAAAGCCCCGCGGGCACAAGTGACCATCAGCCCCCACGGGCGCCTCTGCCGCCGTATCTTCAAAGCCATGGCAAATCAGTTTCTCGACGAATTGCACTGGCGCGGGCTGCTCCATCAGGTCACCAGCGATGCTCTGGGTGGTCACTGCGAGACGCTTGGGCGACTGGCCTATGCCGGGTTTGATCCGACTTCAGACAGTCTGACCGTGGGCAACTATGTTCCGATGAAACTGCTCGCTCACTGGCAGCGCGCCGGACACCGACCGGTGGTGCTCACGGGCGGAGGAACGGGAATGATCGGTGATCCCAGTGGCAAGAGTGCCGAGCGACAACTTCTCACCCCTGACGAGGTCCAGCACAATATCGATTGCCAAAGGCGCATCTTCGCTAGGGTGATTGACTTCGACGCCCGGGGCGCCGGTGCTGCGATCATGGTGGATAACGCCGACTGGTTGCTCAAGCTGGGATACATCGATGTTCTTCGCGAGGTGGGGAAACACTTCAGCGTAAACCAGATGATCGCCCGCGACTCGGTGGCAACAAGGTTGAAGGAACGCGAGCAGGGGATTTCCTACACCGAGTTCAGTTATATGGTGCTGCAGGCCTACGACTTCCTGCATCTCTACCGCGAGCTCGGTTGTACGGTGCAACTTGGTGGCGCGGATCAGTGGGGCAATATCGTTTCGGGAATCGATCTCATCCGCCGTTGTGCAGGGGCTGAGGCGTTTGGCGTTACCAATCCGCTGGTCACCAAGTCAGATGGCACCAAGTTTGGCAAGACGGAGTCGGGCGCGATCTGGCTGACCGCGGATCGAACGAGTCCCTATCGATTCCATCAGTTCTGGCTACAAACTGCTGATGGAGATGTGGGTCGGTTCCTGCGCTGGTTCACCTTTCTTGATTCCGCTCGAGTGTTGGAGCTGGAGGCGAGCGCTGCTGCCAAGCCTGAGGCGCGAGAGTGCCAGCGCGCCTTGGCGGATCACTTGACCGAGATCTTCCACGGCCCCACCGAACTGGCGCGAGCGCAGGCAGCAGGGAACGCGCTGTTTTCGGGGGAGGTGTGCCAGCTCGACGCCGAGCAGCTGGCGGAGATCACACTTGACCTACCCCAGGCGTTGGTAACCCCGGCGGAGGTTTCCGGAGATGGCGCCCTGGTGCTGGACCTCCTAGTGCGCTCGGGGCTCTCAGCCTCCAAGCGGGAAGCGCGAGAGTTCCTCACTAATGGCAGCATTCTTCTGAACGGTGAGCGTGTCGGTGCTGACGCTCGGCTCACGTCGGCGCAACTTCTTGCCGGAAAGTACGCGCTAGTGCGCCGAGGCAAACGACAATGGGGTGCCATCATCGTTGCTAGCGCGTGAGCGAGTAGTTGGTGATCGAGTCTCTAGGGATGCGCTAGTTCAATCTTGAGAGCGATGAGTGGTGCGGTATCCCCTGATCCGCCCACCCGCGAGACACTCACACCTTTCGGCAGGAGCCAGAGCGCGACTGGCACGGACTCCACTCGTCGGGCAAGATCGTCAGCACTCAGATGCACCAGTGCCGCCACCGCGACTCTGCCCAATTCGATTTGCGAGATGGCATCAGCGGGGCCTGACACCTCGACATCGCGTAGGAATCCCGCGCTTGGTTGCAAGCGAATGTCATAGTTAGCCAAGTCTTCCGGCGGCCCAGAAATCTGCACCGGCACCACGGGAATGGTCCAGTTGCGCATGTTCGACCTCAGGGTGAACACGACGCGGGCGCGCGAGGGGGCTATGCGGACGAAATCGCGCCAGCGATTCAGTGCTTCGGGAAGCCGCAGCTCAGCATCGATGCTGTGGCGCCTACCTGCTTCAAGATTGCGAACGGAAACATCAGCATCCAGATGGAGCTCGCTGATCGAATCGGAAGCTTCGCGAGGAAGCACGACCGTCACCTCCGGCGGGTCAATCGATGCTTCACCGGCGATCTGTGCCAGAGGGAGATTGGTGGACACCCGGGCAGGGACCATCACCAGTTCACCGAGCCGAACCAGCAACTGGGCCGGCGCAACACTCTCCAGAACAATGTCTCCTTCAAGTGCCTGGGGAGTGCGCGCAATGGCTGACTGGAGATCGACGGTTGCTTCGCCGGGGGCGTTGGGGACACCCAGAATCGCCGGAGTCAGCACCAGCGTGCCCGCCAGAGCCGCTTCAAATTTTCGGATCGACTGATGCGAGCCCGTCAGCTTCACATTGACAGGAAACGGATCAGGCGGATCCACATAGAGCAGTGAACCAGCAGGAACCTGAACCACCACTTGTCCGCTGGATTGCGCCTGGGTGCGGGTCTTCTCTGCGGCAAAGGTCCAGAGCACCACGGTCACCAGGGTGGCAACGACGATATTGAAGGCATTTCCTCGCCAGCGCATCATTGAGCGGCTCTCCCACTCTGGCCTCGATCGTCACCTGCAACTTCTGTCGCTGGGCCGATGCGGGCCACAACATGGGGATTGACTTCTCTGGAGTGGTCCGCACCACGGGAGATGCGGTCAAGGAACTCGTCGCGGAAGAGTTCGAGAGAAACTGGAGTGCTGAGCTCGCCCTCCTGCGCGAATCGAACGCTTCCGGTTTGTTCACTCACCACCACCACTAGGCAATCGGTGTCTACGGTTGCGCCTAGAGCGGCTCGGTGGCGAGAGCCCAACTCGGCGCCGAGGCTGCCGGTCTCTGCGAGCGGTAGCTCCACATTGGCCGAGGCGATCCGCCCCTCGCGGACAACGACTGCCAAGTCATGCAGGGGATTGCTGGGCCAGAAAATCGCCTCGAGCAGTCGCGAGTCCAATCTGGCATCGAGAGCGATTCCATTGGCAGCCAAGTCGACCAGCGGCACGCTCCGCTCGATCACTATGAGCGCTCCGATCTGGGCTCGACTCAAGGTGCGAACCGCTGCCGCCACTGCATCGGCTTCAGCTTCTCCTTGTTGCTTGCGACCGTGGATCGAAAGGGTTTGCCCTAGGCGCACCATTCCCTGCCTGATCTCTGATTGAAATACCACCACCATCAAGAGTGCCGAGACTCCCAGCAAACCCTCGCTCAGATAGCGAAGGCGCGAGAAGGACTCGCTGAATGCCCCTAGGAATCGCAGTGCCAGCAAGAGCAGAGCGGCAGCAACGATCACTCCCTTGAATACACCGGCTCCCCGTGTGCGCTCCATGAATCGCAGTGACAGAAACACGCCAATCCAGATCACCGCCAACTCGAGGGCGACGCCGAGTGGATCCTGCGATCGAAAGAGTTGTAGCAGCCGTTCTGGCACGAGCCCTCCGCGGTTTCAGTTGCCGCGTTGCTAGGATAGCCGCATGTCGCTTTCTTCCGAGCCAGTTGGGGTGGGATCGTTCACTGGTTCGTGTGCGCTGCGCTCCACGCCCATCGCCCCGGGGGTTCCATTCGTGGCGGCTTTAGTCGATGCCTCGGATGATGCCGTGACTCCACTCAAGCGACTTGATATCTGTGCTGAGGCGTGGGATGCAGGCGAGCGGCCGGCCGGCCTCGTGGCATTCTGGCGCTCGATTGCCCCGCTGCCGGGAGCACCGCGGCAGACTTTTGTTGATGATGAAACCCTGCTGGAGATTCTGCAAAGGCTGGGAGAAGATGCCTCGGGCAGGCGTGCCTCCTATCGCTGGCTGGTGGCGCTGATACTGCTACGCAAACGATTGCTCAAGCATGCAGGAATCGACCGAAATGCCGGAGCCGAGACCTGGCTCTTCAAGGTTCGAGGCTCGGAGGATGATGCCCCGCTGCTTAGAGTCCTGAATCCGCAAGTTCTTGATGAAGAGCTGCGCGACCTCTCCGATCAACTCGCAGAGGTAGTGCGGATCGAAGCCTGATGAACAAGGGATTGCGAAGTGTTGGGTCACTCATTCTCGGCATGTTCGCTCTCCTTGCCGGTTGCGTCAGTGATCCCGACACTGCCAGCAGCCCTCACTGGGGCGATGATTCCCAGCCGCTGCCAACACCAACCCAGATTTCCCAGTCGCGCGCTCGCGACCGGGGTGTGCTCGACCGCATCAAGGCCCGAGGCACGGCAGAACTGTGCTTCCGCGACGCTGACGGAAACCACTTTGAGAATGGCGATTTACTCCTGGATGCTCTGCTTCCACTTGAGGATGAGCAGGGGGGAGGATCCGCGCTTTCGGCCTCAATTCGCCTCACCAAGCTGGGGCAGCGAGCCATTTGGGCTGGATGCCACGGGGGCCGCTGGTGGTGTTTCGATCTGGCTTCGAGTCCCAAGACTCTCGACACTTGCGTCGGGGGCGTTTCTCTATCTAATGGATTGGTCTCTCTAGTCTCACCCTATCGATTGCTCTCGGCCATGGGGCTTTCTTGCGTTCGCGCCGAATCAATCACCGGGGTCAGTTGGGATGAGAAGAGACACAGTTGCCGCGTGGAGATTGCCTCTGTGCAGGGAGGTGAAGTCTGGTGGCTCGACGGGCAGTTGCAGACTGTGCGAGTTGCATTCACCGATTCCCAAGGCGAAGAGTTGTGCAGCAGCGAGCTAACCGAGTACCGCTACTCACGAGTGGCGGGAATCGCCCACGGCGCCCAACCCAAGTTGGCCCACCGAGTGGTGATTCGCGCGCCCCGCATGAGGTCAACCACCAGCGATGAGAAGTTGCCCGAGGGCGCTTCAGGTGACAGTCTCAGCCTCTTCCTAGAGTTTCTGGAGAGGCCGGATCAACCGCCGCGGCCCCAGTTGTTTGATCTAGCGGCTCTGCGAGAGTCCCTTGCTCCGGAAGTGGTGATGGAGTGTGGAGTGCCCGTCAAATGAGGCGAGGCGTTAGAGCCAAACTGAGTGAGTTGGTGTTGTCGGCAATTGCCCTCGTGCTAATGCCATGCTTGGCGTGGGCGCAGTCGCAGTCGCAGTCGCCCAGACTCGTTGCAGCGTCCACCGGATCGCAGATGTGGCTGGTGCTGCCGCAACTGGAGAGTGGTCCGCTGCTCATCCACCACGCTGCGGCGATGGATGGGATGTATGCAAGTGTCGCGGCGGAACTAGACGAACGACCAGAGGCGGTAGCCGCGCATGGCGATACCGTGTGGTTGCTCTTCGAGCCTGCCGAGGGCAAGCGCCGAGTGGTCTCGCTTACGGCGCAAAGGATCGCCGCTACCAATTACTATGAATACCTACCCAGAGGCTCGCTGCAGGTTGAGCGCAGCCTGCCCTCCGATGCTCCACTTCTGGCAATGGTTGCCGATGAGGATGGCCTCGTGGCTCTGCTGGGGGCAAGAGCTGCCGACCAAAGTGCGTCCGGCAAACCTATTCTCTTGCGTCTAGGCCGCTCCGGATGGATTGAACAGCCATCCTCCGCGCAATTGGCAGGAGCATGCGGACTGGTACCCACCAGCGCTAGCGGAAACGAAGTGATGATGTGGTATCGCGCTGATGCCACGCCGATCGATGGTGTCTGGCCCATCGCGCAACTTGAATGCCAGGGCGACCGCCTCGAGGCGCGCTGGACGCGCGGTCCTGCGGATCCGCTGATTGCCTCTGCAAGGATTCCCCATGGACCATGGGCGGTGCTGGGCATGGGGAGCAGGGTTCTGCTGCTGCGAGCAGAAATCCCCGGCACTCCAGCGGGCATGGACACGGGGATGCCCTTTGACTATGGCGTGATTGTGCTGGAGCTCGGCACGTCGGGAGGATTGCATCCGATGCAAGTGCTGACGCCTCTTGGACTGTCATCAACTTGGCAGATCGCGGGAACTCTGCTGCTGTTTGCTTCGCTGGTAGTCCTGTTTGCCGCCGCGTTTCGACGCGTGCCGCTCGCGGTGACGGCATGCCCTAGCGGCTATGAGGCCGCGCCGCTCCTCGCTCGCGGCGGTGCTTTCTTGATCGACTGGATTCCAGCGGCAGCGCTGGCATCCATTTGGTGCAAGGTGAGTCTGGCAGATGCCATGCGACCGCCAGTCCTGAGCCAGGAGTGGAGTCAGGCCGAGCCCGCTGTGTTGGGACTGCTTCTGTGCCTGCTCTGCTCTTCTGTTGTGGAGACGGTGTTCGGAAGCAGCGGGGGGAAACTGATTCTTGGCCTGCGCGTCGTTACAGCAAGTGAGGACCGACCGAGTCGCATCCGTATATTCATCCGTGCCTGGCTGAGATTGCTGCTACTCGTCATGCCAACTCTGGTGTTCCTCACCGTGATCCGCCCGCAGGGGCGAGGTCTACCCGAGTCTTGGACTGCAACTACGGTGGCGCGCCGGCGACTCACATCTTCGGCGCATGCCAACCGCCCGGAGGCAGGATCAAATCGTTCGTGACTTCAGGTCCCCAGGTGCCGGGGGCGTATTCGTAGGCCGGCACAACTGGGCCTAACACCTCCTGAAAGATTCGCCACGCTTCCTCCACCGAATCCTGGCGAGCGAAGAGAGTCGACTCGCCGCGCATGGCGTCGCCGAGGAGCCGCTCGTAGGGGGCTTGCTCATCAGGTTGCTGATCAATGGCCAGCAACTCAATGGGTTGACCGATCATTGACTCGCCATCGGCCTTTACTTGGGCATTGAGCCCGATCTCGATGCGAGGATTGAGACGCAGGCGGAGATAGTTGTGCGAGGGCGGCTGCGGTTCTTTGAATACGACCTGGGGAGCGCGCTTGAACTCCACGCGAACCTCGGTAGCCGAGACGGGCAAGCACTTGCCGGCACGGATGAAGATGGGAACTCCGCTGAAGCGCCAGTTGTCTATCGTCAGTCGAAGTGCTACATAGGTTTCAGTAGCGGACTTGGGGGCGACTCCGGGTTCGTCTCGGTAGCCATGAAACTGACCCCGAGTCAGATCCAAGGGAGTCAGGGTGCGAATGGCGCGGAAGAGTTTGACCTGCTCGTCGCGGGTGCGCTCCATGTCGCTCCAGTGGGGCGGTTCCATGCACAAGAATCCCAGGACCTGCAACAGATGGTTCTGCACGACATCGCGCAGAGTCCCAGTCTCGTCGTAGAAGCGGCCGCGGCCCTCAACGCCGAAACTCTCTGCCAGGGTGATCTGGATCTGGCGGATGTGTTGACTATTCCATATGGGCTCGAGGAACGCGTTGGCGAATCTGAAGTAGAGGATGTTCTGTACCGCCTCCTTTCCCAGATAGTGATCGATGCGAAAGACTCGACTCTCGTCAAATGCCGCATGCAGTTCGGCGTTGAGGCGGCGCGCCGATGTCAGATCATGTCCAAATGGTTTCTCTACGACAACGCGGGCAATGGGAGCGATGCCAGAGGCGCCCAACTGGCGCACTACCTCGCCGAAGAGCACGGGGGGAATAGCCAAGTAGCAGGTGGGTGCGCGGGCGGAGCCAAGCTCTACTTTCAGTTGGGCAAATGTTGCGGCATCGGTGTAGTCGCCATCGACATAGCGCAGCAGCGAGCAGAGTTTGGCAAAGGCAGTCTCATCAACACCGCCCCCGAACTTGTGTATGCCATCGCGGGCGCGCTCGCGCAGGGCGGCGAGATCCGTGCCACTCTTGGCGACACCGATGATGGGGCAGTCAAGAACCCCGCGCTTGATCAGGGATTGCAGGGCGGGGAAAATCTTCTTGTGAGCAAGATCTCCGGTGGCGCCGAAGAAGACCAGTGCATCGGAGTGTGCCCCATTGGCCATCACGCCTTCTTCTCCAAGTGTCCGCCAAACCCGAAGCGCATGGCTGAGCACACCTTGTCGGAAAACTCCGCATTGCCGCGGCTGGCAAATCTCTGATACAGCGCCGCCGAGAGAACCGGTACGGGAACACCCTCGTCCACGGCGGCGTTGATGGTCCAGCGACCTTCGCCGCTGTCGCTTACCCGGCCGGAGAACTTCTCAAGGGTGGGATCGCTTGCCAGCGCCTGCGCGGTCAGATCGAGCAACCAACTGCTCACCACGCTGCCGCGTCGCCACACCTCCGTGATTTCTGCGATGTCGAACTGATACTGGTACTCCTCGGGATGGCGCAGCGGGGTGGTCTCGGCGTCATGCTCTTGAGATTGCCTGCCAACATCGGCGTGACGGATGATGTTGAGCCCTTCGGCGTAAGCCGCCATCATGCCGTACTCGATGCCGTTGTGAACCATCTTGACAAAGTGCCCGGCGCCGGAGGGACCGCAGTGCAGGTAGCCCTCCGAAGCGGAACCGGTGCGCGTGCGCCCAGGTGTCGCGCTCGCAGAGGCGGATCCAGGCGCCAGCGTGGCGAAAATGGGATCAAGGTGCCGCACAGCATCCGTGTCGCCACCGATCATCTGGCAATACCCCCTCTCGAGGCCCCATACGCCGCCCGAAGTGCCGACATCTAGGTATCTGATCCCTCGCGCTGCCAGCTCTGCAGAGCGGCGGATGTCATCCTTGTAGTAGCTGTTACCACCGTCTATGAGAATGTCGCCTTTCCCTAGGTGGGGCGCGGCATCTTTGATCAGTCCATCAACGAATCCTGCGGGAATCATCATCCAGACCGCCTTGCAGTTGTCCAAGCGGGCGCACAGGTCAGCGATGCTGGTTGCGGGAATCGCGCCCTGATTCGCCGCCGACTTCACCGCGTCCGTAGACCGATCGAAGACGACGCAGGAGTGTCCCCCACGCATCAGCCTGGCTGCCATGTTTGCACCCATTCGTCCTAGCCCGATTATCCCTATGCGCATCCGTTCTCTCCTTGTGAGTTGCTGCGAGTATATCGTTGCCGTACTGCACAGAAGTCTCAGCAATGCTTGCTAGGATGTGGAACTCGAGATCAAATGGAAATGATGCATGGCGCGTAAGGTTCGACTGAAGTTAGGAGAGATCCTTGTGTCTTGGAAAGCTGTCGATGAGCAGCAGGTCCAAGCGGCTCTCAGCGCGGCCAAGGGAACGGGCAAGCGCATCGGCGAGGTGCTGGTGGAGAAGGGGGCGTGCAAGGCTGAGGATGTGGCCAAGGCACTAGGAACCCAGTTTGGCATGGAGTTCCTCAATCTGGAGCGCGCCGAAGACAGCAATCGAGTTGACCGTGGACTGATTCCCGAAGACATCGCGCGCAAGCACTGCATATTGGCATTGGGGAAGGTGAACGGTCGGCTCAAGCTTCTCATCCATGATCCTATGGATCTGGAGATGCTGGACATGCTTCGGTTCCGCCTCGGCGACTTGGAGACTGCCATCGCCAGTCGCCGACAGATTCAGGAGTTCCTTGATGGGGGAGCGGGCGGGAAGGATCCTCTCAAGAAAGAGCAGTCGCTGGTTACCGACTCGGTGGATGTCACCGTCGACAGGAGCGTGGATTCCACTGTTGATCGCTCGGTAGATAAGTCCGTTGATCTTGACTCGGCCAGCGAAGCGCCCATCATTCGACTGGTGAATCGCATCATCATCGAGGCGGTGAAGGGACGGGCTAGCGATATCCATGTCGAGCCCATGAAGGATGGAGTAATCCTTCGCTATCGAGTCGACGGCGCCTGCTTTGTCCGCGACAAGCTGCCCAAGCGGATGCAGGGCGCGCTGCTCGCACGGCTCAAACTCATGGCCGGGGTAAACATCGCGGAGAGACGCGTTCCGCAGGATGGTCGCATCAAGTTCACCGTTGACGGCACGGCCATCGACTTCCGCGTCTCCAGCTGCCCCATCGTGCACGGAGAGAGCATCGTGCTGCGTATTTTGCGCCCGGACTCGGTGCGTATCGGTTTGGTGAATCTTGGTTTTGAGCAAGACAATCTCGATATTTTCAATCGCATCATCCGCCGACCGACGGGGATTTTCCTGGTGACCGGCCCCACCGGTTCCGGCAAGACCACCACGCTTTATTCGGCGCTCGACACCCTCAATCGGCCTGATCGCAAGATCATTACTGCCGAGGATCCGGTGGAGTACAACTTCAAGGGCATCAACCAGGTTCAGGTGCGCGAGGCCATCGGGCTCAGCTTCAGCAAGATTCTCAAGAGTATGTTGCGCATGGCGCCCAACATCATTCTGGTGGGTGAAATCCGAGATCGTGAAGTTGCCGATGTGGCCATTCAGGCGGCGCTCACCGGTCACCTCGTGTTCTCCACGCTGCACACCAATGATGCGCCGAGCGCCATCACTCGCCTCATCGACATGGGCGTGAAACCCTTCCTGGTAGCCAGCTCCATTCAGGCGGTCATGGCCCAGCGCTTGACCCGCGTGCTCTGCGACAAGTGCAAGGTGGTGGATCCCAACCCCGATCCCAAGACTCTGGGCCTAGTTGGACTTGAGGCTGCTGATGTGGCCAAGGGGTGCATCATGAAGGCGGTTGGTTGCCCCCACTGCGATAAGTCGGGGTATCGCGGGCGCAAGGCAATATTTGAAATGATGATCATGAACACCGAACTTCGCGATTTGGCATTCCAGCGTGCTCCTGTCTCGCGGCTGCGCCAGGCTGCCATACGATCAGGTATGCGAAGTCTGGTTGCGGACGGTCGCATCAAGATCATGAAGGGTGTGACCACCCCTGAGGAAATTGCCAGTTACGCGCAGATCGAAGGATTCAAGCCCTCAGAAGCGCGCGGATAAGAGAGAGACATGAGCACACTGCAAATCGACAGACTGCTGGACACCGTCGTGCGCCAAGGCGCCAGCGATCTTCACCTGAGTGTCGGGCGTCCCCCGACTCTCAGACTGCATGGTCGACTGCGCAGCCTCGCCACCAAGGTGCTCGAGAGCGATGACATGATCGCGCTGATGAAGTCGATCACCTCCGAGAAGAATCAGCAAGAGTTACAGGAGGTCGGCGGTACCGACTTTGGTTTCGCCTACGGGGAGGCGGCGCGCTTCCGTGTCTCGGTATTCCGACAGCGCGGTGATGTCTCGATCGTGCTTCGTCAGATTCCCAACAAGCTCCTGACCTTTGATGAGATCGGCTTGCCGACGATTGTGCGCGAACTCATCCGCCGTCCCCGAGGTTTGTTCGTGGTAACTGGTCCCACGGGATCGGGCAAGACGACGACACTGGCCACGATGATCGACTACATCAACACGGGGTTTGAGCGACACATCATCACCGTTGAAGATCCGATCGAGTACTACCATCGCCACAAGAGGTCGGTGGTGAATCAACGGGAAGTCGGCCATGATGTTCCGACATTTCACGAGGCGCTGCGCCGCGGACTGCGCATGGACCCCGATGTGATTCTCGTGGGCGAAATGCGTGACCTGGAGACCATCGAGGCCGCCATCAGAGCTGCCGAGACAGGCCACTTGGTCTTTGCCACTCTGCACACCACCGGCGCTGCCGGAACCATCAGTCGCGTCATCGATGCCTTCCCGACCAACCAACAGGAGCAGGTGCGTGTGCAGTTGTCGACCTCTCTGATCGCCATTCTCAGCCAGCAGTTGCTAGCCCGTTCCGATAAGCCTGGGCGTGTTGCTGCATACGAGTTTCTGGTCATCACGCCCGCCATCTCCAACCTCATTCGTGAGAACAAGACATTCCGCATCGATTCTGCCATCCAGACCGGCAAGAAGTTCGGAATGCAACTCTTGGATGACCACCTCTGGAGCATCTATTCGCGCGGTTTGATTAGCGCCGAAGAGATGATCGACAAGAGTCGTAACCCCGGTGACCTCACAGAGAAGGTGCACCGTGCCGGAGGCACCGTTGGCCGTTCTGAGCTTGATGAGGAGCATGCTGCGACCTGACTTGTCAGGCACAACTGGGCTCAAATAGTAGCCGAAATCCAGTTGTCCATACGCGATTGCTGCATGCAGCAGCGTTCTTTGATGCGTATAGGGTCTAGGATGAGTGGTAACTCATGGCTGAGCTGAACATATCTGAAATGAAAGGTCGCCGGCTCGGTCGCATTCTTACAAGGATGGGCCGTGTTACTCGCGATCAGGTGCACGAGGCACTGGCTCTACAGCAGACAACCAAGAAGGGCCAGAATCTGGGTGCGATTCTGCTGGAGATGGGTTTGTGCAGCGAGGCTGACCTTGGTGTGGCCACTGCAGCGCAGGCGGGGATGAGAAGTGTTTCACTGGCTGATCTTGAGATTTCCGGAGATGCTCGTCTCGCGCTTCCCAACGAATCAGTGCAGACCTATCAGGTTGTTCCCGTGGAGTTTGATCCCGCCACCAAGTCACTGGTTGTGGCGATGAAGAGCCCGGACAACTTCCGAGCGGTCGATGACCTGCGCATGTTGATGGGATTCAAAGTCTCAGCGGTCATTGCACCCGAGGCGGAGATCGATGCCATCATCCGCGAACATTACTCAGCCAAGTCAACCGGCGTGGCCCAACTGTATGCCGATGCGGCATCGTCCGACTCGGTCAATGCGTTGGCGGGCCGCGGCGACTCCATTGATCTCGCGGCATTGGAGTCGGCGGCCGATGACAACAAGGTAGTGCAACTATTGAATCTCGTGCTGCTTCAGGCCATCCGCGACCGTGCCAGTGACATTCATTTCGAGCCATTCGAGGATGAGTTCAAGATGCGATACCGCATTGATGGTGTGCTCTACGAGATGACGCCTCCGCCTCGTCACCTTGCCATGCCCATAGTGAGTCGCGTGAAGGTTCTGGCAAACCTTGACATCGCCGAGCGCCGACTTCCCCAGGACGGTCGCATCGAGCTGAATGTCGGCGGCAATCCCATCGATCTTCGTGTCGCCGTTCTCCCCACCATGTTTGGTGAGAGCGTGGTGCTTCGTGTTCTTGACAGATCCAATGTGCAACTCTCTCTCGATCGCGTGGGGCTGCGGGATGACGATCTGCTGGCGGTCCGGCTGCTCATCAATAAGCCCAACGGCATTGTGGTGGTCACTGGCCCGACCGGCAGTGGCAAGACAACAACTCTCTACGCGGCACTTGCGGAACTGAACACTCCCGACACCAAGTTGCTCACCGCTGAAGACCCAGTCGAATACGACATCGACGGCATGTGCCAGTGCCAGGTCAACCTTGATCAGGAGTTGACATTCGGTCGGCTGCTTCGAGCATTCCTGCGGCAGGACCCCGACATCATCCTCGTGGGTGAGACTCGTGATCTGGAGACGGCGCAGATTGCCATCCAGGCCAGCCTCACTGGGCACTTGGTCTTCACCACCGTTCACACCAACGATGCTCCGAGCACCATCCTTCGTCTCCTAGATCTTGGTATCGAGAGTTTTCTTCTCACTGCCACCATTGAGGGAATCATTGCTCAGCGCTTGGTGCGGCGCATTTGCACCAACTGCAAGGAACCATTCAAGCCCACCGAGGAACAACTGATGGAGTTGGATCTGCGCTCGGCTGATGTGGCGGGGCGAACCTTCTACCGAGGGCGCGGCTGCGAGCGCTGCAACAAGACCGGTTACAAGGGGCGAATGGCGCTCTACGAGATCATGGTGATGGATGACGATCTGCGCGAGATGATCATGACCAACGCCTCGACGGCGGCCCTGCGCGCCGAGTCGCGCAAGCGCGGTATGCGGACCCTACGCGAGTGCGGCATGCTGGGGATCTACGAAGGTCAGACCACGATTGACGAGGTAGTACGAGAGACGATTTTGGAAACCTGACGGGCACTCGGTGCCCTAAGTACCGATTGAGAGGTCAAGAACATGCCAACATTTGCCTACGAAGCCCTGAACGCCGCCGGAAAGACCCAGAAGGGCACCATTGAAGCCACCACCAGTGAGCAGGCACTGCAGCGCATCAAGGGGCAGGGGTTTTTCCCCACCTCAGTGCGCGAGCAGAAGATCAAGAGTGATGCCGAGGGCAAGTCCGGCAGCGTGCGGCAAATCAAGAAGAAGCGTAAGGGTGGCTTTACTCTAGCCATCGGTGGTGTGAGTGCCAAGAAGATCACGCTGGTCACGCGCCAGCTCTCGACTCTGCAAGATGCCGGACTGCCGCTGCTGCGATCGATCCAGATCTTGGAGCAGCAGCAGCGCCCGGGACTACTCAAGTCGATCCTCGGTTCGGTGTGTGAAGATGTTGAGTCAGGATCGACGCTCTCCGATGCCATGGCCAAGCACCCGAAGGCCTTCGATCGGCTCTATGCCAAGATGGTGGCGGCAGGCGAGATCGGTGGTGTGCTCGATGTGATCTTGCAGCGCCTTGCCGACTTCCAGGAGAAGGGCCAGCGCCTGAAGCGACGCATCATCGGTGCCATGATTTATCCGGCGGTCGTGATCTCCATCGCCGTGCTCATTGTGACCGGCATCATGTACTTCGTGATTCCGAAGTTCCAGGACATCTTCAAGGACTTTGATGTCGAACTTCCTGGGCTCACCATTTGGCTGGTGGATGCCAGCCAGTGGGTGGCGGGGCAGAAGCCGGGGCAGTCAATCCCCGGAGCCATTTGGGTGCTGGCATCGCCATTCCTGATATTCCTCTTCTTCAAACTGCTGCGAAAAACCCACTGGGGACGCGCCGGCACCGATGTGTTGCGAACCAATATTCCCGTGATCGGGCAGTTGATTCGCAAAACGGCCATTGCCCGATTCACGCGAACGCTGGGAACTCTGGTGGCGGCAGGCGTGCCTATTCTGGAAGCGATCATCATCACCCGCGACACCTCGGGCAACTACATCTTTGAGAAGGCGCTCACCAAGGTGCATGACTCGATCCGTGAGGGGGAGTCGTTTGCCGCGCCCCTGCGCGAGAGCAAAGTGTGCGATGCCATCGTTGTCAACATGATCGATGTCGGTGAGGAGACGGGCGATCTCGATGTCATGCTCATGAAGATCGCCGACAACTACGACGAAGAGGTCGATGTTGCCGTAGGAAGTCTCCTGAGTTTGCTCGAGCCATTCATGGTGGTGATATTGGGCGGAATCGTAGGAACCATCGTTCTTGCGCTCTTCCTGCCGCTGGTGGCCATGATCGAAAGCGTGTCTCAGCAAAAGTAGCGCCGTGAAGGCGCGGGAAGGTTTGTGTGTATGGGATTCGTCCGTAGTGACAACCTCCAGAGATCGCCGAGACAGAGCCCACGCTCCGCCTTGGGGGCGAGGTGCGGCACGGGCGGATTCACCATTCTTGAGTTGCTAGTGGTAATAGCGATCATCGTCCTTCTCATCGGCCTGCTGATGGTGGGACTGTCGGCGGCGGCGCGCTCGGCTCAGATGGCGAACACCCGGGTTCTTATGACAGAGATGGTCAAGGCCATTACGCGCTTCAATGAGGACACCGGTTACTACCCGCCCATTCTCGGGCCGCGCGGCATTCCCGGAGTTAGTCCGCCCTATGCGGGTGCCGGAAGCGGATCTCCCGCCACTCTGCCGGGTTATTGCCGTGACCTGTTTCCATCTCCCAATGCCACCACGCTTGCCGGTGATGTGCAGTTGTGGAACTCATTCACCAGTCCGGCGGAGTATCTGCTCGGAGGCACCGACCGATCCGCTGATGGTTACGGAGTGATTCTCACTGCCTCCATGGTTACTGCGGGTGGTACGCCGCTGCCGGGTGCTAGGGAGACGCCGCGAAATGGCGTGCGCCATCCTGGACGGGACGGAGTGTGGGGTGCACTTCTGGCACCAGCTCCGGTTTCCGCAACTGGCTATCCCGCACCGTGCACGGGATGTTTCGGTAGGCGCAATCTTCCCGCCGACAATCTTGACTCGCCGGCCTCGCCGACTGCGGCGTCGGGAATCCGCGACATGCCTCGATATCAAAATGCTCGGGGCAAACAACTGGGTCCATATATGGATCTAAAGGACGACAAGATGGTTCGTGGCATCACCGGTCTTGATGCGGCCGGTGAACCGGTGCTGGTGAGCGCTGACGAGGTTCCCAACTTTGATGTGCTGCCCAAGTGCATAGTTGATTACTGGGGTCGACCGATTCGCTATTACCGCAAGCCATATAGTGGCGGTGAGCCGGGGATTCCTGCGGTGGGACTCTTCGATGTAGGCGACTACTTCGCCCTGCGCCCGGGCCGATTCAGTGCTGGTGACGATGTAAATGGATCACTCGCCGATGGCGCGACTGACCTCAGCACATCACGCGGCTTGCGCGCGGCTGAGTTTGCCCTTCTCAGCTACGGACCCGACCGATCGTGGGATCGCACGCGCCGCGTCGATGTCGCCGGTTACAACGCCGACAATGTGGTGGAGGTTGGCCCATGAACCAACGCGCCGCCCGTGGATTCACGCTGCTTGAGCTGATGATCGTGGTGGGGATCATCATCATTCTCGCGACTATCGGCATCGGAGTCAGCACCACCGTGCTGGCCCGCAGCGAGCGCCAGAAGATGAAAGACACCTTCGCGATTCTCGATGCTGCGGTGCGCGAGTGGGAATCTTCCAATGGCAGACCGCTCAGCATCGGTGGTCCATACTCGGTAACTCCTCAGCGAGCCTTTGACATCTGGGAGATCAACACCGCCGGCGCCTACATGATTGTTCCGCTTCTCGATGTGCTGCAGAAAAGCCAGACCAGTCGCGAGATGCTGGCACGCATTCCCCCCGACATGATTCGCGTTCTGCCCCCGGGGAATCTGACAGGCCAGTGGCCAGGACCGGGAATGCCCGCGCCGTACGGTCCCAATCCCGGCGCTGTACCCATCACTGAAGCAAGGGAGATTATTGATCCCTGGGGACTACGCATCGCCCTGTGCAACCCCGGCCGAAAGGTTGATCGCATCGATCCCATCGGAACCTTCATGGACCCGGATGGATCGGTTCGTTCCGGTGACGAGCAGGTGCGGGGGATGGGCGGAGCGTGCGATGCCGGGCGCATCCGCTTTGTCTCCAATGGGCCGGACGGTCAACCGGCCACGGGGGGCAACCCTCCAGCAATGACAGAAGCAAACGACCCCAAGGTTGCTGACAACATCTTTTCCTACGGAGGCCCGCAGTGAGTGCGTCGATGCCGCAATCCTCGCAGCGAAAACCTGAGAGCCGCTTGGGCCGGCGGCTCGGATTCACTCTGGTGGAGATGCTGGTGGTGATGGGCGTGATCGCCGTGCTGGGATTGATCTCAGCCCTCGCGGTAAAGCGCGTGAGTGACGACGTGAAGATTTCCGGTGCCACCAACCAGATGATGAGTTACCTCGGCGAGGCGCGGGCCGAGGCGATCCGAAAAAGGCAGTGCGTGCTGGTGACATTTCGCGTCAAGCAACTCAGCGACAGTCGCCAACTCACACAGGTGATCGCGGCGGGATGGTCGGGACGGTTCCGCAATCCGGTCTCTGATGTGTGGAATGAACCCTATTACCCGCTGACCAACATCGCGCCTCTAGATTTGCCAGTTGGCATCAAGGTCGCAGCACCACGAAGCGATTTCGATCAGGCCAATCGCTTCATCACTCAACCAGAGTTGGCCAACAATCTCTCGGGTGCGCGAGAGCGGGGGCGATCCATCGGCATCATGTTCGGGCCGGATGGAACCGTGCTCACGCGCAATCCTCAGGCGCCCGCTGCGGGTACCACCTATGCCAGCGCTTATGTCGATTTTGATCTGGTGCCGGGGACCACCAACTACAACCAGAATGTGGGAACCACTTCCGATGGCGCCCGCTTCTTTGTGTATGACGAATATGTTGATGAGCCTTCGATCCAGTATGTGCAGTCACTAGCAATCTTCAGCGATCAGGAGTGTCGCGAGCGATATGACACCACACAGTGGCGCGGCACTTCTACCAGCGGCAACGAGACCTCGGGCGAAAACCTCATGCGCCTGCAGCAGAGCGAGTTCATAGAGAGCAACGCCTCGCGCGTTGAGTTCAATCGGTTCACAGGTGTCGCTCAGGTGGTGGGCCGATGAGTTGCAGGCCGCTCATGCTCGTGAGCAAGCGCCGCGCTGCCTCCCGCGCGTTCTCGTTGGCTGAACTTCTCATCGCCATCATGATCCTCGGGCTAGGCTTGGTGAGTATCGCCGCTCTGCTGCCCGCGGGAATCATCATGCAGCGATCCGCTGCCGATGACATCTTCGGGCCAATAGTTGCCGAGAATGCCATGAGCATTCTGCGTAGCAAGCTTCATGCGAGTGACTTCGGATCGATGGAAGAGTTCACCGGAATGGTTGACAGCGACCGCGCTTCGGGTCGGTCTGATTCCAATGCCACCGCGGGCGGTGTCGGTTCGCCCAGCTGGGTGACCACCCCCGTTCCCGGTGATTGGGGATGGAAACGCCCCGGAGTGATTTATTCCGACCTGGACAATGCCAATGCGCCGTGGCTCGATGGTGTTGACGAAACTGGCGCCATTGACATCTTCAGCCACTACTTCACCAAGCGCATGGCCGGCGTACCTGACGCCAACTCTTACGCCAGCGCCATTCTTGCCACCGAGTTCCCCAGCGGTGTGGGCGCGGTCAGTCAGCCCGATTCGCTCTGGGGTATTCCCTACAACCGGTACCTGTACGACTCTGACTTCGATCACACGACTACTGGTCTCAATCCGGGCAGTCAGGATCCCAGCGGTCGCAATCCGCTGATGATCGTGTCACAGTACGAACGCACTTGGCCCATGCCCGCCGATGCCGATCCTGCAGGGCGAGAGCTCGACACTCGACCGCAGTACTTTTGGGACTGCATGTTCCGTCGCTTCGGCGGCCGCATCCAAGTGGCGCTGTTTGTTTACCGTGCAGTTCCCAGCGGCGGCGATGGTCCCCCATTCATTCGGACTCCCTACCTAAGAGGTCCCTCCTCGGCACCAGCACTACCCGGTGCTGCACCCATTGAGCAGGTGACTTTCCCGTTCCGCAGACGGTTCTATGAAACCATTTCGGAGCATGCCGGATCGGCGGAGCTTCCCTGGAAGGCTGGAGGCGCCGATAGAAACCTCAATACGATCAGTGATCAGGTTCAGATTCGCAAGACTCATCCGATCCCCGGAACCGTGACGCCGAACTCTCAGCTTCGCGCCTCCGAGTGTTACGACCAGTGGCAATCACCCCAACAGTGGATTGTGGATGATGAGGGTCATGTGCACCGGGTGGTGAACGGACGCAATCGCACCGAGGATGGTCCAGTCACGACCTCCAGTTCACTCACGCCCGACTTTTTCGACAAGCGCACCCGGGCGGGGTTCGCGGGCAATGCTCTCAACTACGGCGGAGTCGAGCAAATCTGGTATCTGCCGCGCTTCGCCTTCCGCAATGGAGTTGAGTACACCATTACTCCTGTTTACTCGACTGTGAGGGACCTGTGATCCGCCGCGGCTTCACCCTCACCGAGTTGATGGTGGGGGTACTTGTTCTCGTGATTGTCATCGCATCCGTGGGCAAGATGTTCGGTCAGTTCTCCCGCGCTGCCAGTCTCGGGCAGGCCAACTCTTCGGTGCTACAGCAGGCAGTCGCCATCGAGCGGCGCATCCGCGATGACATGGCTGGGCTTACGCGTACTGGCCCCATGGCCCTGCGATGCGTTGATGTTCGCAACGACATCAACCGCCTTCTCTCTGGAGCGATGGGAGGTTCTGCCAGTGCGCCGCTTCTGGATCCAACCCAGCCGCCCGAGGCGCGACTCCGCATAGATCAGTTGGTGTTCTTCACCACGGCACGTCAAACTTCGCAGCGATTCGCCGGCAGTTACGATGTAGCGCAAGGGGGAATCGACGCCTTCGCCAACCACGGATCGACTCTGTCACGGGTCTATCTAGGGCCGGGAGTGCAGATGCTCAACGACCCAGGCGCGCTTCCCGGCGGAACAATGGGCGGAGATAGACCGAGTTACGACCCAGAGGCATTTGACTGGGGAATGGTCATGCCGTGGAGCTATGACGCATCGCCCGGAGACCTTGACATTCGCCGGTGGCCGCAAGCGACTGTGGTGGGGCAAAAGATAGATGGCACTCAGCCCTCGGCGAATCGCTGGGTTCTCGCAAGGCAGGCGGCTCTGTGCACCGATGACATGGGGCGACCTGACTACTACTCATCGGTTGCTGATGAAACAGCTGGCGCGCTGGATCCTAACGCTCGCAACTCGGCTGTGATCTGGTCGGATCGAAATCTCTGGAACGGGCGAGTGGACATCTGCGCCGAGTCGCCTCAAGAACTCTCGGAGTACTGGTTCGCGAGCGGTGTTGCACCTGCCTTTCGCCGCCTTCTCGGCGCCGACATCAGCGGTACTAATCCCAGCCTTGCCAACATGGCGAGCCTCATTGAGCTTCGCTATCCACGAGCGGAGCGCACAGCGCCCACTGCTGATGGGCAAGATCAGATGTTGAGCGCCATTACCCTCGCTCCCAACTGCAGTAGTTTCGAGATTGATTGGACTTGGGCTGATAGCACGGGGGCGCAGCTTGATCGCACCACTTCGCCCACCAGTTACAAGGTCGTGGAGTTTGACACCGATGGCGACGGGACCATCAATGCCAATGAGATCTTTCCTCTGCGCGGCTTCGCCCAGAATCCCTACGACCCCGATGCCGCTAACTTTGGCCTTTCTCCGCGCATCTCCGTGCACCGAGCCCAGGCGTGGTTCGGGCTTCCCGCTTACAGCATCCTGCCGACCGGGCAACCAGTTGATGCCGATCCGACTTCGACGAAGAGTCCGCCTGATCATGGGGTGCGGACATTGGGGACAGCGGACATTGATGGCACTCCCGCCTCCTCCGTGTATGGTCTGACCGGGCCCGGTCTGGGAACGGTGTTTCGCCCCATGCTGCCTGCCACGATGGAGGGGTATAACGAGTTGCGGCGACCTGATGCCGGTGGCACCAGCGTGGCGGTGGTGCGCATCTACTGCGTACTGTTCGGGTTCAACTCTGATTCGCCCTCGGCAACAGCCGCCAACGGCACTTTGCAGTTCTCGCCGACTCCCTTCACCCCGTTTCCCAGTGCTTTGCGCATCTCCATGCGCCTGCATGATCCGGCGGGTCGGATTCCCGATGGTCAGTCCTATCAGTTCGTGGTGGATCTGCCCCGAGGTGAGCAATGAAGTCGGTAACGCTTGGAACCTCTACTCACTCTCGGGGCGGTAATGCCCTGATCCTGGTGGTCGCCATGCTGGTGATCTTTGTCATCATTGCCACGGCCTTCATCAGTCGGGCCCGCTCTCTGCGATCTCTGGCGGCGAGTCAGCAGCAGAGTCAGTCACTCTCGGATCAGCCCGAACGAATCGGCGGCGATCTGGCGGCCATGATCTCCGACAGTCTCTTTGTGAAGCCCGTTGATTACAGCGTCTTCGCCGATCCGACAACAGGTCTGATCGATCAGGCTCTGATCCCCATTGTCACGACCCTCGATGCGACGGGGACGGTGCACGACATCCTTGACACCACGAGGTTGCGGTACGCGCCAGCGGAAGTCAGCGATGGGCTGTGGACCGGGTTTGGTCTGCAGGACAGGTTTCGCATGGATCCGATTGACATGACCGACAACGCCAGCGGTGAGTTGAACAACTCCGTGGTGTATCCGGCTACCGGCGGATTGGGCTGGATCGCCGATGGCTTCAATCATGCACCGTATCAGGTAGTTCCCTGGACCAACTGGCCCGACACTACAGCTTCTGCCGTGATCGGATATCCGCATGGGCAGTGGAATCCGCGCGGTATGACCACGACTCTGGCGACGCTTCCCATCGGCGATGGCAATCCGGCGGGCGGCCCTGGCTCAGGCGACACTCGGTGGCTTCGCAGCACGGAACCGGTGCGGCTGGTCAGTGCTGATCCCACCGACGAAGCGCGCGAGGAGAGGTTTGCATGGTGGCTGCACATGTCCAACATTTCGCGGCCCGACAACGGATTCCGCGTGTGCTGGGACATCAGCAACATCGATTACGCAAGCGGCACAAACATTCTCCTTGATCTCAGTGTGCCCGTTGAGCAGTGGTTGGCAACGGTGGAGCCGGGCACAGGAAACCCGGGCAACGGTTCCCAGGCAGATGCCGATGCTTGGCGCATTCTGTGGAACAACTGGTGCAGCGATCTGGCGAGCAATGCCAACCGCCATCAGGCTGCCTACCGGGACAGTGCCCGCACCCCCGGCAACTTTTACGACCTCGCGGATCTGGATGGCGACGGCATCCGCTGTGAGATCGGTGAAGAGCCCAACGATGAGTTCACTTACAACTCACCTCGATGGAATGTGATGCGAACGCTCGCGGACGCTGACGGCGATGGATTCACTGACAGCTTCTGGTTCACCGTTCCCAGCAACATGGAGAAGGGGTTGCGGCAGGTTGTTGCCGTCACCATCGTCGACAACGGGTCGATGCTCGATGTCAACACGGCAACTCGATTTGATCGGCGCAGCACGCGCGGCCACACTCCCGCTGATCTCGCCTTCGGCCCTAGCAACACCAATCGCACCGTTACTGGCAGCGATCCTGTTCCGGTTGCCATGCTCAACGCGCGAGGCAATCTCGATTTCACCGTCAATGGTCCGCCCCAGTATTTCCCGGCGATTGACGCATCGTTCAACAATGGACGCTGGGCTGGCCCCATCACGCTCAATCCTCTCGACCCCGCCCAGAATGAGACCTCATTCCTGCGGGAGCGCCGCTTCATCCGCGCCAATGGATCGGCGGAGCCTCTGTTCGACGATCTGCTTCATGATCCATTTGAGCGTCTCATGTCCTTCCGGCAGTCCCGTAGAAGTGATGAGTTGGTTCCTACTGATGTGACGGGCGACTCCTTCGACGATGTGCCGATCCTGTCTCTATTTGGCGCGGCTGACGAGGTAGAGCTGCGCGCCAATGCGGCTCGCAATGACCCAACCGTGATGTCTCGCCTCGAGCGCGCACTCGGCGTGGATACCACTAGAGATCCGCTGGGAACCGCGGGGCAGGACGCCCCCAATGTATTGCGATCTACTTGGAGTCGCGAGGAGACCTTCGACTACGGACCCGACCGCCTCACCAACCGGCAACTGGTGCGCGACATGCGCCACCGCCTCACGGTGTTCAGCGGAACTACTAATGACCTGCAGCCTCCGTGGGATTGGATTTCTCCCTACTACTCGAGTGCGTGGAATTACATGGACTTCCAGCTCTCCCCCGGCTACCCGCTGTCATCCGGAGTAGAGGCTGCCACGGGTCTTTGGATCGCTGATGCGGGGCAGGCCGCGGCGGTGCGGCCCAGGTTGTACGGTCATGGAAGCGCCACGAGGTATCCCGTGATGGCGACTCCGCAGCCAGCCACACCGGTACTGGTTCCCGGGTCTGACACGGGGATTCTCTCTTCCAACCCCGCAGATCCGACCTCGTGGATGAATGTCAACCCGCGCGCCTACGACCACACGCGGCAGAAGATCGATCTGCGAGCAGAGTCACTGCCGGCAGTGGTGTTTGAGGTGTTCCCGTCTGTGCCGGTCGGCCCTGGGAATCCGCTGCAGGGAAACATCATGGGGTTCTATAACACCGGGGCTGTGAACGGCGAGCAGTGGCGCTTTGATCTGACTCACGCATTGCGCAGCAGTGTGCTCGAGTACCCCGATGTCCTCGACGGCAATGGATACTCGGCCTCAGGCGTTGCCGACTTCGGTGCCGGTCGAAGTTATTACTCCGATTCGGCTCTCTCCATCCTTGACCCGTCTATCTATGGCAATCAAGCCATTCAGGATGAACTGATTCGACTGCGCGAACAGTCGGAGTCATTGGCGGTCTCCTGGGGGGCGAATGCCTCGCAGTACCGTGATGCGCCGCTTGCCTACGAGCCCAACAATCTGCTGGACACTTCGCCCTGGAAAGAGCAGGGGGCGATCGTCACCGACATTACTTCAGGCGTCAATCAGTTCGAGTCTCGCAGCAAGCCAATACCGATTCTCGAGGCACCTCTGGAGCCGCATCCGGTTCGGTTCCGCGACAACGGCACGAGTTCAAGCAACGCTGTACGGCACCTTGGTTTAGAGCGGCATCCGTTTCTGATGGAGTGCTTCGTGGCCTTTGTCTATCCCAAGACGCGCATCGCCCAGACCTTCGGAGCGCAGAATCCACTGACTGCTGAGTGGAATGCCGACCACTGGCGCGTGCCTGAGGGCAACAACGGTGTGCCGGGTGGAATCGGGGTAGTTCCCGGAGGTGGTGAGTACAGCGTTGATCGCCGCTCCCGCGCCCGCGTCGTGCTCGCTATCCAAATCGGCAATCCTTATGACACGCCGCTGCCTCTAAAGGATTTCCGCATCAACGCCTGGGGCTGGACCTTTCGCTTTCCCGACAACGCCGTGCTGGGGCCGACGACTGAAGAGCGCCCTTGCACTGCCATCGTCTACGCCATCCCTCCCATTGTCTGGGGACGACAGCATCACGCTGCGGGTGCTCTCAATGAGTATCCCGGAGGTGCATCGGGCGGCCCCAATGCGTCGCAGTTGGTGCTGACCACGGCCCAGCAGGATTTCTTGGTGACGCGTTCGGTGTTGTCGCCATCGGCCACAGGCAGCGGTGCTGATGCCAATGAGGTCACACGCTTTCAGGCTGATCGCAACTTTGTTTCCTACGATCCCTTCTTCCGCGACTTCTGGTTGGATGCTCTCGACATAGCCGAGGTGCAGGGCAATGCCGTCAACAGCTGGGGTGGCGCGGGCTTCCCCATCGCCGCACCGCACTCCAACGACTGGGACATTCTGCGCACTCCGGACGCGCTCTTGCCCGCGTTTCCTGTTTATCAGGATCCCACTACTGACTGGGATTATGACGGTAACCCCGATAGCGCGGCATGGGCTTCTGCAGCCGGGATCGCTAGCGGCGATGACACTCTGGTGTTCCCAGCGGAGATGCCCTACATCGCCATGGCTCTGCCGGGTGTACCCGAAGTGCCAGAGCCGATAGCGAACGGCGAACAGCCCATGGCGCAACTGGTGCGTACTCCGGCGCAGAACAGCACCACCGGCACAGTGTTTGAACTCGGATGGCAGCCGCCAGCTCGGCATCCAACGATTGCCATCGAGTGGAAACTGCCTTACCGATCTGTGGGTGTGCCCTTGAGCCCCAGCCAGCGCGCATCTGACTGGATTCTGGTTGATCGCATCGATCCACCCGCTGAATCGGTGGCGCCGCCTCGCATGTTCAATCAGCCTCCGACCACTCCGCTGGGAACGATGACATTCACCGAAGTAGTGGAAGAACTTCGAGAGGACAATCCAAAGTTTGTGCCACCAACACAGGGGCAGAGCGATAACTGGGTAGTGGGAAATCTTCCCAACGTGCCTGTTGAGCCCTACTGGTACAACGGCATTCGCATCGGTACCGAGGATTACTTCATGACTTGGGCGCACGCGACGCGGCCATGGTCATGGGATCCGCCAGACTCGGGTGCCACGGCGACTCCCGCCGCAGACGGCGTGATTCAGCCGCAGGAGCGGGCGCCGCGTTTCATCCTTGCCACCAGCGTGCAGGTGACTGCGCCGGGCTTCGGCTCGCTCGCATCGGGATCCGGGCAGGGGACTGGTGCTCCTGGTGCTGTCTTTGAAGGAAGCGGCTCCAGTTCGCAGACAGCCGATGGCGATGTCTACAACGGATTCATCGATCGCAATACCAATGCGATTCCCGCGCTCGCTGATCCGGTCGCAGCTGACGATCCGGACAGAGTGAATCCATCAGCAGTGCCACCGGATGTGCAGCCGAGCCAATGGTTCCGCGCCGTTGGATGGGTCGATCCCTATCACCGATCCATTACCGGCAGTCCGTGGGATTCCCCGAGCGAACTGGCGGGTCGGCGCGGCAAGCCCGTGTTCTTCTCAACCCAATCAGTGTTGGCATGGACTGGTACCGAGCAGTGGCGGATCTATCCGCCCGCCTTCATTCATGCCGCTGCGCCTGTCTCCGGTACTCCGCAGATTGTGAATCCAAATGCTCTGGCATCTGTGAGCCCGTTGTTCGGTCAGGTCTGCCGCATTTCATACGGTGACAAGGGCGGGCGGGCCGAGGGCAGTCCCGGCGAGACCAATCCCAATGTGAAGTACGAGGCGTTCCGCCTGCCAGTGGCGTGGCGTCCGAGTGTCAAGGATGCCGACTTTGAGCAGGTGGGCGAGGCCATGGATGTGGCAACCTGGGGTATCGCCGTTGAAACCAACACGCCCGTTGGCGGCAGTGTGGTGGAGAACTACCAGCGCACGGCGCGCACTTACGGCGAAGCGATCTGCGATGAGCTGGACTTCTGGGCCAACATGGAGCAGCGCACGGCCAATGCGTTTTATTCCTTGGAAACACCTGCGAACGCGGCGATCTTCGCCCAGGCGGACATTCGGGAGCGACTTCGCTTCTTAGGCCGCCTCGATCCCGGTCGATCAACTGATGTGGGCTGGGCGAGCACGGCATCCTGGAATCCGCGCGTCAAGTCGGCAGAGCCGACTCTGCCGCCAGTGACCCGTTTCATCGAGCGCCTTGTTTGTGACGGGGGTGGCATGATCACAGCCAGCGATGCCGATGGTGATGGGATTCTGGAATGGCCATCGGTGATGGTGATGCCATCGGGTGCTACGGGAAGTGTGGTGACTCTTTCGTCAGACTGGGATGACTTGGTGGTGGCGCGCCGCCGTTTCGGGCTGGCTATAGGTAGTGGTGTCATCGATGGCGAAGGCGGCAGCGTCCCCGGCCTGGTGAACATCAATACGGCACCGGTGGAAGTCCTGCGGACCCTGCCCAACATGGAACGGCTCGTCACTGATGATTCCGACATTCAGGATGCGGCAACACTCTGGCGCACTTCCGCGCTGCCGGTGACGCTGCGCAACTTCGAGGCGGCGGACTCGGGAATTGTTGGCCAACTAGGCGACATTCCCGGCCTGTACCCCGATCCTGACGAGAGCGTTCATGTCAGAGTGCCCGAGGCGATCATCGCCTACCGCGATCTGGCATTTGAGCGCAACTACACGGACGGATCAGACACCTTGGGTGCACCCTGGTACCTGGACCGCGGCACCTTCTCGACCACCGCACTCACCTTCCGCCCCGGCATGCGCGCCGAACGCGGGTTTGCCTCACCGGCTGAACTGCGCCTGCTCTCTCGGGGCTTCGAGGTCGGTACCGATGCCGACTATGTGAATCAGCCCGCCGGTCTGCCAGTTTCCTATGGTGCGCTGCAATCAACGAGCATCGAGTACGCCGGGCGCGATCCCTATCGAACTGTTGGACGCGGGTACGGCTCTCCCGATGCGCCCTTGGATGCGCGGCTGTCAACTGATACGACGCACGGCACCGTGGCATGGGATCCTGGGGCGGGCGCCACCACGGCGCTTCGAGAGCGCGACCGCGCCGCAGGTGATGCCGAGGAACTCAACATGCTGTTCAGCGGCATCTCCAATCTGGTGACGACACGCAGTGACACATTCACGGTCTCCATGCGCATTCGAACCTTTCGGCAGAACTCCATCAACTTCCGCTGGGATGCCACTGATCCTGCCACGATTGTTGATGACTCTCGCTATGTGTTTGCCGTCGATCGCAGCAGCGTGCGTCATCCCAATGACAAGCCCAAGTTGCTCTACTTCGAGCGCGCCAGCCCCTGAGTTGTCAGGGGCGAGTCGCTCAAGGCGTGCAGGGTAGATCAAACATTACGAAGCCTTGGATGAGGCATCCAGTCAGGCCGCACTGATAGGGGCTCCCGAGTCGCACCCATAGAGGTTTGTCAGCACTGGTCAGCACCGTAACCTCGGCTCCGCCGAAGTTGCAGTAGGGAGCGTTGTCACTGCAATAGACCCCGCCCATGGGAATGAGGGCGTCGCAGTCGGGTACGGATGCATCAGTGCCGGGATCCCGTTGGTAGACCGCGAGCACTGTGTTCGATCCGCTGATCTGGCATGTAGAGATGGTCACACTGCCGGTGCAGGGCGGAACCAGCTTGAACCAGATGTCGCCGCGAAGTGGCGTGGTCGTGCTGGCAGCGTCCTCATCGCAACCGGCCGGGTCAGGGAACAGAGTTCCGTCGGCCAGCAGGCTGTTGGTGGCGTCGAAGTTGGAGAATTCCCGCAGTTCCAGCGGCTGGCCGTCGTTCCATGTAACGAGCGTTGCCCCGCCGCAATCATCGTTGGCAGGCGGGAAGGAGGGGAACAGACAGATCGAGACCGCTGCTCCGACGCAGGCGTCATCCCACGCTGCGGTGCAGCAGTATTCGTAGCCGAGGAGCGCGCACACATCAGTGCAGCAGGTTCCTGTGGTGACTCCGGCGATGGCCTCGCAGAAGGGGAACTTGGAGCTGGTTAGGCAGTCGTGCCCGTCGAGGGGAGTGCCGCACGCGGCAGTGCTGGCGCAAATCTCGCACTGACCCTGAGCCATCAGAACGCACAGCGAGTCCCAGTTGTGTTCGCAGCAGAAGGTATCCAGAAGGCAAACAGCCTGACAGCAGTCTAGAAGGTTGCAGGCGGGGGTTTCATGCTTAGAGCAGCAGTTCTCGGCATCTGTGTCTCCGCATTCGAGCCGCGCGCACTCTTCACCGGGATCGCCACAATAGAGAGCAGCCTCGTTGGCGCAGGTGGCATCCCAGCGCAGGTCGCAGCAGATGGCATCGATCGCGCACACTTCCTGGCAGCATTCTTCGTTGTTGCAGTACGGATTGTCATGATCCTCGCAGCAGGGCCCGGCGCAGGTGTCGCCGCAGGTCAGATCGAATGCCTCGCAGCCCTTGGTGGTGTAGACCGCCTGGACGCAGGTGGAGTCCCAAGTGGTGTCGCAGCAGAAGGGATCCCCAGCGCAAATGGCGGTGCAGCACTCGGCTTCGCTGCAATAGGGACGAGCATGCACCATGTTGCAGGCGCCGACTTCGCCGATGCCGCAGCCGATGGGGCCATTCTGCAGAATCACCTCATCGACACACACCTGATCCCAGGTTGCCGAGCAGCACTCGGGACGCAGGGCACACACGCCAATGGAAATTACCAAATCGTTGCAGCCGGGGGAATCGTGAACGACATAGCAGTCGCCAGCGCCATTGAACCCGGCAAAGTTGCAGCGAACGAAGGCATGGTTCACGCAAAGCTGATCCCAGGCAATGCTGCAGCAGGTGGGATCGATCTCGCACACCGAGTCGCAGCAGTAGGGGTCATCGCAGTAGGGGCTGAGATGCTCGGATAGGCATGACCCGTTGCAGCTATCGCCGCAGCGCCCTGAACCGCAGCAAACACTTCGTGCCAGGGTTGCGCAGTCCTGATCCCAGGCTGCGGTGCAGCAGAGAATGTCGTACTGGCAGACGGCGGTGCAGCACGCTTCGTCCTCGCAACCAGCGCCGGAGTGGGCGTGGAGGCACTTACCCCAGCAGGGACAATCGGTGGTGAGGTTCGCCTGGCAGTAGGTGCGGGCAACTGATACGCAATCGGAGTCCCATCCCACCGCGCAGCAGGCGGGGTCTACGGTGCAGACCGCATTGCAGCAGCTGGGATCGTTGCAGCCGGTGTCGTTGTTGTGCACGGTAAAGCAGGGACCATCGGCGGGGCAAGGATCGCGCTGGATGCAGGTGTCAAGGGCGAGATCGACGCAGGGGAAGTCCCACTCGGTGTCGCAGCAGCTGGGCAGAACGAAGCAGACGGCGGCGCTGCACTGGGGATCGTTGCATCCCGTGCCGGGGTGTTCATCAAAGCAACCGCGAACCCCGTTTGCGCCCGGGGGTTCATCGCACAGGTAGAGCGACTCGGCGGCACAGGCGGCATCCCATCTCTCCTCGCAGCAGAAGGGATCGACGGCAGCACAGACAAGTTCGCAGCACTCCAAGTCGGCGCAGCCGGGCACGGGTGAGTCCATCCAGCAAGGACGACAGTCGGCGTCGCCGCAACTGATCGCTGGGGGAGTCCCGCACAGCGAGAAGGCAAGGCTGGCGCAGCCGGCATCCCAGCCCACCTGGCAGCAGAATGCATCACTTAGGCAGACGGTCATGCAACACAGAACATCTTCGCAACCACCGCCGGTGTGTTGACCGAAGCATGCACCAGCCTGCGGGTCACCGCATCGATCGCAGAGCAGAGCCGCCTCAGCGACGCAGTCTTCATCCCAGCCGGTATCGCAGCAGCTGGGGTCATTGGCGCACACCTGCCCGCAGCACTCGGCATCTTCGCAACCGACCGACAGATGCACCACTCGGCAGCTGCCACTACCAGAAATGCCGCACAGAGGCTGCGATGGAGCGCAGAACGCACCTGCTTCCTGAGCACAGATCGTGTCCCACTCGGCATCGCAGCAGAAGGCATCAACCTCGCAGACGCGCAGGCAACACGACTGGGGGCTGCAGCCCGGCTCGGTGTGAGGAATCAGGCAGTCCTGGACTGACTCGACGCAACTGCACGATGCTCCACAGATGATCTCCGCTAGGACAACGCAGGTACTGTCCCACTCGATATCGCAGCATCCGGGATCGTGGCCGCACACCGTGACGCAGCAGGCGCCACCTTCGCCGGGCCTAAGCTCGCGGCAGTAGGGAGACTGGTGGGGCGTACAGCAGTCTCCGGCCCAATCGCTACCGCAGGAGATGCACAGCCCCGCAGCGAGTTCTACGCAGTGATCATCCCAGGTGATGGTGCAGCAATAGGAGTCAGCGATGCACACCACATCGCAGCATGCGGCATCTGAGCACTTGGGGTTGATGTGGGCGATGCCGCAGACCCCGGCGAACTGATCGCCGCATTGAACGCAGTACTCAGCGGCGAGGCGGGCGCACGCTGCATCCCACTCCACATCGCAGCAGTTTGGCTCAAAAGTAGTGCAGATGAGTTCGCAGCAACTGGTCCCCGAGCCGTTGTTGGTGTCGGTGCAATAGGGCGTAGAGTGGCCGGCGTAGCAAGTAACTGCGGCAGGGGCATCGCAGAACAGGCAGAGGTCCTCAGCGAGGTCGACGCAGGCCTGATCCCAGGTGACGGTGCAGCAGCTGGGCATATCGGCGCAAACATCGCGGCAGCAGTCCTGAAAGTTGCAGCCTGGTGCGTCATGGATGTTGAAACAATCTGCAAGAACGCTCGCTCGCAGGCAGGGATCGCAATCATCCTCCACGGGAGCCTGCTCGGCCAGAAGAAGTGACATGGCCACACAGGCTGCATCCCAGTTGGTGTCCGCTTCGCAGCACTGGGGCATGAGCGAACAGACGCGCTCGCAGCAATCGGCCGAGCGGCAGCCGGGGCCATCGTGAATCACGAAGCAGTCGCCGGGATTGCGACCGCAAACGGAGGTGGCTCCGCTATCGGGGCAGTCCTTGCAGCGAATGAAGCACTGAGCCGACACATTGGCCAGCGAAGCACAGTCCTGATCCCACTCGATGTCGCAGCAGTCTGGGAGCGATGCGCATACCACCTCGCAGCAGGCGGGGAATCTGCAGCCGCGCGCTGGTGGAATCGCAGTAGATGCAACAGTGCAGACTTGCGAACTGGTGCCGCAGGCGACTGGCAGAGTCCCCCCCGTGGGGCAGGCAGCCTGAGTTCCCGCGAGAACCGGCACGCGAATCAGGGCGAGATCAGCAGGTGTGACCGCGCCGTTTCGATCAACATCGCGGCAGGAAAAATCATTGGCAACGGTGCGGGCAAGACAGAAGTCAGTATCCGCGCTTGCGCCAGTGCACGCCATGCTCGAGGGTGCAAGCCTGCCGTTTATCAAGCCGTCGTAGTTCACATCCCCTAGGCAGGAGAGGCAGAACTCCGGGGCTGCAGTCGATGTCGCATCACAGGCGCAGTCGGCAAGTGGATTGGGACTAGTAGGCGTGTCATGAGTTCGCGGATCCCGGACAGCGGCGCTGGCGGAAGACGCGGATTGGGAAGGAACCGTAGGTACGGAAGTTCGATAGGCGAGAACTCCCACGAACCATGAGGCATTGTCACGGCAGCGCAGAATCTGGGGCGGGAGGGCAGTTGCGGCTACTGCGGTTGTATTGGCATAATCAAGCCAGGGGCCCACGCGAGTGTCCGAGTAGACGAGCCCAGGAATACTCACCGGCCCGACCAGCGCCACGGAGTCGATCACTTTCACCCACGGCGCGGTGTCGAGAATCCCATCGTTGTCCAGATCGAGATCCGAACCGATGCCAATCCCCATGAGCGGGTTGAATCCATCCACGATCAGGTGGGTTTGCGAGTACCGCTCATCCGCGAATCCCTCCGAAGCAAGCATGGTGATGTCGGCAGGCGCTGTGGAGCCTGATGGGCGGATGCAATAGAGCCCGTTGGAGGCGATGGAGGCGGTTGAAGTGGCGGAGCCGGTTCGCGCCAGATTAGCCAAGACATTGATTCTGCCGGCGTCGTCGCCGTAGCGGCCACCAATGACGATGTACCAGTATCCAGAGAGGCTCGTTCCCGCGGGGCCTCTGATTTCAAAGTACTCGCGGAGGTCTTGCTCTGATTCAATCCCCACCGGATCGATGGAACTGTCGTCGATGCGAACCTCATTGATGAAGATCTCGGGCATCTGCGCCCAAGCCGGGGTGGACAGGCCTAAAAGGCAGACAAGACCAATACCCAAGCTTCTGATAATGGCGCTGAACTGCATTGGCGGTAACGACTGTTTCGAGGTCGGCGGCGTGGACACAAACCTGTGCCCCAAGTGTAGCCCTTCCAGACGTTTTGTCAGGGCGAAGATGTCATTACCCCGCCAAAAGTTCGGCGGCGCCGGGCAAACTCAGCAACAGCGTCAGATAAAGTGTTCTCATCGAAATCGGGCCAGAGGGTCGGGGTAACCAGAATCTCTGCGTAAGAGACTTGCCACAGTAAATAGTTGGACAATCGCATCTCACCGGCAGTCCGAATGAGAAGATCGGGGTCGGGAAGTCCAGCGGTATAGAGGCATGATGCCAGCGACTCCTCGTTTATCGATTCCGGTGTGATCTCTCCCGTCTGCACACGCTGCGCCAATGTCTTTGCGGCATCAGCGATCTCGCCCCGCGATCCATAGTTGATGGCCAGACAAAGAGTCATTCCTTTGCAGGACTGCGTAGCCTCACTGCAGGCATCCAACTGGTCGAGCACTTGTTGTGGCAGCCCTTCGCGTCGACCGATGTGTCGCAAGCGAATCCCGTTGTCGATCATGGTCTGACGCTCGGAATAGAGGCGCTCGTAGGCGATAGCCATCAGAGCATCAACCTCCGGTTCGGGCCGACTCCAGTTCTCGCTGGAGAATGAATAGAGAGTCAGCGCCTGTAGTTCCAGTTTCGCGCAGGTAACTACCGTGCGCCTAGCTGCTACAGCACCGGCAGCGTGACCAGCCGTGCGAGCCAGACCGCGGGCTTGTGCCCATCGGCCATTGCCGTCCATGATGATGGCGATGTGCTTGGGAGAAGTATTGGCGCTGGTCACTGAGCCACCAGAGTTTGGGATCGCTCCGGGCCGATTCCCACCATCTCGATGGGAATCCCCACTACCTCTTCAATGCGAGCGAGATAACGCTTGGCGGCATCCGGAAGCGCAGATCGGCTCCCCGCCTCAGCGACTGACTCACTCCATCCGTCAAAGGTCTCATAGACGGGCGAAGCGCCTTCTAGGCGGCGTGCATCAGGAATGAATCGATCAGAGAGCGACCCATCAGCGAGCCGGTACTTGGTGCAGATGCGAAGCTCGTCAAACCCTGAGAGGACATCGAAGAGGGTGCAGGCAATGCCTGTTGCTCCGCACACCATGGCGCTGTACTTGACTGCCACGAGGTCCAGCCAACCGCAGCGGCGAGGTCTGCCGGTTGTTGTTCCGTATTCACGCCCGCGCTCGCGAATCGTGGAGCCGATCTCATTGTTGAGTTCGGTGGGGAATGGTCCGGCACCGACTCTGGTTGAATAGGCCTTCATTATGCCCAACACTCTCCCGATGGTGGATCCGGGGATGCCGGTTCCCGAATGAATACCGGCAGTCGAGCAGTTCGAACTGGTGACATAGGGATAAGTGCCGTGATCAATGTCGAGTAGGCAGGCGTTCGCGCCCTCGAACAGAATCGTTCGCCCCAGCGCTGCCGCACCGTGCAGTTCATAGACGCTGTCGACGATGTGCGGACGCAGCCGAACTCCCAGAGCACCGAACCTCTCGGCCAGAGCATCGGCATCGAGTGGTGCCGTGCTCACTCCCATGGCACGGAGTTCGTTGGTGCGCAGCTTGCAGATCACCCGCAGGCGTTCGCGCAAGTATGCGGGATCGAGCAAGTCCCCCATGCGAATGGCGGTTGAGCGACACACCTTGTCGGCGTATGCGGGGCCGATGCCGCGCCGCGTAGTGCCGATCGCTAGGCTGCCACTCGCATTGGCAGTGGTGCTGGCGAGGTAGTCCTCGAGTGCTGCGTCCTGCTCCTTGTGATAAGGCATCACTACATGGGCGCGGTCAGAGATGCGCAGGTTGTCACCCACGGCAATGGATCTGCTGCGCAGGCTGTCAATCTCCTCCAAGAGTCGCTCGGGATCGACAACTACGCCGTTGCCGATCACGCACATCTTGTGGGGGTAGAGGATTCCCGAGGGGATGAGGTGGAGCGCATATCGTTGGCCTTCCACCACTACAGTGTGGCCGGCGTTGGCGCCGCCGTTGTAGCGCACGATGACATCGTGCTCAGCGGTGAGCACATCCACAATCTTGCCCTTGCCCTCATCGCCCCATTGCAGGCCAACGACTGCGGTATGCCTGCCTATATTGCTGTGGTAATTCACAGAACGATCTTAGCCGCTGGCGTTACCCTTCGAGCATGGCAAGCCTGCCCATACTTTCGAGTGCCGCCCGCCCGGGCGCGGCAGCAGGCGCAGCCCGGCCCACGGTCGAGCGAATCCTGCAGGGGGCTCGCCCCAGCTTTCGAGCAGCGTATGCCCATGTCCCGTTTTGCAGCCACAAGTGCCACTACTGCGACTTCTATTCATTCGTAGATAGTGAAGATCGTCAGGAGAGATTCGTGATCAGAATGGAGTCGGAGTGCCGCGCCGCTGCCGCGCTCTATCAAGCCCCGCTGCAATCCGTGTTTGTAGGCGGGGGTACACCCACGATGCTGCGGCCGAATTTACTAGCACGCACTCTGAGTGCCCTGCGCGAATCGGCAGGTTGGGGTGCAGGAGTGAGCGCTGGACCGGGCGAGCAGAATGCCTCAGGTACCAGCAGCCAGCCTCGTGAGTTCACCGTGGAAGCGAATCCCGACACCGTCACGGAGGAGGTTGCCCGCGTCCTCGCGGAATCTGGTGTGAATCGAGTGAGCATGGGCTGTCAATCGTTTCATCCCCACTTGCTCAAGGCCCTGGAACGGACACACAATCCTGAGTCGGTTCCCTTGGCGGTGGAGAGACTGCGAAACCAAGGGATCAACAACATCAATCTCGATTTGATCTTTGCCATTCCCGGATCATCGCTGGCAGACTGGGAGGCGGATCTTCAAGCGGCTCTGAAGCTCGAGCCCAGTCACCTGTCCTGCTACGGACTGGTGTATGAGCCGAACACTCCACTATTCTTGCGGCGTCAAACAGGAGCGGTTCTTCCGATTGAGGAGGATCTGGAGGCGTCGATGTACGAACTGGCACGAAGCACTCTAGCCAGCGCCGGATACGGGCATTACGAGATCAGCAACTGGTCCCGCGGAGAGCAGCGCTGCCAGCACAATCTGGTTTATTGGGATAACGGTGATTGGTTTGCCCATGGCCCCAGCGCCTCCGGGCATGCCTCGGGGATACGGTGGAAGAATGTGCCGCGACTGACTGACTGGCTGGAGAGCGATCCTTGGTCGCTAGTTCAGGATGTGGAATCGCTCGCTTCGGACGCGCGCACCGGCGAGGCATTCATGCTGGGTTTGCGATTGATCGGTGGCATGGAGCTCTCCCGCGTTGCGGAGTTGCTGGCGCAACCGGGGGGAGCGCGCCGCGAAGCCGCCATCGCCGAGGCGCTCTCCTCGGGATTGCTCGAGAGGAGTGAGTCTCGGCTTCGCATCGCACCTCACGCCCTTCTCGTTTCTGATTCGGTGCTATGCACGCTGCTGTAATGCGTGGCATGAACTCGTGAAATCAGTAGAATGCGCTCCGTGACAACGGCGCTGATACGCCTCCTTCGTCCGAGCGATTGGGTCAAGAATGTTTTTGTGCTCGTTCCCGTGCTATTTTGGTTACCCGGAGAGGGCCGAGCCGTGCTCGAGGGAGCTCTGCATCCCCAAGGGCTTTCAGGCGAGTCGAAACTGTGGACTCTAGCGCTCGCGGTCGCTTGCACCTTTGCGGCGTTTTGCTGCCTCGCCAGCGGGTTCTACGCCATCAACGATGTCATGGACGCCTCGCAGGACCGCCGCCATCCCGTCAAGAGACTGCGGCCAGTTGCTTCTGGCGCGATAGCACCGCGGCAAGCAGTATTCGTCGGGACACTCGCGATCGTCATCGGCCTGTTGTTGGCGGCTGCGGCCGGCAACGATGTGCTTCTCATAGCTGCCGCGTATGCAGCACTGCAGATTGCCTACAACCTGGCTCTCAAGCGCGCGCGCCCGGTCGATGTGGGGGTCCTTGCTCTGGGGTTTTGTGCCCGCGCCATCGCTGGAGCAATGGCGATCGAGGTGCGACTCTCGATCTGGCTGATTCTGTGCGTCTTCTTTCTCACGCTGTTCCTCGGGTTCGTCAAGCGCACTTGTGATCTGGTGAGCGCGGATCACTCCGGCGCCAAAGACTGGGTTCAGAGCGCCGGGTACGGTGATCGCCGCGAACTCGACTGGCTTACCGGGATCGCCGCCTGTTCAACCGTGCTCATGTATCTGATGTACACCCTGTCTTCGCACGCGCAAACCATTTTCGGAGTGCGCGGTCTCGGGCTGGCGCTCCTGACACCGTTGGTATTGCTGGTGGTGTTCAGGTTTTGGAAACGGGCCAACGAAGGCAAGTCGGATAGTCCACTGACGGCACTGTGCGAAGACATGTCGGTGCGCAGCGGCATTGCCGCCTTTGTCCTGGGAACGCTGGCGATTCTCTATGTCGCAGCGGTCGAAGAGTGGCTATCGCGAGCATTCGTGGTTTAGTTCATGCGCCTTGTCCTCCTGCTTCTGGTGCTGGCACTGACATTGCCTGCAGTCATCTGGGGAAAGTCCGGTGATGTCACCAGCGAGGCCTACGACCAGAATCACCACCATTTGCCGGTGGCGCACTCATTCGCGGAGCAACTTCCCACCCCAGACCTGCGCAACTATGAGAGCGCTACCGCACCTCTGTGGCATCTGACACTGGCGGCGTTAGAGCGCTACTTGGATGTAGGCGAGCGGGGGTTTCGCATCATCAACTGCATTGTTGGAGCGATGCTGGTAGTTGTTGTTGCTTCATTTGCCCAGCGAAGTGCCGGATCGATCGCGGCCCTCTGTCTGGCTTTGCCCCTGGCGCTATCGCCCTACTTTCTCTCGGGCAGCATTTGGGTGACGACCGATGTGCCGGCGTTGTTGGCGGCGCTTGCGGCAATTGCGTTTGCCATGGCCGCCAAATTTCGAGTGCTGCCCGTTGGGCTTGGCGCGGCCGCAGCTGTGGGCGTCCGGCAGGTCTCACTCTGGATCGAAGCACCGCTGGCACTCGCCATCTATCTGCGCCGACTCCGCAGCCCAACTCCGGGCATCGCAGCGGTGGCTCTTGCTTTGGTCCCCGCGCTAGCCGTGATTGGGTGGCTGGTGTGGATGTGGAACGGGCTTACACCGCCCGGTTACCGCTCCATGCACGACAAGGGCGCCAATCCCGCGACCATCGCCCTCGCACTCTCACTCTGCGCATTGTGGGGAGTACCACTTCTCGGTGCATCGCTGTACCAGATTGGCCCGATGTTTCAGAAGTCGAGCATCGGTCTCATGGCAACAGTTCTAGGTCTCGTGACGGCACTGGCAGTTCCAACCTCGTTCGCCATGGACTCTGGCAGGTGGGGAGGGCCGCTTTGGTCTGCCGTTGGACTGGCACCAACAGTCGCCGGCCGATCCCTGCTTCTCTGCCTGCTCGCTCCCATCGGGGCTCTCGTCGTGTGTGCCATGTTCCGACAGGCGTGTGTGGCGGGGCGAGGCCTCGAGGCAAGGGTCTTGGCAGTAGCACTCTTGGCGATGATCACTGCCAGTAGCGCCAACAGTCAGTGCTGGGAGAGGTACTTAGACCTGCCGCTCCTATCGCTACTCCCCTGGATGGCGGCTGTCGGCGCTAGAACTTCCGCGGACAAGAGAATGCTGATGGGGGGGGCGATCATGTTGGCATCGGCCCAGGCGGCGCTGTCGATGCACATGGTCTACGCGGGGGTGTTCCCTAACCCGGGATGATGATCGATGGCTTGCTTGGACTCGGGCTCGCCGGAGCAGCCGTGGCACTAGGCGCCGCTGCCTTTGATCCCTCGGGAGCGGCCATGGCACCAGCCTGCTGCCGAGCAACGAGTGTGGCAACCTGAACAAATCGCGCGCGCAACTCGCTGATGGTCTGCTTCAACTCTTGTGACTCTTCGGCCGAGATGTTGCCCTTGGTCTTGGTCTCGACCAAACTCAATAGGTCGATGGCGAACCGCGCGCCAGCGAGGTCAACCATGGCCCGACCGGACTCGGGGTCGGCGTATGCGCCTAGACCCATTAGGGCTTGCGATGCCAGAACTCCCATGAGGCTTCGGAAGTCAGCTGGAGGCATGCCATGAGCATCCTTGGGGCGGGCTTCCGAAATCTCTTGCGAACGGGCGTCGGCGGCGCGCAACTTCTCACGGTCGGCTTCCGCCTGTGCTTTCCATTCATCGTCAACATGTATCTTGGGTGCGTTGTCTGACATGGTGTGCTCCGAGAGGCGCAGTATAGGGCGGCGAGTCGCTAGACTGCCGGCATGCGCACTCATCGGCGAGGGATGTTTCTGGCGACAGGTCCTATCCTCATCGCAATCGCCGGAAGTTGCGCCTCTGATACTGCTGGCCCCAAGGTGAACGATGTCACACTTGCTGACTTCGCCAGAGCGCCAGCGCAGCCGCTGGATGTGGTGCAAGGTGCGTCGAGTGAGGGAGGTGTGCCTGATCCCAGTGATGAGCTGCCCGTAATCAACGACGGCTCTGCATCATCGGCACCCCCGCCCATGGCGCCGGGGCGTCGCTGGATTGTCGACAGCCTGGTGGGTCAGATCAATGGTCGCCCCATATATGCCAGTCGTTTCTTCGAACCCATCGAAGATCGCATCTTGCGGGTGGTTGCCGAGAAGCCGCATTCGCAGGCCCGAGTCGAAGTGCAGCGCATCGTGACCGAGCGCTTTCAGCAGTTCGTTGACAACGAACTCGTCATCGCCGAAGCCGAGAGCATGCTCTCGCCGGAACAGCAGGAGGGTTTGCTGGGATTTCTGCGCGATATGCAAGAGCAGACCATCGCCGGTTACGGCGGCAGTCGGGCCAGCGCCCAGCAGTCGCTCAATGATCAGTTCGGTATGGGTATCGATGAGTACATGGTGCAGCGCCGCGATGAGGTACTGGCTCAGGATCTGCTGCGGCGAAGGGTGAACCCGCGGGTGATCGTGTCGTGGCGTGATGTGGAGCGCGCCTATACCCGCAACAGTGAGGCATTCAATCAGCAGCCGCGCATCGTGCTAGGCCGCATTCGCATATCGCTCACCGATGAGTTGAAGTTGAACCGAATGAGGGAGTTGGTGACGGCTCAGAGCGAGTTCGCCCTGATCGCCGAGGAGTTTCAGGTTGAGGATGGGGGACTGCTCGGTGAGTTCGTACTGACCGAGGCTGGTATCGATGGGCTAGACCTGAGCGATGATGTCAAGGGGGCGATACGCGACCTTCCTTTAGGCAAGCTGAGCGAGCCGGTAACCATGAGGTCAAGCGTCGTCTGGTACTGCGTGATCGAGAGGCACGCGCCCGAGTTTCACGGCCTCTTTGACGCCGATGTGCAACTGCGGATTCGGGGGCAGTTGCAGGAGATGCGTCGGCGCGCGCAGCAGTACCGCTACCTGTCGAGTCTGCGCAATCGCTGGATTTCCGGCGATGTCGATCAGATGGAACGAAGGCTGGTGCAGATTGCATTCCAGCGCTATGTGCCCTGAGCGTCAGCCGGGGGGAGTACCCGTATGAGAGCCGCGGCCGAACGGGCGCTGCGGCGAGCCTCTTGCACCGACTTGCCCGGAGCAAGGGCCACCCCCATGCGTCGATACTTGCGAGTTGAGGGCTTGCCGAAAATGCGAACTTGTACTCCTGGAACTCTGAGGGCGCGATCCACACCTTGGTACACGGGCTCCGAGTCAGACTCAAAGTCAGCCAGGATCACGGCACTGGCGCTCGGGCCGCGGTAGGTGATACGAGGTATGGGAAGGCCGAGTACCGCGCGCAGGTGCAGCTCGAACTGCGAGAGGTCCTGAGAAATCATGGTGACCATCCCGGTGTCGTGGGGTCGGGGCGATAGTTCGCTGAAGATCACGCGAGCACCCTTTACGAAAAACTCCACGCCGAAGAGCCCGGCGCCCTCGGGGCCAGCAATGTGATCGGTGATGAGCTTGGCCATGCGCTGCGCGTCCTTGATGAGGCGAGGCTTCATAGGGCAGGGCATCCATGACTCTTGGTAGTCACCGCGCTCCTGCCGATGTCCGAGCGGCCGGACAAAAATCGTGCGCCCGCCCGCCGATCGCCGCTGTTTCACCGTCAGCAGGGTGATCTCATAGTCAAACTGGATGAACTCTTCCACAATGACGCGCTGGGTGTCTCCGCGCATTCCTTTCAGGGCGAACTTCCAAGCGCGCCCGATGTCTGCTCGCGTGCGAACAACCGACTGTCCCTTCCCTGAGCTGCTCATCACCGGTTTGATCACACAGGGCAGGCCGATGGCGGCCGGTGTGACCACGCTCGTTCTCCGTGGTCCAGTGGCTCGAGTTGCGCCCTTTCCAAGGATCACCGCCCGCAACTCGGCGGCGCTGCCGGCGTATTGAAATCGCGCCGTGGGTAGTCCTAGCGTCTCGGCCGCGAGGGAGCGGATGGCGTCTCTATTCATGGTGAGATGGACAGCGAGCGCCGAGGGAATCACAGTTGTGCCTGCGGCCTCCACCTCGAGCAGCACCTCGGTGCGAATGGCTTCTATCTCAGGAACTATGAAGTCGGGTTGGTGCCGTTTCACCAACCTCTTGATGGCATCGCCATCGAGCATGTCCAGCACCTCGAAGTGATCGGCAACTTGCATGGCTGGCGCACCCTTGTAGCGATCAGCAGCGATCACGCGGCAACCCATCCGCTTGGCGCAGATCACAAACTCCTTCCCCAGCTCACCTGATCCGAGGAGCAGAATCTTTGGCTGCCGCCGAAGTTTGTCAGAACCTACCGATGTCGAGCGCGGGCTTTGCGGAGCGGTCATGTGGAAGCGAAACCTATCCGCGGGGCGTACTGCCGCGCAAGTGCGGGGCGTGCTGCCGCAGTTCGGCGCAGGTGAGCAGTTCGCGCCGGTTTCAGCCCCTGCGGGCCGCCGGCCCCTCTCCTTTGGACTCATGCTTCGAAGGCGCTGACAAAATGAGTTACTGCGAGTTCGCCGCTTTGAAGGCCCTCCACTGCAAAAACATCGAAACGAACACGGCGAGCAGCGAACTGACGCGCACCACTCAGGCGGCGAGCGAAACGGATCAGATTGCGCTGCTTGTGGTAGTCCACGCGATCCTCGGGTCGGTATCCCTCATGCTTTCTGGTCTTGACCTCTGCCACGACCAAGATCCCACTGGGATCCAGCGCCAGCAAGTCGGCCTCATCCCGATCTATACGGGCATTCCTTGCCAAAACGAGCCAACCAAGGCTCTCCGCGTGTGCTGCGGCCGCATCTTCACCGAGGCGCGCGAGAGGTGATGGCGGCGGCGCACCAATGTTGACAAATGGCGGCAACTTCATGGGAGCGGTCCCAGTTGTAGCCCCAAGATTCGCCGCCGCCGCCAACAGGGGCGGTTCCTCTGCGACAATGTTGGCGATGACTCAGAAGTATCTAACGGCCTACCTTGCAGCCATCACGCAGCACGGTGCGACATTTCCCTCCCTGCTCTGGGCCTCCCGTGAGACCCAGGAGGCTCGCTTTGCAACACTCGTGCGACTGGCAGGATTGAGGGAGCGGTCGCCTTCATGCCTGTTGGATGTGGGTTGCGGAATGGGAGACCTGCTCGGCTGGCTGCGAAAGCGGCGGGTGAAGTTCCGGAGTTACCTGGGAATCGATGCCATAGCGGAGTTGATAGCTGTGGCGCAAGGGCGCGCGGCCATTTGGGGAACTACCCAAGATGGGGAGATGTCATCCCATCGGTTCGAGGTGTTAGATCCACTAGTAGATGCCACCGCGCTCGCAGCCCGTTCGGTCGACTGGGTCATCATCTCCGGAACGCTAAACACTATGGATCAAGATGATGCCGAGAGGCTCATGGAGATATGCCTGACCGCAGCGCGAGTCGGAGTTGCCTTCAATTTCTTGTCCGACCAACCGGATGCCTATCACCTCACCAAAGCACTGGGCCCCGCTAGAAGACACAGCACCACCCAGTGGTTGAGTTGGGCCCTCAGGCGCTCTCCGCTAGTGGCCTTTGAGCAACGCCATTTAGGCGGTCACGATGCCGCAATCGTGATTGAGCACATCGCACCCTGACGATTTATCGTCTAGTCGGTTGCGGACGTGTCTAGCGATAGACGCAGCATCAATGCCGGCTTCGGCCAGCTGATCCCGCCGCTCGCCTTGATAAATCCACGAGTCAGGCAATCCCAAGCGGGTCACCAAGCGGGTGTCTAATCCGAGTTCATTGCCAGCTTCGAGTACGCAGGATCCGAATCCACCGCGCAGAGAATGATCCTCGACGGTGACCACGGGTACACCGGCCGTGAGGAGGCGGCTGAGAAGTTCACCATCGACCGGCTTGGCAAACCTGGCGTCGTACACCTCGACCCTGTGGTCAGCGTCCAACACCCGGATGGCATCGAGTGCTTCGATTGCCATTACGCCGTATGCCAGAATCGCGCAGTCGGGTCTCGCGTGGCGGACAAGCGCTCGCGCCTTTCCCAGTTCAAAGGCGGGGCATGGTTCCTTAGCCAATCGAGTGTCGACCGTCTCTCGCGGATACCGCATTGCCGAGATGCCGTCTTCATATGCCGCCATGAAGACCAGCGATTCGATCAAACTCGCTTCATCCATGGGCGCAAGAATGCAACTCTTGGGCAGGGTTGCCAGAAGTGAGATATCGCAGAAGCCATGATGCACGGCTCCATCGCCTCCCACTAGTCCCGCTCGATCAAAGCACAATCGCACCGGTAATCCTTGCAGTGCCGCTTCCTGAAATGCCTGATCGAAGGCGCGTTGAAAGAAGGTGGAATAGACCGCCATGAAGGGCTTCCAGCCAGTCTTGGCGAGACCCGCCATCATGTCGAGAGCGTGGCTCTCGCAGATGCCGGTATCCCACGAACGGTCGGGAAACTTGGCCAGCACCTTGTTGATGCCGGTGCCGTCAGGCATCGCTGCGGTGCAGGCCACTACCTTGGGGTCTCGATCCATGAGTTTGCACATCGCTTCACCGAAGGCGGCGGTGAAGGAGCGACCCGACTTTCGAACTTCGATCCGGCATCCTTCCTGCTCAACATTGGGCATGACAAATGGCCCGGGAGAGTGGGTGCCGGTGGGATCCGATTCTGTCGAGGCGAATCCTCGTCCCTTCTGGGTATTCACATGGAGAACCATGGGGCGATCGAAGTGTTTGGCTTCGTTGAGGAAGTCAATGAGAGTAGGCAGGTCGTGGCCATCGATGGGGCCGACAGCAACAATGCCGAAGTGCTCAAACCAGGCATCCTCACTAATGGCGGCTTTGCTCATCTCGCCCATGCGGTGGTAGATCTCTGACATCACACCGCCGCCAGGAAGTTTCTTGGCGACTTCCTTGGCTGTGCGCTTGAAGTTGGCGTAGCTCTGGCTGAGGCGTACCCGTTCGAAGTAGGAGGCAACCGCGCCCTGCGGCTTGGCTATGGACATGCCGTTGTCGTTTAGAACCACCAAGAACTGTCGACCGAGTGTGCCGGCGTTGTTGAGTCCCTCCATCGCCACGCCATTCACAATGGATGCGTCACCAATGAGACTGACAACCCGGCGACCCGATTCATTACTCGACGTCCAATGTTCGCCAGAGAGTTGATCACCTCGAGCCATGCCCACGGCCGTGGAGATGGCGGTCCCGGCATGACCCACGGAGAAGAGGTCATAGTTTGATTCCCGGGGCTCGGGGAAGCCCGACATGCCATCGCGCTGCCGCAGACGGCTGAGAAGATGCTGTCTGCCCGTCAGCAGTTTGTGGGTATAGCACTGATGCCCCACATCAAAGAGGAGTCGATCGTGTCCGAAGTCGAATACGCGGTGCATGGCAACGGTGAGTTCAACGACGCCGAGGTTGGGAGCCAGGTGACCCCCCGACTCAGAACACTGAAGATAGATGGTCTTGCGAATCTCCTCGCAGAGTTGGGGCAGCGCCTCCAGAGGAAGCGCTCTAAGGTCGTGGGGAGAATGGATATTGCTCAGAAGGCTCATGGGAAGTGACCGAGTCTCGGCAGTCTATGGTAACTGCATCAAAACGAGGACTACCGAGTTCGCTCTGCCAATGTTCGCGCAAATGCTGCAAGTGGCTCCTGTCTTTCTCCTAGAGGAGAGAGTGCGCGGAGCGACTCAGCCAACAAGCGATCGATTTCGCGCCGGGTCGCCTCCAGCCCGAACACGCCGGGGTAGGTAAGTTTCCCCGCCTCTCTGTCCTTGCGAACAGCCTTGCCTATGTGCTCTGCGGATTGGGTCTCATCTAGCAGGTCATCGACGGCTTGGAACATGAGCCCGACTGCTGTGCCGTATCCATCGATGGCATCGAACTCCTGCTGACTCGCGCCGCCCGCGATGGCGCCCATGCGACACGCACCCCGGATGAGAGCTCCGGTTTTGGCTTCGTGGATGCGGCGAACCCGCTGCTGCGGGGTTTCTTGGTCATCGAATCCCCCGAGTGTGTCATACACCTGGCCGTTGATCATTCCGTTGGTGGCATTGACCAGTTCGCGCACGATTGCCAGAGCCTCGCGCCGTGAGGCACTTGCTGTCCCGATGGCGAGTGCCAGCAGGGCATCACCTGCGAGAATCGCCATGGCCTCACCGAACTGAACATGGAGAGTCGGCCGCCCTCGTCTGAGGGAATCATTGTCGAGAGCGGGAAGATCATCGTGGATGAGCGAGAAGGCGTGCACCATCTCAATGGACGACGCTGCCTCGAGTGCGTCCATCCGTTCACCGCCCACTGCTTCGGCGGCGCGCAGCACCAACAGCGGTCGGACCATCTTGCCACCTCCCAGCAGTGCGTATGCCACGGCAGCACGGAGATTGGGCGCGTATCCAGCGGCGTCCAGATTTTGCCCTAGGCACGACTGCAACTCGGTAATGCATGATTCGTCAGAGGCGCGAGCGGTAGTCGGCAGCGGCATCTCCTGAGTGTAGTAGAGGCGTGCTACTTGCCCCTATGATGATGCCGTGATTCAGTACTACGGACAGTTCATGCATGTGATGGAGCGCGGCGGGTTTGTCATGTGGCCGCTGCTCATCCTCAGCATCCTCACCGTCACCTTTTCGATCGAGCGGTTCTTTTTCTGGCAGTCGATCAATGGTCGAGGTCGGAGTCAGCGCTTCCGGCGCTTGATCGAAGCGCTACGGGAGAATCGGCGCGACACCTTGCGAGCGCTCGTCGACAAGGACACCAGCCCCTACGGCATTGTCGCCTCAGAGATGATGGAGCACGGTGCCAGCGACGCGGTGGCAGTGGCCGCGGTCGAGGCGCAACGCCCCCGCATCGATCGATTCATGGGGCTGCTGTCCACCACCATCACCGTGGCGCCCATGCTGGGAATTTTGGGGACGGTGACGGGAATCATCAAGAGTTTCAAACTGCTGGGCGGTGAAGGAACCATGATTGACCCTCGCGAACTATCGGGTGGCATCGGTGAAGCGCTCGTTGCCACGGCATCGGGGTTGATCGTGGCGATTCTCGCCGTCTTTCCCTATATGGCGTTCCGCGCTCAGATTGATCGCGCCATGGGCAAACTGGAGAGCGTCATCGCCAGCGCCAAGACGGGACTCAAGCCGCAATCTGAGAGCAGGCTGGAGGATTCAAGTGTGAAATCGCCCAAGCTTGGCGAGGCTGAGGTGAATCAGCTACTGGCTCTCCTGGAGCGCGAGTCGTGATTGTGCTGGCAGTGATGATGGCAGTCGGCCTCGCGGCACCGAGCACCCTCGAGGCTCCCCAAGTTGTCCCGGCGCCAACCTCGGCCATCAGCGCACCAGTGAGTTTCATGCGATCGCTTTCTCAGGGGCCGCGCATCTCCCTGCAGTCGGCGAGCCGCAGCTATCACTCGGCGGATCCGAAGCTGCCGATGATTACCCTCACAGGGGTTATGCACATCGGGGACAGTTCCTACTACGACCAAGTAGAGTCGGAGTTGGCTGGACATGACATCGTGCTTTACGAGTCAGTGATGCCCGCGGGCGTTCGCCCTCCCGGTGGTGCAACGGCCGACGAGCGTGTCACGTCGACGCAGCGGACCATGAAATTCCTCCGCTCCATGATTGAAGCGCAGCTAGTTGCCGAGGCCGAGATTCCCCCCAGCCTAGATGCCCTTGCCGATGAGGCCGCGGACCGAGATTCGCGCGCACCTGCCTGGATCGAAGCGGTTCTCAGTGATGCTTGGGGTCGGAAGTTCATTTATGAGCCAGTCGATACCCGGACATACTGGTTGCGCTCATTAGGCTCAGATGGAGTTGAAGGAGGCGAGGGCGAGGCTGCCGACTTGCGCCTGCGCCAGATCACTATCGCGCGCGGGCCCAACGGCGATTCGATTCAAGAAGCGCTGGCAACAGCTCTGGGACTGACCTTTCAACTCAGCGAGATCGACTACAGCAAAAAGAGTTGGATCTGCAGCGACATGACTGTGGACGAACTGAAGGCGGCGTTCGATTCTCGTGGGCTCTCATTCGACGAGTTCGAAGGAACCTTTCGCACCAGTGGGCTGCAGGGAGGCACGGCAACAACGATTCTGGGTCTGGTGCGGATGGCAGACATCCTTACTGGGGGACGCGTGCGCCAGATCGCGCTCCTAGTAATGGCAGAGATACTGGGGGATCCGAGTCTGATGGAGGCTGGGCTTGGCTCTGCTGGTGAAGCTCTAAGCAGCGTGATCTTGGGAGATAGAAACGAAGTTGTCTGGCGAGATCTGCAATCTCACATCAAGCCATCCGACTCGCCTCCAAAGATTGCGGTCTTTTATGGAGCAGCTCACATGGCTGATTTTCACAAGCGTCTCGGCGAGATTGGCTACCAGGCCGCCGAACCTAGATGGATGAGCGTGTTCACCGCGGATCAGGTGGCCGCCGGCTTTGATGAAGCGACCATTGAGACGCTGCGTGGTGCCATCAAGAACGCCATGCAGCAAAGGTCAGGCAGGGCCGCACCGCCGCAGGTTCCGACAGAGCCCGCGCCCCGCCCGGCGACAGAGCCCGCGCAGGGTTCGGCGCGCGCGCCGGATCAACCGAGCGGGGTCGCTCCTTGACCGGAGCGCTTCGCCTAGTGTCGATCGAGGGCGGCTCTTTGCAACCAATCGAGTTTCCCTCTGGCTCCCGAGTGCAGATCGGCCGCGATCCAAGCTGCGGTATCCGTCTCGATGACCCCTCGATCTCAAGAAGGCACGCGCTGATCGTCAACCAAGAGGGGCGGTGGATTCTCACCGACTTGGGAAGCCGGCACGGGACGAGACTCAACTCCGCATCAGTTCAACCGAATGTTCCCATACCGCTTTCGCACGGCGATCGACTGGAAGTGCGACCCTTCTGCCTGCGGGTAGACCTAGGGGAGAGATCAGCCTGCACCCTGAGCGAGGGATCCGATTCGTCCGAAGCGGAGACGGGAGATTGCGCGGGGCATCGGCGCGTTTGCGAAGTTCCCCAATCGGAACTGCAAGCCATCGCCCAGCGACGGCTTTCGACTCTGATTGATGTCGCGTCGTCGGTACACACCGCAGGTACCGAGGCGGACATGGCAGCGCTGGCGCTTGATGGCTGTCTAAGGGCGACGGGATTCGGGCGGGCGTTGATGCTGCGATCATTTGGAGACGCTCAGCCGGTTGAAGTCGTGTGCGCTCGTCCTCAAAGCGATCCGACCGCGGCGTTCCGAGCGGTCAGCCGCACTCTGCTTCGCGCCGCAGCGCCGGGGTGCGTTGTGCGCCTAGAGGACGATCCCGACTTTGCGCAGGCTCAGAGCATTGTGTCTAGTGGCGTAGTCGCCGCCCTCTGTGTTCCCGTCATGATGGATGGGGTCGCCGAGCGGTTTCTTTACCTCGACTCGAGTCGAGGCGGTCATGTCGAGGCTGACTCCGCCGCATTCTGCAACGCAGTGGCACAACTGTGTTCGCTGGCTCACTCCCATCATCGCCGCTGCGAGGTAGAGCAATCGCAAAAGGCGCTGCTGGATGAACTGGCAAAGGCTCGTGCCGCGCAGGAGAGGATCATGCCGGCGACCACGGGAACGGCGCTCCCGTACCGCTACTCCATGTCGAGCACGCCCGGTCTGCATGTTGCAGGAGACATCTTCGGCAAGTGTGATTGCTCCCACGGGGTGACATTTTTCCTAGGGGATGTTTCGGGGAAGGGACTTGGGCCCGCCCTCATGATGAGCGGGATTCAGGCCCATCTTGACGCTCACTTCCGGATGGGTGTTCCCATTACCGATTCGCTGAATGCGCTGGGCAGGTACATGACCGCACACGCAGGATCATTAGAGTTTGCCACTCTGCTGGTGGCTCAGTTCGACCCAGAACACAGGTTGGTACGCATCATCGATGCCGGCCATGGTTATGCCGTGCTCGTCGGCGGCGATGGTGTCCCGGTGGCGGTGACCGCCTCGGGTGGTCCGCCGGTAGGCGCGGTTCCTGACTTTGATTATGAAATGAGTGAGCATTCATTCAAGCTTGGAGATCGCCTCGTGCTCTTCAGTGACGGCGTTGCCGAACAGGCGGGGCCCGATGGTGCGATGTTGGGATTCGAGAGGGTGATAGAAGCGCTGCGGGAGTGCAAGTCGAGCGCTCAGGATGTCGACGCACTGGTGCGATGTCTCGCTCAGTTCGCAGGTGGAGTCGCTTACTCCGATGATGTGACGATAGCCAGCATTGAGTGGAGAGACCCGACCGATACCGCGCTGGCATGAACTGACGAGAGTGTGCGCTCGGACCGCGCACGAGTTCTTCATCCCGATCAATTAGCGGTGTGAGTGAAGTTAGCGGTGCTGGCGTTGCCAATCCAGCCCCGCATGTCAGCGAGGTTTTCCAGACTGGTGGTCTTGCAACTGCCGTCAGCCATACCGACGGCGGTCGAGCTGCCCCCATAGCGCGGCAGGGGAACACCCTGCGTCTGCATCACATCAAGAACATCGCCTCCGGGAAACCAGATCTGTGTGCCTGCCAATGTTGAGGGGACGATCCAAGCCCAGCCCTGAAGATGATCGAATGGCTCCTGCAGGCGACCCGCACCCTGCCAGTGGCTGGAGACAAAGGCGTGAATATCACTAGGTCTGCGCAGGTGGCTGGTGCTCCTCATGACCACCTTGCCCCGTTGGGTGGTCAGACCTTCTTGGTATGTGGCATCTCCAAACTCCAACACGGAATCGGTCCACCAGCCGCCTAGGTAAAAAGCGTTGTAACCAAACCCCGGCTGCAAGGCCGCGCCCGCTCCTGCCATCGCACTCGCAGCGAGCAAACTTGCAGGCGGACTAGGACTGTTATCGAGTGGATCAAACAGGGAGGTGTCGACGCTGTTCTCTTTGGCATCGCGGTATCCCAGAATGGAGTCCGTATTGAAGTCAATGAAGGGCAGGAGTCGGAATGGATAAGTCTGACTCAGGGCGCGGTCCAAATCCTGGCCGCCCCGACCGCGATACTTCACGCGCCATGCCAGCTGCGTTGCTTCATCGACGAACCCCGGCATGATCTGCTCAGCGGCCTGCCCGGAGTACATCGTCCAACCCATGAGCACCTGACGCAGGCGATTCAACTCTCTCGTTTTGCGACCTCGATCCTGCGCGGTGGTGAGCGCCGCCAGCCCAACGGAGAGAAGTATGCCGATGATGGCAACGACGATGAGAATCTCGACGATAGTGAAGCCGCTACGGGGTCGGTGGATTAGCTTGTTCATCAGAAGGGGTGCTCAGCAGCACCCTCACACTCCATTCGGGGCAGCGGCGCCAAGGTTTCCTCGAAGTAGATCATCTCCCACCTACGGTAACTTTCTCCACGAGACCAGCCATGATCCGGGCTTCGCCCGAGCCGAGCTCGCCGATAGGGGCGGGCGGGACGATTGCCACCACTTTCTCTCCCAGTTTCGCCTCTCCACGCCGCACCCGCGCCTCGAACTCCTTGCACTCGGCCAGCAGCCGAGGAAGAATCTCGGCCTCCGGCACATTGGCGACCCGCTGGCCCTGCACATAAATGATCCCCCGGCGATCGCCGGCGAATACCGCAACATCGGCACCCTCCGCCTCTCCCGGGCCATTGACGATGCAACCCATCACCGCGACCTTGATGGGAAGTTCCAGCTCAGGCATAAGAATCTTCTCGACTTCCTTCACGAGCGTGAACAGATCGACCTGGATGCGGCCGCATGTCGGGCAGGCGATCAACTCTACGCCCTTGCGGACCCGCTTGCCCAAGCAGCACAGCATTTCGATGCCGTCCTGAACCTCGTGAATGTGATCGCTGGCGTAGGAAATGCGCAGGGTGTCGCCGATACCGTTGGCTACCAGAGTGGAGAGGGCACTGATGGAGCGGATGCGGCCACTGTCCACTGTCCCCGCGTGGGTGACACCCAAGTGCAGCGGGTAATCGAAGCGCGCGCTGATCTCGGTGTAGATGTCGATGACCAGCGTGGGATCAATGCCCTTGGCACTGATGATCACCTCGTGAAAGTTTCGGGCTTCGAATATCTCGAGGTACTCCTCCAACTTGGCAATCATGAGCGCGATGAGGTGACCCGAGTGATGACCGGCGAAATACTTGCCCAACTCTTCCATGCGCTTCAGTTTGTCTTTGCGCTCGATGATCGAACCCTCATTGACCCCGACGCGAATGGGGAGTTTGCGTTCCGCGCAGGCATCAATGACCTGGTTCACCTGATCGCGATCACTGATATTGCCGGGATTGAGGCGGATCTTGTGGACCCCGGCCTCGATGGCCTCGAGCGCCCGTTGATAATGAAAATGAACATCCGCGACGATCGGCACTCGCACCTGGGGAAGAATGTGATGAAGGGCCTCGGTGTCCTTGCGCTCTGGCACTGCCAGGCGCACCAAATCTGCCCCCGCCTTGGCATAGCGATTGATCTCAGCGACACAGGCATCTATGTCGTGGGTATATCCGGCGCACATCGTCTGTACGCTCAGGGGAGCATCGCCACCTATGGCAACGCGACCCACTCGATCATCTCCCACTACAACTTTGCGCGTGACTCGCCGAGGATGCATGAACCCATTGTAGGGCACTATGCTCCAGCACCTTTGGAGGAACTCTGATGATCAATGCCACTACTACGACTATTCCCAGCCCCTCTGGCTTGAAGACCCGTCTCAGTGCCATGATGTTTCTGCAGTATGCGATATGGGGCGCGTGGCTGCCGCTGCTGTGGCCATATCTGAAGAACCACCTTCACTTCGGGGATTCCCAGATTGGCAACTTGTTCGCGCTGGGTGCGGTAGGTGCCATCTGCGCTCCGTGGGTCGCTGGCCAAATCGCCGATCGCTACTTCAATACCGAGAAGTATCTGGCGATGTGCCACATCATCGGAGGAATCCTGGTATGGCAACTGGGATCGATCACCACCTATGAGGGGTTTTTCTGGTTCAGTCTGCTCTACTCGATCATCTACTCGCCCACGCTCTCTTTGACGAACTCACTCTCATTTCACCACCTTACTGATCGGGACCGCGACTTCGGCAAGGTCAGAGTTTGGGGTACGGTTGGATGGGTTGTTGTGGGCATCACCATCGGGCAGTGGCTGCTGCGCACGCACACGCCTGTAGCCCCAGTCAACATGGACGAGGCGGCGCGCGCAACCTACGGAGCTGCAGTTCAGGTCGCTCACTTCGCGGGGATGGCTGATGCCTTCAAGCTCTCGGGAGTGCTCGGAGTGGTCATGGGCCTGTACTGCCTGACTCTCCCGGCAACGCCGCCCTCGCAGGGTGCTCGTGCCAGTGCCGTGCGCGAAGCCATCGATGAGGTTCGCAAGGCTCCGCTGGTAACGCTTTTCATGCTCGCGGTTCCTGTCTCATGCATCCACCAGTTCTACTTCGTTCACACCGCAGGTTTCTTGGGGACGGTGCAGCAGAAGGCAGATAGTCTGGCCCAGTTCTTCAACGACATTTTCGGAGTCGGCGGTGGCGGGCTGATGACCATCGGTCAGATCTGTGAGATCGCCGTTCTCGGTTTCATGCCCGTGCTGGCGGTTCGTTTCACGCGCAAGCAGCTGTTGGCGGCAGGACTCGTGGCATATGGGCTGCGCATGGCTCTGTTCGCCTACTTCACCGATGTGGCCAGCATGACCGGGCTGCCGGAAATCCTCGTGGTTGTTACTGGTGTGGCTCTGCACGGCTTCTGTTTCGGCTGCTTCATCTTCGTGGCATTCCTTATCGTCGACGAGGAGTGCACCGGCGATGTTCGGGCCAGCGCCCAGAGTCTGTTCAATCTGGTGATCGTGGGGTTCGGCATCATCGTGGGAAGCAAGATCGCCTCGGGTATCGCCACCATGGCGACGAGCACGGTTGAGGGCAAGCAGGTGACGGATTACACCACGCTCTTCAGCATTCCCATGTGGGGCTCGCTATTTGTGCTGTTGATGCTCATCATGTTCTATATGCCGGGTCGCAAACAGATTCCGGTTCAGGCCGCCTGAACTACAGACCGCATGGATTGCATCAATATGGCGCTAGCCGATTCACTCGGTTGCGGCAGCATCAACATACAGAGCCAGAGTTTGCACGCCACCCTCGAGGAGCAGCTCTACCAGAGGCGTGCCCGCCATCACGGCGATGCCATCGAGCCGGCTGATCTCCAGCGGCTTGTGGGCGACTAGTTCGGCATCGAGAGACTTGAGCAGTTTCGCGCGCAGTGCTTCATCGAGTTTGGTCCAGGCCTCGCGACCGCGGCACTTGGGAAAGCCACTGCAGCCCAACCACGGTCCTCGCAGACCCTGGCGAAGGTTCATGGGTTTGTCGCACTTGGGGCAGGGGATTTCTGTGAGCACTGGAGGCGGGGCAGGAAACTTCAGCCGCCCCTTCTTGTCCACATTCATAATGAACTCGGTCAGCGCATTCTCGCTGGTGAGGAACTGGCCGAAGCGTCCCGTGCGCAGGATCATGGGGGCGCCATCAATCGGACACCGCAGGTCAACCTTTACGGGCAGCATGGGCTCACCCTCCCGGCTCACGGGCGAGGCATACTTGCACTCCGGATAGGCACCGCAGGAGAGGAAACGCCCAGCTCGACCGAATCGATACACCGTGCGGGCGCCGCATTTGGGGCAGGCGTAGGGGGCGGGAGTAGTTACCGCCTTGGCATGGGTGGTGGTCTCAGCCGCGTGATCGAGGTCCTCTTTGAACGGGCCGTAAAAGTCGGCAACCATCTCGTGCCAATCAAAGTGTTGTTCTTCCACGGAATCGAGTTCGCCTTCCATGCGCCTGGTGAAACCGATGTCTAGCACATGAGGGAAGGCCTCCACCAGAATGTCGGTGACAACCATGCCCAGATCGGTCGCCAGCAGAGTTGAGCCTTTGCGCTCGACATACTCCCTCTCGACAATGGTCTTGATGATGGCGGCGTAGGTCGAAGGCCGGCCGATGCCCTCTTCTTCCAAAGTCTTCACCAGCGAGCCTTCACTGAATCGGGAGGGAGGACTGGAAAACACCTGCTCCACGGCGATGCCGATGGGGGCGGTCTCTTGCCCCTGCTTCAGGCTGGGAAGGCGGATGGCATCATCACCTCCGCGCGGATTCACTTTGAGGAACCCATCGAACACCAGGGTTCGACCCGATGCTCTCAGCACCGCGCCGGTTGCAAGATCGCTTCGCTCCAACCGAACGGTGGCGCGATCGAACTCGGCATCCGTCATTTGGCTTGCCACAAAGCAGCGCCAAATGAGTTCGTAGAGTTTGGCCTGATCTTCAGGCAGGGAGTTGCGCCCATCGGTGGAAGTGCGCGTGCAATCAGTAGGTCTGACTGCTTCGTGGGCCTCCTGCGCACTCTTGTTGCTCGAGGTGTACTGCCGAGGCGAAGCTGGTAGATAACGAGCTCCGTGCTCCTGTTCAATAAAGGTACGCACCATTGCGAGCCCCGCCCCCGAGATGCTGGTGGAGTCGGTTCGGTGATAGGTGATCCACCCCGTTTCATACAGCGCTTGTGCCACCCGCATCGATCGATCTGAGGTGAATCCCAAGCGCACACCCGCCCGCTGCAGCGTGCTGGTGATGAAGGGGGGATATGGTCGACTGGTCTCCCGCTTGCGTTCGATTGAAGCAGTCTTGTAGCGGACGCCCTTTGCAAGAACGCCAGTGACTTGGGCACTGTGGGCTGCCGGCCCCTTGCCGGAGCGAACTGCTGTTCGCTTGGCCGACACTGATTCCAGGCCGACCGCCTCGGCAACCTTGGCGGCAGATTTGGTGAGGTCCGCAGGCGCATCACTGGCGCATCCCAGTTCGAAGGGCTTGCCTCCGAGTTCGACCAACTCTGCATCAAAGCACTCCCGTTCACCGAGCCATTCTTCTTGCTGCCGCTGAGTGGGGCCCTTCCCCTTTTCATCGCGCCCGGCGCGGAACTCTCGCCACTGCTGGGAGAGCGCAACCGCCGCTTCGAGTTCTGGCGTCAATTCGACATGCACCTTCCATGACTCGCTGGGAATGTGCGCCAGAATCAGCCTCTCTCGATCCACTACCAGCCGTACTGCCACCGATTGCACTCGTCCGGCACTGAGGCCACCCGCAACTTTTTTCCAGAGGAAGGGCGACACTAGGTATCCCACGATGCGATCGATGATGCGCCGAGCCTGTTGGGCGTTCACCTTGTTCAGGTCAATCGCGCGCGGGTTCTCGAAGGCGTGGAGGATTTCGTCCTTGGTAATGGCATTGAACACCACGCGCTTGGCATGAACAGGATCGATGCCGAGCACCTCGGCCAAGTGCCACGCGATGGCTTCGCCCTCTCGATCAAGATCGGTGGCAAACCAAACACACTTGGCTGACTTGGCGGCCTTGCGCAGTTCGGCGACCGTCTTGGTCTTGCCTTCCATTACCACATAGGTTGGCTCAAACTTGTTGCTCAGATCCACCCCCGGCACCGGCTGCTTCACGCCCTTGGGAGCTCGCTTGGGGAGGTCTCTGATGTGGCCCACTGACGCCAAAACTTTGTATGAAGAGCCCAGATACTTGTTGATTGTTTTAGCCTTGGCAGGACTCTCGACGATTACCAAATCAACGCCGAACTCCGGAGTTGTGGCGGTTCGTGATTTGGTCTTCTTGGTGGCCATCAGCGGCGGGACTATCTACGAAATAGAGTCTTTCGTCAAGATTGGGGGTTGCGGAGATAGGCCCTGGCAACGGCGGCGGGCTCAGTTTCGGCTTGAAACCACTGCGAATCTCGGGCGAGTCGAAATCGTTTCAGCCAAGTGCGCTGTTGCTTCGCCAAGCGACGAGTTCGAATCTTGATCGCTTCAACCGCGTCCTCAAGACTCGTCAAGCCAGCAAGATGCTCGGTAAGTTCGCGGTAGCCGATGGCATCAGCAGCCTGACGCCCCAGACTGCCACGGCTGAGAAGAGTTGTGACCTCTGCCACGAATCCGGCAGTGATCATGGCATGAACCCTGGCGTTGGAGCGACTGGCATTGGTTGGGCTCGGGCATTCGATTCCCAGCACCCGCCAGCCTTGGGGGAGTTCCAACCCGGCAGAGCTCCACTGGGTCTGCTGCGAGCTCAGAGTCATTCCGGTCGTCTCTGCCACTTCGATGGCGCGAACCGTGCGCCGCACATCATTGGCATGAATTCGTTCCATCGCCACCGGATCGAGGTGCGCCAACCGCTCGCGGAGCGCTGACTGCGAGAGTTCACCAAGTTCGGCTCTCAACTCTGGATTGGCAGCTGGAGCAGCGAAAAGTCCCTCTGTCAGGGCGCGCACATACAAGTTGGTGCCACCCACGACGATGGCCAAGTGCCCGCGGTGGTTGATCTCCTCGATGGCCGCCGCCGCTTGCTTGCGCCACTCCTCCACACTGAAGCCAGATGAATAGGGGTCGGCGATGTCGAGGCAGTGATGGGGGACAGACGCTCGATCGGCGAGGCTTGGCTTGGCAGTTCCGATGTCCAAGCCGGTGTAGACCTGCATGGAGTCGGCGCAGATGATCTCGCTCTCAGTGAGTGCAGCCAGTTCCATGGCAGCGGCGCTCTTGCCGCAGGCCGTCGGCCCAACTACCAGAACTACTCGCGCATCACTCATGGCGGGCAACACTAGCACCGGCACACGCAGGTGGTGGCATCTGCCCCAAAGTGCTCGTGTCCAACAATGCGGGGTGTAGGCTGATTGCCCCATGGCAAAGCGCACTATTGCGGATGTAGAGGTCTCCGGCAAGCGGGTGTTTCTGCGTGCGGACTTCAATGTTCCGTTTACGGCTACCGGCGCAATCGCAGATGACCGGCGGATCCGCATGACGCTTCCCAGTATCGAGTCCGTCCTTCGGCGGGGAGGCTCGCTGGTGCTCGCGAGTCATCTCGGTCGGCCTAAGGGCAAGGGATTCGAGCCCGAGTTCAGCCTCGCTCCCGTAGCGCGACGACTGAGCGAACTTCTTGGTGTCTTGGTGCGCAAGCCCGTGACCGTCCCTTCGCACAGTTGCGTTGACGATGCCTCGCGTGCTGCGGTCACGGCGCTGCGTCCTGGAGAGGCGGTGTTGCTGGAAAACTTGCGCTTCGAGCCAGGGGAGAAACAAGGAGACTCGGCATTCGCTGCATCCCTCGCCGTGTGCGGCCAGATCTACTGCAATGACGCCTTCGGATGCTCGCACCGAAATGATGCCTCCATGTTCGCGCTTCCCGCCGCCATGGCGGGCAAACCGAGAGTAGCTGGACTTCTTCTTGCCAAAGAAGTGCAGTACCTCAGTGGCGTCATTCATAGTCCCTCCCATCCCTTCGTGGCGATTGTGGGGGGCGCAAAAGTTTCTGACAAGCTCGCGGCTCTTAGAAACCTCATCGGTCGGGTGGACACGATTCTGGTGGGAGGAGCGATGGCCTACACACTGCTGAGCGCGAGGGGGATTGCCGTCGGACGCAGCATGATCCAGTCGGACATGGCGAGTTCCGCAGCCGAAATCTTGGCACTGGCATCGCGACAAGGAACTGCCTTAGAGCTGCCGATTGACCATGTATGTGGAGAGAAACTTGAGGCGCACACGCCGCTGCGCTACTGCACTGGCGCCATCGACGAGGGCTGGATGGGACTCGACATCGGTGCCGCTACCGTGCAGCGTTATAGCGAGATTGTGGCCGGAGCAAAACTCATCGTGTGGAACGGACCGATGGGTGCGTTCGAAACCAAGCCCTTCGATCAGGGAACGATGGCTCTCGCTCGCGCCATTGTCAGCGCCACCAAGCGCGGCGCTACCAGTGTGGTTGGCGGAGGTGACTCTGCAGCCGCCGTAGAGGAAGCGGGCTTGGCAGGAGAGTTCAGCCATGTCTCCACCGGTGGCGGCGCCAGCCTAGAACTTCTCGAAGGCAGGGCATTTGATACCTTCACTGTGCTTGATGATGGTTAAGTTGAGACTGCCCTCGATACCTCGCTATCATTGAGGCATTCAAGGAGAGTGATCATGCGCGCAGTCAGTCCCATCGCTATAGCGACCGCAATGTTGAGTGTCCTGTTGGCGGCGCCCTTGGCCTCCGCTCGGCAGGAGGCGCTGAAACTGGGGTCGCCAGCCCCCAATGTCACCGACTTCAATCTGGACTTCATCCGTGGTGACAATGGGCAGGTCAACTCCGGCAAGGTGATCGTCTTTGAGTTCTGGGCTACCTGGTGCGCCCCATGCAAGGCATCAATCCCGCACATCAACGATATGTACAAGTCCTTGAAGTCTCGCGGGCTCGTCGTCGTCGGCATCTCCGATGAGATGCGAGCCAAGGTCGAGCCCTTCGTGAATCAGCGGGGCGACGCCATGTCCTACTTCGTGGCCGTCGACAAGACCAAGGATGCCAAGAGCAAACTGATGACCCCCACCGGCGGCAGCGGCATCCCCCACGCGGTGATCGTCGCTGACGGCAAGATTGTGTTTATCGGAAACCCTCATCCCAGTGCCGATGGCGAGCGAATGGAGATGGTGATCCGACGGTCGCTTCGAGGCCGTTATGACCCCGAGCTGACTCCCAAAGGTGAGGCAATCGTCGCTGCCGCAAGACGCAGCGCCAAGGAAAAAAACTGGGCCGAAGCCAGCAAGTTCTACGATCAAGCAGTCGAGTTCAACTCCAAGTTGTTTTTAGATGCGGCGCTGGAGCGATACTCCATGACGCAGCGGGATCAGAGGGATGCCGCAGGCGCCAAGCTCTATCTCAAGAGCATTCTGGAGAAGTACGAAGAAGCGGGTGACGCTGGTGCCATGCGCGAGATTTCCCTGATGCTTGCTACCGATCCCAAACTGCCCGCGCATGACTTTGATGGTGCATTGACTGCTGCCAAGAAGTATGAGTCGATGGCACAGGAGGGGGACTATGAGGTTCACTCGACTCTTGCCAGCGTTTACGCGGCCAAGGGTCAGCTTCCGCAGGCTATCGAGGCCCAGACTCTGGCTTGGCGCATGGCGCCACCGGATGTAAAGCCCATGCTGAAACGCGACTTGGATGCCTATAAGCAGGCGGGCAAGAGCGCGGCCAAGCCCGATGCGTCAGCAAGTCTGCCTTCGGGCGGAAGCAAGGGTTGAGTCGTCTCAATCTTTTTCGCCGCCGCCTGCGTAGGCCGCTCATCGCGGCCAGTGTGTTGTCCGCCGACTTTGCCGCACTCGGCGTAGACGCCGCCAGAGCTCTCGCTGCGGGCGCCGATCTGCTGCACATCGATGTGATGGACGGCCACTTCGTTCCCAACCTGTCCATGGGACCCGTGGTGTGCCAAGCGCTGCGGAGGCGGTTCCCTCGGGCATTTCTCGATGTCCATTTGATGGTGGATGATCCCAGCACCTACGCCGAGCGCTTTCTCGATGCCGAGTGTGACAGTATTTCATTTCATATTGAGGCGCAGCCCAAACCACAAAAACTGATCGACCGCATTCATGCGCGAGGTGGTTGCGTCGGCCTGGCAATCAATCCCGATACGCCGGTGTCACGCATTCGCCGCTATGTGACTCAGGTCGATTTGGTGCTGGTGATGAGCGTGCATCCAGGATATTCCGGGCAGGCGTTTATTTCGGCAGTGCTCCCCAAGGTGCGTGCTGTGTCCAAGTTGTTGCGCCCCGATCAAAGGCTGCAAATGGATGGCGGCGTCTCGCCCATCACCGCGCAGGCATGCCGCGAGGCCGGGTGCGATGTGCTGGTTTCCGCCTCGGCGCTCTTTGGGGCGCCAAACCGCGCCCTCGCCATCTCCCAGATGCGGCTGCGGGGAACCAAGTGAATCGACTTGGCTGTTCCCTGACTGGGACGCGGTAAGATTCGCACCAAGAATGGCCAAGCAAAGCTGGGATACTGCCGACGCGGTTGCGACTAAGCGCGCTGTTCCTGATGGTCTTTGGACCCAGTGCCAGGCCTGCTCGGAAACCCTGTTTCGCAAGGCGCTCGAGACCAATCTGTTCGTGTGCCCTCGCTGCGACTACCACATGCGCATTTCAGGCCGGCAGCGCGTGCTGCAGATGGCTGATCCCGACACATTCGAACCTATGAATGAGGCAGTGACCCCTCAGGATCCTCTGGAGTTCGTCGATCTCAAGCCCTACCGCGAGCGCATCATTGCCGCCCAGAAACTGACGGGTGAGAACGATGCCATTCAGACGGGAGCGGCATTCATCAAGGGTCGGCGCACCATCCTCTGCTGCATGGACTTCACATTTCTAGCAGGCTCCATGGGAAGCGTGGTTGGAGAAAAACTCGCAGCAGCAATCCGGCGTGCCACCGAACTGGACTTGCCGCTCGTTGTCGTTGCCTGCTCGGGTGGAGCGCGTATGCAGGAGTCAGGATTCTCCTTGATGCAGATGGCCAAGACCAGTGCTGCACTGGCGCGCTTTGACGATGCTGGCGGTTTGTTCATTTCCGTGCTATCTGATCCGACCACCGGGGGTGTAACTGCAAGTTTTGCCATGCTCGGCGATGTGATCCTCGCTGAGCCGAGAGCGCTGATCGGGTTCGCCGGGCCGCGAGTGATCAAGCAGACGATTCGTCAGGATCTGCCCGAGGGTTTTCAGACGAGCGAGTTTCTCCTGAAGTCCGGATTCGTTGACCGCATCGTGCATCGCTCCAACCTTCGCAGTGAAGTCAGCCGCCTGATCGATTATGCAGGGAAGTAAGCCGCCGAGTGCCTGTGAAGTCTGGGGTACCGCGATCTGCGGCGCTCTCTTGTTTGCCGCGTCATTTCCTCCCATCGGCCTGTGGTGGTTGGCATTCGTGGCGCCGATTCCCTTGGTGCGCCTTGCCTACATGCCGCACCGTCAAAGGTGGATTGCCAGTTTCGTAGCCTTCTTCGCAGCATGGTTGTTTCTGGAGCAGTGGGTCGCTTTAGTTACGGCAGCCGGGTATCCCTCGCTTTGCCTTTATCTGGCACTGTGGACGCCGGCCACTCTCTGGCTGCTGGCACGGCTGCGGACTCGCACCAATCTTCCGGCTGCGATCATCTTGCCGCTCACACTCGCCAGTATGGAGTGGCTCAGAGGCCGAGTGGTATTGGATGGATATCCCTGGTTCTTTGCGGGAACCCCGCTAATCGAGTGGCCGTTACTGGCGCAGGGCGCCGAACACCTAGGAGCGGTGTGGGGCACGATCATTGTGGGTGCAGTCGCGGGAGGCATCTCAGATGTGATGTTCCAGAGCAGCGAGCGCCCACTTGAATGGCGCCGCGGAGTCCTGATTGCAGCGGCATTGGTGCAGGTATGCCTGGCGATCGGCTTCTGGGAAGAGGCGAAGCTGAAGCGCGAGACCTCGACCTTGCGCGTTCTTGCAGTTCAGACCAACCTGCGAACTGACAACAAGATCGGCTGGCGGCCGGTAGATCAAGAACGGGATGTCTCTCACTTTATTGACATGACGATTCGAGCCGCGGTGGAGGCGAGGCAGGCAGGTACGCCCGCGCAGGTAGTTGTCTGGCCGGAAACCATGCTCCCTGGATTCGGCCTCGAGCCAGAAGCTCTCCAAACATTGAATAGTGGTGGCTGGTGGCCAGGGGATCGCTTCGCTAACGCCGCCATAAACCTGCAGCAGTCGCTCGGTGTCCCCCTGATTGTGGGCAGCCCCGCCTACCTAGGACTCACAGAGCGCGACGGGAACTGGGAATGGTCCGAGCACTTCAACAGTGCCTACTTGATCGACGACGGTCTGGTTCGCGCTCGTGCCGACAAGCTGTTTCTGACTCCGTTCGGCGAAACCATGCCTTACATTTCCAACTGGGATTGGTTGGAGAGCACCTTGCTCGACTTCGGTGCCAAGGGGATGAAGTTCGATCTTGATACCGGAGCCCAACCGGTTCGCCTGCAAGTCGGGGGCATCCGAGTTGCAACTCCAATCTGCTTTGAGGACACGGTCGCCGAGGTTTGCCGGTCGATGTGTTTTCAAAATGCTCAGCGAGCGGCGGATGTCATGATCAACTTGAGTAATGACGGCTGGTTTGGGGCATTTGATGCGGGTCGAGCCCAGCACCAGCAGGTCGCCCGCTGGCGTTGTATTGAGTTGCGAACACCCATGGTGCGTGTGGTAAACACCGGCACTAGTTCCTGCACGGATGCGTGGGGGCGAGAATCCACTATCGCGCCGCCACGAACTGAAACCTGCATGCTCACCCAAGTGTCGATCAGCGACCAAGTGCCGCTCTTTGCGCGGATCGGTGATGTAACATCTCCGCTAATGGCACTCAGTTGCGCCATCTTAGGTTTTCGCAGAAGGGCGCGCATGTCACCGCAGCTGCTGATCCCATTATGTTTAGTGCTGACGCTGACTGGATGTTCGTGGCGGCGCCAAGGGCAGACCACCAAGCCGACTCCAGCGCCGCAGAATGCCTCTAAGTCCCAGCTCCCCAACTCGATCGCGGGCACGGAGTGGAGTACGCGCGAGCGAAGCTTGCAGCCACTAGCACCAACTGCATTAGCAGCAACTAGAGAGGCGCCGCTGGATGCTCCCACGACTCTTGGCGAAGATGACCTCGCCATTGATCTGCTGCGCCAGGCCGCGACAGGAAGCGACGAACTTCTGCGGGCTCACGCTTTGGAGGCTCTTGCCGTTCGTCCGGAACTATTCACTCTCATCGTGCCTCGATCGCTGGGCAGTCCTAATCGAGGTGTGAGGTTTGTCGCAGCGATGGCGAGTGGCAGAGCCGCGAATCCCAAGCTCATCCCGCTGGTGGAGCCCTTGCTGCTCGACCCTGATCCGTCGGTACGCGCCGCCGCCATCTTCGCCCTGACTCGAATGGGGCGCAAAGTCGACCAGTCTCCATTGGCGGCGATGGTGCTCGGAAGCGACCCCACGCAGCGAGCGAACGCTTTCATCATTCTGGGCGAGTTGGGCAACCCCTCGGCCATTGTTCTCATTCGTGAGGGGATGAGGCGGCCGATTGCCACTCCCGACCCCATCCGTAGCAAGATCGTGGAGCTCCAGGGCGCCGAGGCGCTCTTCAAACTGGGAGACCAGTCGCAGGGTGACCCCATCCGCGCAGCACTTCTAGCGCCTGCAGAGCATGCCGAGTTGATAGCACTCGGATGCCAGATCGCCGGAGAAGTCGGAGATAGAGAGTCAGCCGGCATTCTCAACAATATTCTCGAGGCTTCGGGTTCGCTGGCGCGACCAGTTGAGATTCGATTAGCTGCGGCTGCGGCCTTGGCCAAGCTCGGCTCCGGGCCACTGCTTCAGGTCTATGAGTTCGCCTCGAGTGCCGCTACTGATCGCGATCCGATGATTCGGGCGCAGGCTGCCGCCACCCTCGGCTCCCTTGGGGGGCCGCAAGCGGCAGCCCGTTTGAGCCCGCTGCTTAGGGATCAGTCGCCGCTGGTGCAGGTAGCGGCAGCCGCGGGGCTGCTGCGGGCAGGCACTAAGTCGACCGCTTCAGCCGCTTCTCGTTGACACTTTTGCCTTTCGCGGATAAAAATAGGGGTCCGAGATTCAGAACAGTAGCCTTGCAGCATCATGACTGAAGACTCCCCAAGGAATGCCACTTGCATATTCTCACCAAGATATTTGTAGTCCTCGTTTCTCTGCTCAGCATCGGCATCGTCCCCCTGGTGGTAGTCCAGAGTGTGAACGAAGCCACCTTCAAGGAGAAGTATCTCGTCGAACGAGACTCTGCTTCGGCGGTCCGGGCTGCGCTGAGCTCATCTCAGGCACTGGCTGCTCAGGTGGAGACAGGATTACAAACTCAACTGAAAGAGGCTGAGGTCCGCTTGGCGCGGGCTGCGGCTGATGTGGAGGAGAACAAGGGGCGCGTCCGGGTCTTGGACGCCGAAAAGTCAGCCCTGGGATTGAGCAAGTCGGCACTCGAGTCCAACATTCAGGTTTTGACTGAGACCGACCGCGCCCGCACCGATCTGGTAGGCACACTCAATACTGAGGTCAGCCGTCTTCGCGACCGCCTCGTCGATGCCGAGAAGTCACGCGTTGACATGGAAGCAAGGGCCGCCGAGCTCTCAGCACGGTTTGAGGTGGCCGACGAGGCCCGCAAGCAGCTGCAGGAGGAAGTGACTCGGCTGACCAGCAAGTCCTCCGTATCGGCGGCTCCTACCGTGGCCACGGGCGGTTTGAGCGTTTCTCGGCAGATCGCCGACCGTGACCTCCGCGCCCACATCACCCATGTGCGCCGCGATGGCGATAGGTACCTAGCCCAAGTCGATCACGGAAGCCGGGACGGAATCCGTCCAGGTTGGGTCTTTACGATCGCGCAGGCCGATGGCAAGAGCTACGTTGGCGACCTGGTGATCGACCGGGTGGATGTCGATCGGGCTGTCGGCCATGTCGAGTGGCTAGGCGCTTCGGATGGCAGCCAGCCGGAAGTCGAGCAGGGGCAGATCGCCACTGCTCGCAAGGGTTACTAGGTCCAGAATTAGGAAGGAACACGGCAAATGGCGCTAGATCAAAGCGGTTCTGCTCGTCGCGCTGGTCCGGCCGATGTCTATACGGTCGTCCTGATCATCTCGGCAATACTGCTGGTTGGCGGAGGGGCGCTGATCGCCGTAAGGAATATCGAGGTTTCCTCACTTGACGGACAGCAGGGCGGGGCGTTTACACTCGTGGACAAGTAACCGGCCACTCGGCACGGTTGATGCGGGAACGGATCTCCCCAAGGAGGCCATGAGTGCTACTGGATAGGCTGCTCGGATTCTTCAGCGTTGATATGGGAATAGACCTCGGAACCTGCAACACCCTCGTGTGTGTGCGTGGTCAAGGAATCGTTCTCAATGAACCTAGCGTCGTTGCCGTGCGCAAGGGCACCAACAAAGTTCTCAACAACGGAACTGCCGTTGGCTTTGCTGCCAAGGAGATGCTGGGAAAAACTCCCGGCTCCATTAGCGCCATTCGTCCTCTCAAGGATGGAGTCATCAGCGACTTTGAGATTACGGAAGCGATGCTGAAGTATTTCATCCGCAAGGTGAATGGACGCAGTCGCATCTTCGGACCGCGCGTTGTCATCTCCATTCCCAGCGGGATCACGGCGGTGGAAAAGCGCGCCGTGCTTGACTCAGCCGAACATGCTGGAGCTCGCAAGGTCTACCTGGTCGAGGAGCCCATGGCCGCGGGTATCGGCGCGGGGCTGCCTTACATGGAGCCCACCGCGAGCATGATCGTTGACATCGGAGGAGGAACCACCGAAGTCGCCATCTTGAGTTTGGCTGATATTGCCTGCTGCGAGAGCGTGCGAGTCGCGGGTGATGATCTTGATGAGGCGATTGTCACCTACTTGCGCAAGCAGCACAGCCTGACCATTGGCGAACAAACTGCGGAGAGGATCAAGATTCAGATCGGTTCGGCGGCGCCGCTCGCGCAAGAGCTGCAGATGGATGTGCGCGGACAAGATGTTGTCAGCGGCCTCCCCCGCAAGACAGTGATTCGCAGCGAAGAAATACGCGAAGCGCTCTCAGAGACGGTACGCGCCATCACCGAGGCTGTCACTCGTACTCTCGAGCGCACCGATCCTGAACTGTCGGCTGATCTCGTGGATAATGGGATCACGCTCGCGGGCGGTGGCGCTCTGCTGCGCGGCATTGATCAGATACTTCAGCAGGCCACCGGGCTTCCTACCAAGATTGCCGACGACCCGCTCACCTGTGTTGCCCGAGGTACTGGCATGTACCTCGAAAACCTTGAACTGCTGAAGTCGACCATGGAGTCTGATTCGGACGAGCACTGACGCGCTCAAGATCCGATGGCACTTCGCTTCCACATAAAGGCGGTGCCTGCGACCGCAGCAGTTGCTCTGGTGCTGTCCCTCCTGCCTGCGCGCTGGATTGCGCCCTGGAGTGCCGACCTGTCAGCAATTTTGTGGATACCGCTCATGCCCGCCGCCCATGTCCTTGCTGGGGCTCGGGCTTGGCTGCGACCACCCATGGGGCCGGGAGTCATTGACGCCGGTTCAGCCGCACGGATTCAGGAGGAGCGCGATCACTACCGCGGACTCTGGCATTCCGAGCGCCTGCGTGTTGCTGACTTGGAGTCGCAACTCCGCCTAGTCGCCACTCTCAGCCAGCGGTCTGGCTCCGAAGAGGGATTGGTTGTGGCACGAGTTGTCCGAGAGGGAGATTCTGCCAGAGCTTCGCTGATCGACGCCGGCACGGCCCATGGAGTGCAGGGTGGAAACCCTGTGATTGCCCTGGGGGAGGTGCTGCTAGGCCGAGTGGCTGCCAATCCCGATCGCTGGTCCTGCATCATGGAGCCTATTAACTCACCATCCATCGGGCGCATCGAGGCTGTGATCACCCCATCGGAGGCAGGCGGCATGGCCAGCGCTTCCCGGCGGCGTTCGATACGAGTGCAACTTGCCGTTGATAGTGATGGATTCTGGGCAGGTGACATCGATGCGGGCTCGGAGGTGGACCTTGGGGATGAAGTTCGCCTCGACGACCCAACTTGGCCCGCAAGCGCCCGAGGGCTGCGTCTAGGAGCCGTAGCGTGGATCGGAAGAAAGGATGAGCAGCCGCTTCGAGGTCAAATATTGGTGCGGCCTGCGCTGGATTCCTCCCGGGTCGCCCAAGTTGTCATCCGCACCAACCCGCCGCAGGAGCAGCCACCGTAATGCATCGACTGGTGTTCATCGCAGCCATGCTGATCGGACTGGTACTCGACGCGAGCTTCGTGCCAGTACTCGAGGTTGGTGGGGTCAGACCCAGTGTTTTGCTCGTGCTCGTGGTTTTTGTCTGCCTTTGCGGCGAAAGAGATGCGGCCAAGTGGGCGGCCATCGCCGGGGGATTGAGCCTCGATCTATCCAATCCCGTTGTTCTCAGTGGCGCGCCCAGCATTTATGTAGTCGGGCCGAACCTTCTGGGATTCCTGTTCGGGGCTCAACTCCTGGGATCGCTTCGGGGCGTACTTCTGAAGCGAAGCGTTCTGGCGATGGCGGTTGCCACACTTCTGTTCGCCGCAGCCGCCGCGGTGGTAGTGGTCTTCGTCTGGTCAGCCCGACTCTGGATCGTGGGGCCACCGGTGCCGTGGGACTCAAGTGGGGCTCGGAGCATGCTGTGGTCTCTTGCGCTATCGGGGGTTCTCTCATCCCTGCTGGCACTTCCGCTGGGATGGCTGTTGATCCGCTCCTTCCCGATGTGGGGGTTCCCCTCGGTGGGCTCTTGGGGACGGCGGTAGCCTTACTCCCATGCCTGAGGTCGTGCTCTTTGATGACGGACGACTCGACTTGGGACCACTCAGCGATTTGCGCAGTTCTTTTCAGCAGCGGACTGGCGCGCTCACCATGATCGAACGAATCTTGCTGATGACTGGGTCGGCTCCCGGCATCATCAGTGCAGGCTCAACAGAGGTTCCCCGCAGCGAGGACTTGCTCCTCGTCAACGGCGCGCTTCTTTGCGGCGCGGGCATTCTTGAAATGGCCCGTGGCAGTTCTCTTCGAACATTTGAAGGGCGCCTGGCGGCTGCTCGCTGCACAGGCCAGGAGGCCGAGGCTCTGCTGAGTGGCAGTGACGACGGCGCTCCCGGATCGATCCCTGACAACTGGCGGCTGCTGGAGCGGCCGTGGGATCTGTTGGGTGCCCTGAGTGAGCGCATCACCTTGGATATCGCACTGCGGGAGCGATTAGGCGGACTGCAAACGCGCGCCGCTGACGAGGGCTCCCACAAGGTCTTGGTGGCGCCTGATGCCCATATTGGGGCCGGGGTGATCTTCGACACCAGGCTCGGCCCCGTACTGATAGAGCAGGGCGCCTCGGTCGAAGCTGGGGCAGTGATCTGCGGTCCAGCATCGATTGGGAAAGGCTCGGTGGTTTCACCGCGGGCCATCATTCGCCCTGGCACCTCAGTTGGGCCACACTGCAAAGTCGGTGGCGAGATCAGCAACACGGTGTTCCAGGGTTACTCGAACAAGGCTCACGACGGATACTTGGGTGACGCGCTCGTAGGAGAGTGGGTGAATCTGGGTGCGGGAACTCTCAACTCCAATCTGCTCAACACCTACGGAGAAGTGGTGATGCGTCTTCGAAGCAGCGGATCAATCGAGCGCACCGGCAGACAGTTCATGGGCTGTCTCATCGGGGATCATGTCAAGACGGCAATCGGCACCCGTATCATGACAGGAGCCGCGGTGGGAACCGGATCAATGTATGCCGCCAGTACTGCCATCAAGGGAGTCATCGCTCCCTTCTCCTGGTGCACCGATGATGGTTCGCGTGCCTATAGGGTAGAGAAGTTTCTTGAGGTGGCGCGTGCCGTTGTGACGCGGCGCGGGCAGGTGCTCTCAGCTGCGGATGAGAATCGGCTGCGCACACTTCACGCGGCGGCGCAGTGAAACAGACCTACGCCATAATTGACGGCCACGCTCAGTTCTTTCGAGCCTACTACGCCATTCACGGCGGCATGACCAGCCCCGTCACGGGTGAGTCAACGCAAATGGCCTATGGCTTTGTGAACATGCTGCTCAAGTTGCTTAAGCAACTGGATCCCGCGTGGTTGGTGGTGGTGATCGATGCCGCCGGGGACCAAGATACATTTCGCAGCACCATTTATCCTCAGTACAAGGCGCACCGCGAGCCGCCCCCGGCAGACTTCGGCCCTCAGGTGGCGCGATGTCTCGAGGTGTTGGCGACTCTGCGCATTCCCGTTCTCGCCGTTGAGCGCGTTGAGGCAGACGATGTCATCGCCACTCTGGTCAAGCGCGTGCGCTCTGAGCATCCCCAAGCCGAGGTGCGCATCATCAGCAAGGACAAGGACCTCGCACAACTGCTCGACGACAAGACCGCGCTCTACGATGTGCAGACGGATGTGACGCTATCGGCCGAGGTACTCTTTGATTCCAAGGGTGTGAAACCCAGCCAAGTGGTGGACATGCTCACTCTCATGGGTGACACCGCTGACAACATTCCTGGTGTTGTCGGGATCGGTCCCAAGACTGCCGCCCAACTTGTCACTCAGTTCGGATCGCTTGATGGGGTTCTGGCCAACCTGGACAAGCTCACACCCAAGCGCCGTGACGCGATTGCCGGGGCGCTGGAGAATCTAGCTCTGGCGCGCTCTCTGGTGCGCCTCAAGGATGATTGCGAGTTCTCGCTGCTTGAGGCGGACTCCCGTGTCAACCTGCAGCGAGCCGATGTCAGCGGCACAATCGAGCTGCTGCGGGTCTTGGGATTCCGCGGGTTGCGCGATGACTTGGCGCGGCTGCTCGGTGCTGCGACGGACGGGGTGTCGCAGCCGCAAGTGGCGCCGGAAGTGCCGCGGCAAACTGCTGCCGCCACCCGAACACGCCCTCGCAAGACCGCGGCAGATTCTGCGGGTCAAGGCACTCTCTTCGGAGCCGTGACCGAACCCGATCACGACACTTCAGCCGTCACAAGGCGAACTGAGGGATACACCCGAATCTCGGATGCGGGAACTCTGAAGCAGTATCTGATGAGAGCGCGAGTCGCGGCTAGCGGAGGCGCGACTGTTGCCTTTGATACCGAGACCGACTCGCTCTCAAAGGTTCACTCGCTGTTGGTGGGAGTAAGTCTCTCCTATCAGGAAGGCCAAGCGGTTTACATTCCCATTCGCTCGCCCGAACCGAGCACGCATCTGACTCTGGAGTCCGCCCGGGAGTTGCTCGGGCCGTTCCTGGCAGATCCGAGTGTTGCCAAGACGGCGCACAACCTCAAGTTCGATCTGCAGGTGCTGTCGCGGCATGGGATGCAGGTGCGTGGCATTGGTGGCGACTCCATGGTGGAGAGCCACTTGGTGGAACCCGAACGGTCTAGCCACGGCATGGATGCGCTGGCGGAGGCGATCCTCAATCATCGCTGCATCCCCATATCGCAGTTGATCGGGTCGGGCGCGCATCAACGGACCTTTGATCAGGTGGAACTCTCCGTGGCCACGGAGTATGCCGCCGAGGATGCCGACATCGCCTTGCGCCTGCACCAAGCGCTCGCCGCCAGAGTCAAGGCGCTGGGGATGCAGTCGCTCCTGAGTGAGGTGGAACTGCCGCTGATCGAGGTCTTGGCTCGAATGGAGATCGCTGGAATCAAAGTTGACTCCGATGAACTCGACAGGCAGCGTGCTCGATTGCAGAACGAACTTGAGTCATTGCGCGGGCGCATCGCGGCCGCGTCGCCCCACCCCATCAATCCTGACAGTCCGCGCCAGTTGGCGGCGGCGCTCTTCAATCGGCCCAGTCAAAGTCCTCCTGGACTGGGGCTGCGCGTGCTGAAGCGAACGACTACTGGTGCCTCGACCGACAGCGAGGTGCTAGAGCGGCTCATGGCGGATCCAGAGGTCACCACCCAACTGCCGAGTTTGGTGCTGGAGCACCGGCAGCTGAACAAGCTCGTGGGTACATACCTGATCGCTCTCAAGGAGGCGATCGATCCGGTCACGGGAAGGATTCATGCCAGCTTTCATCAGACGGGGACGGCCACGGGGCGGCTCTCCAGCAGTGATCCCAATCTGCAGAACA
>SIAA01000021.1 GCA_009692045.1 Phycisphaerales bacterium | reverse complement strand
GGTGGTGGTGGTGGAATCTTCGGTGAGCCCGGAGGCGAACCAGAGCGCCGCGACAAACAGGAAATGATGCAGGACATCATCGACCTCATTGAGCAGCAGACTGCCAATGATGCCGACTGGGAGGACCTCACCGGTGGCAAGCACAAGATCCAGCCCTACAACCTGAGCCTGTTGATTGTCACGACAACTCCCAAGGTGCATCGTCAGATCGAAGGGCTGCTCTCTCAGCTGCGCACCATCAGAGCGTTGCAGATCAACATTGAGGGTCGCCTGATCAGTGTGAGTCTCGATTGGTTCGAGCAGATCGGCATTGACTTTGATCTGTACTTCAATACCAATCCTGGCATGTACGACTACGCTCGTGATCAGGATCCGAATATGCAGTTGCGCGATTTCTTCTTTCAGAATGTCCTCGGGTCGGCTACGCCCAACCCAGCCGCTGGGCACTTGAAGGAGCCCTTGATCATGCAGGGCATGGGGCAAACGGGGACGGGTAATCAGACTGCGACTGGCAACGCCGCGGGTACCGGCGCCGGGCCCGGCGGTGGCGGAAACATCACATACGGACAGTTGCCGCCCACCAATGGAGGTTTCTATAACCCCATCGGTATTCGCAAGGACGGCGATGCTTACGGTGCTTACACCAGCAATGGAATGGGACCGGTGAACATCCAGCAACAGGGACTGCCCCTGATCAATACTCTTGGTGCCGCTGGCCTTTCGACCTTCGGGCTTGCAGCACTTGCCACGCCAACTCTGACTTCATCGTTTACCTACCTCGATGATGTGCAGGTTGACCTATTGGTGCAGGCGACCAGCGCTGATCAGCGCAATGTTGTGCTCAATGCTCCGCGGCTCACCATGTTCAACGGTCAGAGATCGTGGATCAGTGTCGCCAAGGCGATCTCCTATGTCTCCAATCTCACGCCGGTCACCGGCGACGCATCCGGTGGATTTGCGCCGACCATTGGCGTTGTCTACGAAGGATTCGTGCTCGATGTCGAGGCAGTCGTATCTGCCGATAGGCGTTATGTCACGATGACCGTGCAGTTCGGACTCAATGAGAATGTGAAGTTCGAAACAGTCCCCGTCACCGGCGCTGTCGGTGGCGACACCTCAGCGGGCGGGCGCGGCAGCCAGTTCGGCGGCACTATCCAGCTGCCCTCGCTTTCAGGAACCCAGATTGCCACCACCGTCTCCGTGCCTGACAAGGGCACGATTCTCCTCGGTGGGCAGCGACGAGTTTCCGACATCGAGATCGAGGTTGGCGTGCCGGTTCTTTCCAAGATTCCCTTCGTGAATCGCTTCTTCACCAATCGCCTCAGCAGCAAGACTGAATCCAACCTGCTGCTGCTCATCAGGCCTGAGGTGATCATTCAGCAGGAAGCTGAGAATGAGCTGTTCCCCGACCTTCGCAACGAAGTCGGGGCGGCGGCCGTAAGTGGTTTCTGAGAGAGCACAAAGCATGGCCAAGGAAACAAGTCGGCTTCGAATAACAGGCACCGATGGACTGGTTCGGGTCGAGTTTGTCGACCGAGACATTCTTGATGAGGCGAACATCAGGCAGATCGGCGCCGAGATTCTCGGTCGCATCGAAGCCGAAACCAAGCCACGAGTAGTGATCTCCTTCCACAATGTCGAACACCTTTCTTCGGCGGCGCTCGGCACGCTCATTACGGTCAACAGTGCCGTGAAGAAGAAGGCCGGGGAGCTTCGGCTCTCCGACATCCGCCCATCGACTCTGGAAGTATTCAAGATCACCAAGCTGGATCGGATCTTCCACATTTGCGACACGGCTGAAGCGGCAATGCGCAGCTTGGCCTGAGCAGTTGTGATGGCCGAAAAGCCAGCTAAGCGGTCCGCTCACTCGGTCGCGGTGCATTATGTCCGCGACGAGTTGGAGAGTCTGCAGGCGGAACTCGCGCAGAACATCTCGAGCGCGGGCTATTCCGAGGCGGCAGCGTTCTCCATTCGCTTGGCACTTGAGGAGGCGGTGATCAATGCTCACAAGCATGGCAATCACGGGGACACCTCCAAGATAGTAGCGGTGTCCTGGAGTGTGACTGCCGATGAAGTTGTCATCGAGGTCAGCGACGGCGGCGGCGGGTTCGACCCGCACTCCGTGCCTGATCCAACCTCGGACGAGAATCTAGAGATCCCCTCGGGGCGCGGAATCATGTTGATGCGCGCTTACATGGGCGATGTGACATTCGTTGCCCCTGGCAATCGCGTGCGCATGGTCTATCGAAAGCCATCGGAGTGATGGGAGTGATCACGACTACGGGCAATCTCAGATGCGCGGTTGTGGGTGCGGGCCGAATGGGGCGCCACCACGCTCGTCTGTTCTCCAAGTTGGAGGGATGCGAGTTGGTGGGGGTAGCCGATATCGCCGGAGATCGCTGCGCGGCGCTGGTGCAGGAGTGGGGCGGTACTGCTTGCGAAAGCGTGGATGATCTAGTCAAGCTGGGCATCGATTGCGCGGTGGTTGCCACTCCCACCAATCATCATCGAAGCGCGGTGGAGCGACTACTCGCGAGCGGCGTGCACTGCCTCGTTGAAAAACCCCTCGCGCCCTCTGTTGTGGAGGCACAACAAATTGCCAACGCGGCTGCGGCGAGTGGCTGCATTCTTCAGGTCGGACATGTGGTGCGCTACGACCCCGTGATGATCGCGGTCAGAGAGCTGGCAGGGCTGCGCCCCCGGTTCGTGCAGATGGATCGGATCAGTCCCATGACATTCCGCTCCGTCGATGTCGGTGTCGTGCTCGACATGATGATCCACGACTTGGATCTTCTGACCATGCTCATGGGGAGCGAGCCCGAGGAAATCCATGCAAACGCCGTCTGTGTGCTAGGTGAGGCCGAGGATGTCTGCAATGCCAGACTGGTGTTCCCCGCTGGAAGCGATGGCGTCAGGTGTGTTGCCAATGTCACCGCCAGCCGACTGGCCCTCAAGACGGAGCGGAAGCTGAGGTTGATCAGCGAGGACATGTATGTAAGTGCCGACTTCGTCGAGCGCAAAGGAACTGTCGTGCGCAAGACAGCCAACCGCAAGCAGCTCGATGAGATTCGTCAGGCGCTGCGTGATGGCCAAGACCTTTCAACGTTGGATTACAAATCACTAGTGGCGATGGATCCGCTTGTCGTCGGTGACGGCGAGCCCCTTCGCCTGCAGACCGAGCACTTCATCATGTCCATTCGTCAGGGAACGCGACCATTCGTGGATGTGGAGGCCGGGTTTGCCGCGGTGCGCACAGCGGAACGCATCGTTGCTGCCGCTAGGGCCGCCGGCTCCCGCATGGTGTGAACCCACAATGAGCATGGCAGCGGCGAATCTGTCCCAGGTCCCTGCACTCATCGGCTCTCATCTCTCGATAGCCGGTGGACTTTGCGAAGCACCTCGTGAAGCCAGTCGACTTGGTCTGTCCTGCTGCCAACTGTTTACCCGTAATCAGCGACAGTGGAAGTGTCGGCCCATTTCCACCACCGAAGCCGCCGAGTTCCGTGAAGAGATGCGAGCGTGTGGCTGGGTGGATGGCTTGACTCGAGTAGTCAGTCATGGGTCATATCTGATCAATCTCGCGTCGCCCGACTCGCGTGCCCGCGCCAAGTCCGTCGCCGCCATGACTGGAGAGCTTGAACGCTGCGAGGCGCTGGCGGTAGCCGTGTGTGTGGTTCATCCGGGCGCGCACCTGGGGAGCGGGGTTCGCAGGGGGATCAAGCAGGTCTCTAGGAGCATCAACGAGATTCACGCCAACCTGCCTGGATACCGAGTGCGGCTCTGCCTGGAAACCACTGTAGGGGCGGGTACCACGTTGGGCGGCGAGTTCGAAGACCTCGCGGGGATCCGCGGTGGGGTTCGCTGTGCTGACAGAGTCGGTTTCTGCCTAGACACCTGCCACATTGTTGCCGCCGGATACGACTGTTCCACCGACAGCCTTGCCCAGAGTGTCGTGAGTCGGTTCGACAGACTCTGTGGCGTGGAATCAATAAAGGCCATTCATATGAACGACTCTTGTATGCCCTGCGGTAGTCGGCGTGACAGACACGCCCATATTGGTTTGGGTCACTGCGGTGCGCCCTGCTTTCGCGCTATTCTGCGACTCGCCGCGCGGCTTCAAGTTCCCTGCATTCTGGAGACTCCCAAGGAAATGACGCCGGGTGGTAAGCAATGGGACATCGTGAACCGAAATATTCTTCGCGAACTCGCATGCTCCTGACCCGAGCAGTAGCCCTCCTCGCGTGCATCTGCATGGGAGTAAGCCTCTCTGGTTGCCGAGATCTCCTCTGGCCTCCCATTCAGATCGGAGACTCTCCACACGAAACCCTCTCTCCTCCCGACAAGCCGCTAGTGCCGACCAGCTACGAGCAGGCTCGTATCGAGGATGCCAGATTGTTTGCCGACAAGGGCGACTACGAGTCAGCTCTTATCGCGTTTCGCGAGATCATCGCCGAGAATCCCTATCTACCCGAAGCGCACTTGGGGATCGGGGACATCCAAGTCGCCCAAGGCAAGTTCGCCGAGGCTGAGCCCGCCTTTGCGCGTGCAGCCGAGTTGGATCCAGAGTCATTTCGGGCCCACTATGGACAAGCGCGATCTCTGGATGCGATGGGTCGCACCATCGATGCCCTGCGGTCATTTCACCGGGCTCTGACCCTGAATCCAGAGAGCTCGGATGCGTACCTGAGCATGGCTACTGCATATCTAGTGCTGGGTCAGCCGGAAGCCGCAGTCTCCTTTGCCGAACGCGCAGTATCGCTGGCTCCCAAGAACGGGGCGGCGCGAGTGAACCTCGGGGCGGCCTACGAACGCACTGGCCGCTGCGGTGATGCGGCGTTGCAGTACGAAATGGCCATGGAGTTGATACCTCCCACTCCTCACCTCTACATCAATCTCATCCGCGCCTACTCTGCCGAGAAGCGGCACCAAGAGGCGACGAATGCTGCCCTGCAGCTGACCAAAGTGAGCCGCACCTCCAACAGTTTCGAGCGGCTCGGTTGGGCTATGTTCCGCTCCGGCGATTTTGCGGGCAGCCTCGAAGCCTATCGGGAGGCGGTAAGGATCGACTCGACCTATTGGCCAGCATGGAATGGCATCGGAGTGAACGCCATGAACCGCTGGCTTGTCTCCAACAAGCAGGATTCCTCGGCCGCCAACGAAGCGCGCGAGGCATTCAGGCGGAGCATGCAGATCAATCCCGATCAACCTAAAGTGCTGCGTCTCATGACGAGTTACTCGCTCTGAGAAGTGGTAGACGCTGCCAGATGCTCCCCAGGAGATGGAACAATGCCTGACCCGAAACTCCTTGAGTGCTTCCCTTGCCCTACAACCGAGCCATTCACCATCGAACATGTGAATGAGGAGTTCACTTCGGTGTGCCCCAAGACGGGGCATCCCGACTTCGGCACTGTTGCCCTGCGCTACTCACCTGGCGATAAGTGTGTCGAACTAAAGAGCCTCAAGTTGTACTTTCAGAGCTTTCGCAACGAGGGGATCTTTTACGAGGCTGTCACCAACAAGATTCGCGACGACCTGAAGGGTCTCATGAATCCCCGCTGGCTGCAGGTGGTGACAGATTGGAGGGGCCGTGGCGGCATCCGATCGCGCATCACCGCCTCCTGCGGAACCGTGCCTGGGGAGTTGCGCGCCCTCTAGGCGCCAATCTGGAGCTGCAGCGGCGCACTTGCTTTGCGCTCTGGTACGGGTGGAGGCGCCTTGAGTTGGCTGGCATTCGCCTGCCCCACGATTTCGAGTAGCCGACGCCAGCTGGCATCGGTCAACTCATTCCTCTCGAACTGAAGTTGCTTGATCCGGTGTCCGGCAGTAACTCGCTCGGCCTGTTTCCCCTCGCTAGACGATTCTGACAACTCACGCGCCATGAGCATGGCATCCACGATGGCCTGATACTTCACGGCGTATTCGTCGCTCAAGACCGCGATGGCACCAATCTGATCGTTGGAAAGTTCGGGCAGGGAAAACGCGGCGTCGAACTGGGGCGTGAGCTTGCGGGGATCGCCGACCATCTCGGGGTAGGCGAGCAAGGCCCAGGAATAGTGCAACTCCTGCCAACCCTTCATTGACAGAGTGCTCTTCATGTTCGCCAGAGTCTGTGAAATCAACTCTCTTACCGGCGCTTTCGCCGCCTCCATTTCATTGTTGGCAAGCATCCGCTCCTTCATCGATGCCATTTGAGCCTCGTGAAATGCCTCCATCTCGCTGGGTTTGAGTGCCGTCTGTGGCCTGTTGCTGCCAAAGAGTCCGAGCGCGCGATCGAGCGCCGCCATCTTCATGGCAGCGGAGTACGCCCGTGCCATGTAGGTTGGATAGGCCGCAGCGGCCGCCAGTTCGAACTCGCCGAGAATGGCGCGCGCCGAATCGGTGTCGGCAGGCGACAAATGGGCAAGTTGAACCGAAGCCACCGGGTCGGCGGAAATCGGGCCTGCAAGCGGGAAGATGTTGGGAGCCTGCAGCATCAGGTGACGCGCCCGAACTTCCCCAGCAGACTTGACCAGCGGAGACATCTCCGTAGTAGCGGCGCTGGCAATCTGAGCAAACAGTTCCGCCTCCTTCGTAAGCAAGAGATTGCTCCACTCCCGTGCGGCGGCAAACTGAACATCCGGCTCTTCGGCAGTTTGGGGCCGCGCCTGCTCGATCTGCAATAGGAAGTCCTCGTGCGATGCCTCGGCGATGGACAGGAGTGCTTGGTCGGCTCCCCGGCTCCTGAGAGCACTGATTAGCTCCTCGCGCTTGATAGGTGAATGGAGCCGCGATGAGCCACCGATCATGACCATCATTCCTTGTCCGCTAAAGGAGTCAGAGGAGATGGCTCCTACTATCGCCTCCGTCAGCGTGTTTCCCAGGGCAGACTCGACCGTAAAGGTGAATGACTGACCGCTGTTGCCGATTTCAGCGGAAATCTGGGAGTTGAGCTCGCTAGCGCGCGCGTCGGTGGGATCAGCGGGACCAGTCGGGTCGGGGTCTCCGAATGCTGCCGCGATGGCACGGAGCGCCCGCTGGTCCACATCGTCACTGCGACTGTTCAAAGATTGTCGCTCCATGAGCAAACCATGATTCAAGTCAATGACTTGGGAACTCGATGAGCCGGAGCCAGAGTCGATTCTTGTTGTGAGCTCAGAACTGATCGCTGTTCGGTCGGTGTCCCAACTGATGCGGGCGGCATCAAGGGTCGCCAAAGTTGCCTGGCTACCCGCAGCGCGGACATCGGCTGACTCGAATGCAGTAACTATGGCAGCTCCGCTGTCTTGGATGCCATATGCCGTGTGCAGGTACTTGCCCCAGAACCTGATACCCGGAGTCGGCGCCAGCGCTTGCTTGAGTTCGTTAGCAGTAGCCCGGTTCAGTGCGACGAGCGCCTTTCTGCTGGCGACGAACTCCACGCTCTCGGCGACTTTGGGCCCGCTGAGGGAATCCATCCCGAGGAATGGATCATCGTTATCTGAAAGGAGTACCTGCCCATCCGCCACGACATCGTCTGAGCTCGCAGGTTCCGCAGCTTGCTGCGCCGCCTCGGCCGCTGCCCGAGCAGCTTCGCCGGCAACTATCGCCTGCGCTTTCCAGTATGGTCGGCGCATGGCCTCCCGAGCCAACTTGGCCTGCAGGCCTGCTGCTTGAACGGCCCACCGATTCAAGATTTCTGCAACGCGCTTCTCATCCTCGGGAGTGAGTCGACACTCGCGCACTATTGTGACCAGATCAGCTCCCTCGGGCTTGGCGCTATTGGCGAAGAGCATTGTCTGCCCAGTTGCTAGCACTCCCAAGTCGCGCCGCCGTCCCCAGGCGAGCCGCTCGAGGTTCACGCTTTCCTTCTGAGACGCGGTCGCCAGGGCGGCAATGTTCGCCGAGAGCGCGTCATCTAGAAGTTGTATCCGCGTGAAAAGGCTGACACGCCTCTCTGCAAGTTTCTTGTGAGCATCCACATCACTGGGATCGTCGATGGCAGCACGGCTGGTGAGGTATGCGGTCACCTCGTTGTCGCGCAGCTCCTTCCACTCGCCCAGATACTTCTCGAATGCAACAAACCCCGGAGCTCGCTGCTCGGGTGTGAATCCAGCGGTGGTGAAAAATCTCTCGATTACAGCGCTGGACACCGGGTCGGGAAACTGTCCCCTCGTGCCTTGTGCCAGACTGAGTGGTGAGGTGACAACCAGGGCAATCAGGGTTGCGATCATCAAACACAGATGATTGCTCTTCGGGCCGCCGACGCCGGAAAGAGTTGTAGCCATCACAGAAGGCTAGCACTGTGGGCGTGAGTGAAACCAGAACGCCCCCAAACGGCCTGTCACGATTCCTCGGGCGTCCCCTGTGATTCTGGTGTCGCCCAGCCGCGCCGCGCCGCTCTCGCTGGCTCGGTTGCTACTGAACCACCCCGGAACCCTCGGCATACGAGATAGATCTCCACACTCTCCGCCCTTGAGGCCTGGGGCTTGAATCCCTTGGAGTCGTCGAAGAGGCTGGCAGCGCGCTTGAGCAGAACCGGGTACTCGGCGCCTTCATACACCTTCATCACCATGTGCCCGCCCTTGCGCAGCCAGGCGGCAGCGCGGTCAAGCAGGGAGTTGCAAAGGGCGATGCTGCGCAGGCTGTCGCCCGATGGATCTCCCGAGGTGTCAGGGCCAATGTCGCTGAGCACCACATCGAAGGGCCGTGTTCCGAACTGTGTCGCTGTGAGTTCGCGCAGGTCCGCTACTAGAAGCTTCACATTTGCCGCGAGGCCTTGAGGGGCGATCTCCTTCAGGTCGAATGCGATCACCTCGCCGCGGTCGCCAATGCGCTGGCTGGCCACTTGACTCCAGGACCCAGGCGCGGCTCCGACATCGAGCACCCGATCTCCCTTGCGCAGCAGTTTCCTGCGGTCATCCATCTCGATGAGCTTGTAGGCGGCGCGAGAGCGGTAGCCATCTGCCTTCGCCTGGCGAAACCAATGATCTTGCACTTCACGCATGTTTGCTCTCGGGGCTCATCCCTAGCAGACTATTCCCCAAGTCCGTGCCCGCGCAGCCAGCGTGACATCTCCAGATCGAATCGCAGTCGCGCCACCGGTACCAGAGTGCCGTGATCGAGGAGCGGCGCAATCTCGATATATCCATCGCCGGTGAACTCACCATGTCCAGAGGCGGCCTCGATGCTTGCTCTCTCCGAAGTTGCGCGCTGCAGCGACTCGACAGCGAGGTTGAGATAGAAGGAGTCGCGACTCCCGCACAGCAGGTGAATCCTCTTGGCGAGCAGCGGGGCTAGTTCCTCCCACTGGCTGAAGACGCGGCGGCTAATGTCGTAGCGCGACCACTGCGCGGCCACTGCGTGGTCGATCACTCCAGTTACGGGGTCGTAGAGCCGCTTGGGGAGCCCCGTGCGCAGATCCTTGGGACTGAATACGGCAGCCCAAGAGTCCCACTGCTGCCCCGAGTCACCTCTAGGCCCGAGGACTCGCTCCATGGAAATCTCCTGCCGATTGGTCATGCGCACATCGTCAATCTCTCGCGTCTGCGAGCGGAAACTAGGGCGCTCCTTGCCTTGGGGATTGACGAAAACATTGTCGTCGTTGCCAATGTCTGTGGTTTGAAACGAAGCGAAATCCACTGGATCAGGCGCGCTGCTGAAGGCGGCGCCAAAGACCTCTGGATGATTTAGCGCGAGCCACAGACTGCTCCAACCTCCTGAAGAATGTCCGGTGACTATGCGGGCCTCAGGCTTGGCAACGATGCGGAACCGCTCCTCAAGCGCGGGGATGAACTCGCTGACCAAAGCCCTTGCGCGTGGGCCGTTGCATTCGCTGTCGGCGAAGAGATGGTGGCCGTAGGGGCCCTCCGGATCAAGGACCACCCAAACGGCCTGAGGGATCAGTCGCTCGGTCCCCGGCGTGCGGATGCGCTGAGCAATGGACACGGCATCGAGATGATCGGCGCCGAATCCCGGGATCACATAAATCGTCGGCCAGTAGCGCCGAGCATGGTCGGGATCGTCATAACCAATGGGCAGAACGACACCCGCGCGGTGCGAGATGGGGCGGCCGAAGTGGGCGCTGAGCAGGGCGCTCGGTCGATCAAACCAAACCACATTAGATATTTGAGGCAGCTCAGCGCGGGCTACCGGCTTGTTCAGAACCAGATGCGGCGGACTGGGAAGGCCGCTTCCTAGCGTGACCTCGACGACCTCGCTGGTGAGATTCCCAGGGGCGGAGTGGCGGGCATGGCTGGAGCTGCGATCGAGCACAGCCTGCGCTTTGAAGCAGCCACGCAACTGCGCAATCGGAACTGGGAACGCTTGGGCAGAGGCACCAACTTTTATTGGGTGACCAGCCGCAAGTCGGCCCACCTCGACCGAGTACATGGGTTGCGGGTCCTCGAAGAATGGGGCATCGCTGGGTTCGCCCCGCGCAGTTGAAGTGCATGCCTTCAGGAAGACAATCACTCGGCCATGGTCGGGCTGGTCTGCGAGCAGTCTGGCATCTTCCACCACCACTTCAAAGAACGCCTCCGCAGGAGCTTGAGCAGTCGGGGGTGCTATCTGTACCGTAAGGCAGACCGCCAAGAGCATCGCGGGAGCAACAATCATCGGTGGATTCTAGGTAGGAGCCCGGCGTTACACTGGATCAACAATCATGCAACGACACCTAGGATGGAAACTGCTGGTAATGGCCGCCGCGGTGCTCTCTCCCATGCTGGAAGGATGCAGAGGTGCCCATCCATCTCCTGGCTTCTCCAAGTCGCTGGTGACGGGAATGCAAACCATGTTTCTGGGTTATCGCAACGAGGAGGAGTCATTTGTTGTTCCGGTGACCGGGGTTGTCACGGTTGAGGTTGATGTGTTTGGTGGTGATGTCGTCATCGTCGGTGGTGACGAGGTGATTGACCCCGCCGTCACGCCCGAGACAGAACTGGCTGAGATTGCCGTAGTGCGCCGCAGTTCCCACGGCTCGGGCCGATCCGCTGAAGGCGAACAGTCACTGATGGACATCCAACTCGATGTCGGGTTGGTCGCCGACTCGCAGGGCAAGGTTCTCCAGGTGCGATCTCGCACCAGTCACGGTGAACCGTGGTTTCAAGCCACTGATCTGCACATCAAGCTTCCGGCGCTGGGAGCCTGCACCGTGCGCACGGCGCGCGGGCATGTGTATGTGACGAACAACCGAGATGGTGTGAACATCGAGTCCTCCAATGGGGATGTACGCGTTGCCACGGGATGGCCCATGCGCGGACCCTCTTCCATCATCGCCGAGGATGGCGACATCGATTGGCGCGTTGCCGCGGGCTCCGCCGGCGATTACGACATGGAGTCAGTCGGTGGCGAGGTCATTTCTCAGATCCGAGATGGCACTTGGATTGTCAATGACTCACGCAACGATGGTGACAGCATGCACGCGGTATTGGCAGGTGGTGGGGCCCGGGTAGTCCTGCGTACCGTGGATGGATCAATCCGCATGTTTGTGGGCGGTCGCCCTCATGCCACCGGTCCCATGCTCGCGGATCCGTGATCGGCTGATGCCGCCCGCCACAGTGACTACGGCGTGCCTTGAAATTAGCACCTCAGTGCTAGAATCACCCAACTGTGCTCGACTTTGTACTACAAAGCCTAAGAGACCTGCGGCAGACAGGCGCGGTCATCCCAAGTTCGCCCGCACTGACGCGGGCGATGACGCGATCTCTGCGCGAGTGCAAGGGAACAAAGCGAGTCTTGGAAGTTGGACCAGGAACGGGCGCGTTCACCAAGTCGATTCTGAACACGATGACAGCCGCTGACTCGCTTGACATCGTGGAGCTCAACTCTCACTTCTGCACCATTCTCGAAGCCAAGCTTCTTGAACCATTTCGGCGCAAGCACCAGTGCGCTCAAGTGCGCATTTACAACTGTTCGGTCCAGGATGCACCCATTGACGGACCCTTCGATTTCGTGGTGTGTGGGCTGCCGTTCAACAACTTTACCCCCACAGTCGTGCGCAGCATCTTCAGGCGCCTGATGGCGCTTCTGCGTGACGGCGGAGAGTTGGTGTACTTCGAGTATGCGCTGATCCGCGAGTTACGAGCGCCCCTCGTCGGGCGCGAGGGGCGCAGCCGAAGTCGGCGCATCGAGGCTGTGGGGAAAGCTCTCAGGAGCCGCCACAAAAGCACGCAGGAGCTCGTCATTGCCAATGTGCCACCGGCGTTGGCGGTGCGGATCGTCAAGAGTGGCGTGAGACGCGGCTGAGTGGCGCACATCAACGAAAACTTTCTCAAGCTGACAGCGGGCTATCTATTCCCCGAAATCGCGCGTCGGGTAGAGGCGTTTGCGAAATCGCATCCGGAGTTGGCGAGTCGCATTGTGCGCTGTGGCATCGGGGATGTGACCGAGCCGCTGCCTAGCGCCATCATTGCCGCGCTGCACCGCGGCGTCGATCAGATGGCTCAGCGCGAGACATTTCACGGCTACGGTCCTCCGACTGGGCACGCCTTCGTTCGCGCCGCCATCGCCGAGGGCGACTTCCAGAGCAGAGGCCTTGATATTGCCGACGACGAGATATTTCTCTCCGATGGATCCAAGCCCGATGCCAGCGCCGTGCTGGAGATTCTTGGAGCCGTCACAATCGCGGTGACCGATCCTGTGTATCCCGTGTATGTAGATACCAATGTGATGGCGGGGAATACCGGAGCGGCTCTCGAGGGGGGTGGTTACGCCGGGATTCACTACCTCACAACTGGCCCGGAGAATGGGTTTACCGCCGAGCCACCAACGCAGCCCGTAGATGTGGCCTATCTGTGTTCGCCCAACAATCCCACTGGCACCGTCGCCACCCGCGAGCAGTTGCAGCGCTGGGTGGCATGGGCGCGCGACTGCGAGGCGATCATTCTCTTTGACGCCGCCTACGAGAGTTTCATCCGCGATGAGGCGCTGCCGAGATCCATTTATGAGATTAGCGGCGCGCGTGAGTGTGCCATGGAGTTTCGATCGTTCTCCAAGAGCGGGGGATTCACCGGACTTCGCTGCGGATACACGGTGGTCCCCAAGTCACTGCACGGCCGCACCCGCGGCGGCAAGAAGATTGCTCTACACGGCCTTTGGAGTCGACGCTGGTCGACCTGCTCCAACGGCGTGTCTTATCCGGTGCAGTGCGCTGCGGCAGCGCTCTATCAAGAGGATGGTCGCGCTCAGTGCCGCGCCCTTGTTGACGGATATCTGGCAAATGCCAGGTCACTGCGACAGTCGTGCGCTCGTCTCGGGCTTCGCTGTTTCGGCGGCGAGAACGCGCCATATGTGTGGGTAGCGTGTCCGCCAGGGGTCAGCAGTTGGGAGGCGTTTGACACACTTCTCAGTCGAGTGCAGTTGGTGGTCACTCCGGGCGCAGGATTTGGGCGCGCTGGGGAGGGTTACTTCCGCGTGAGCGCTTTCAACAGTCGAGCAAATGTCGAGGAAGCTGGCCGAAGGTTGGCAGCACTCACTCAGGCGGCAGTCTCCTGAGCAAGTCCTCAACGGCTGCCTGAAGTTGAAGATCAGTGTTGGCGCATTCGCTCTCGGGGGTCTGCGGGATCACGATGTCGGGCATGGCACCATGGTTCTCCATGTTGGTGCCATCCATTAGGAACCACCCGCGCATGGGCATACGAACACTCGTGCCATCGAGCAGAGAGGTACCGCCGGTGGAGATCACGCCGCCGTAGGTCTGAGCGCCCACCAGTTTTCCCCGACGCAATGCCTTGAACGCGTGCGCGGTGATCTCGGCATTGGAGAAACTCTTTTCATTGCAGAGCATGTTGATGGGAAGGGTGTAACGCTGGATGAATAGTCGATCCTGCGGATAGGAATCTTTGTTGGCGGGATCAGCGCCGCGCGTGATGGCGTAGGCATGCGGTAGCACCATGATCGAGCCGAGAAGCCGGTCAGCAGTCCAGCCGCCCCCATTGTTGCGCACATCAATGATCAAGCCATCCTTGCCATTGGCGGCGGCGTACAGGTCTCTCTCGAACTCGTCCAGATGACCTTGATCCATCCCCAGAATGTGGGTGTAGCCAATGCGGCCGTTGGAGAGTCGATCAACTGTCGCGGCATTGGCACGCTGGTGCGCCTGGTAAACCAGTGACCCCACGCTTCCACCGCTCACTGGCTCGAGGAGGGTCTCGAACTCGCGCGTGGCTCCACCGCTCTCCGTGCGGCGTACCGAAATGACTGTGTCCCGTCCGATGCGACCCGCTAGGGATTGATCAAGGGTGCGCGTCGCGCCCACCGGCTCATACTCGACCGCTGTAATCACATCGCCTGCGATGAGTGGCGTTCGCGCTAGTGCAGCTGGACCCTCGGGTATGACTTCATCGATGCGTACTCCATCAGTCAGGGTTGTGGCGCGCACGGCGAGGCGCCCCTGAGCCTGCTGTGATGCCGACGACTCTCCGCGCTCGGAGTCGGGTGACCGAACGCCCGTATGACTCGAGTTCAACTCGCCCAGTAATCGATTGGCCACATGATCGAACTCGCTGCCCGTTCGCGTGCGCTGTGCCAGCTCGTGGTACTCGGTCACAAGTCGCGGCCAGTCGGTGCCTCTCATAGATTCGTCATAGAAACCCCATGTCATGCGCCGCGCCATCTCGAGAAACTTCTGGCTGGCGAGCTGGCGGCGGTCAACTTCGATTGATGCATCGATCTCAACACTCTTGCTATCCCCGCCAGAAAGGGGGAGCACTCCCGCCTTGCCACCAGAGATGGTGATGATCGATTCGCCGCCGAGATTCATTCCCTGCACTGTGGCGTGCGCGCCGATGCGCTTCTGCTCGGAGCCATCGAAACGCTGGGTGAATAGACCCGATGTCTCGCTGGCAGGTGAGCCGCCCCTTCGAGGCGCGTCAGCGGAGGCTCCTGATCCGGCGGAGTACACCACGCGCTCGCCGGAGCCGGCGAGTTCCAGATTGCCTTCACTACCGACCTGAGTGCTCACCTTGAACAGGCGCAGGTAAGCATCTTCGAGGCTCCAGTTAGCAGGGTCTTCCGGCTTGGGACTCGGAGATAGTTCCGGCTCTTCCGAGGGCTTGGGCTTTTCTGAAGCCTTGTCGGAGGTCTTGTCCGCGGACTTATCTGCCGCCTTGTCCGATTCGCTGCCCAGTGGTTTGCGCTTGCGAAAGTGCTCCGCCGAGTCTTTGAAGTACCTGTCGAGATCAGTCTTGGCAAGACTCGCCAGCGACTTGTCGAGAAACACCATCCAGATGTCATTCTCATCGTTGGTGCGTTCGGAAACGAATGCAAGGACTCGGCCATCGGCGCTGAATCGAGGCATCACATCATCATCAGGATGTCTGGTGATGTTGACCGCTTCGCTCGTGCCATCGAGTGGCACCATCCAAATGTCAGAGTTGGAGTTGGAATCGGTGTGGGCAAGAGCCAGCCACTTGCTGTCAGGGCTGAAGCGCCAGTGGGAAGAGGAATCAAACCCCTTGCGGATCAGGCGCACAGCCTTGGTTTCGAGATCCATGCCCATGATGTCGCCTGCGCCGCGGCGGAATACCAAGAGTTTTCCGTCCGGGGAAACAGTAGGGTCGCTGTCAGGAGCTCTAGCTCCGATGTCTGTGCCATCTTGGTCTGCTACTACCTTCGCCGCATCAAAGCGGACTGCATCTGCCCAGCGCGCTGGCTTGGGTTTGCTCCGCGCCTTAGGCGCAGGCTCGGCAGCAGGTGCAGGCTCGGCAGCAGGTGCGGGCTCGGCAGCAGGCGCAGGCTCGGCAGCAGGTGCGGGCTCGGCAGCAGGTGCAGGCTCGGCAGCAGGTGCGGGCTCGGCAGCAGGTGCAGGCTCGGCAGCAGGTGCGGGCTCGGCAGCAGGTGCGGGCTCGGCAGCAGGTGCGGGCTCGGCAGCAGGTGCGGGCTCGGCAGCAGGTGCGGGCTCGGCAGCAGGTGCGGGCTCGGCAGCAGGTGCGGGCTCGGCAGCAGGTGCAGGCTCGGGCCCTGCGGCGCTTCGGCGCACATCGCTTCGCGTCCGCGAAACAGTCGCTGCCCAGATTTCTTCGATGCCACTTCGATCGCTCGTGAAGTAGAGAGTCTCTCCACTTGGGCTCCAGGCGATGGAACTCTCTCTCGCCGGAGTGTCCGTCACCCTTCGGGCGGGAGTCTTACCCTCCACGGCACGCACCCAGACTTCGCCGAATGCAACCATCGCCATGGTCTTGCCATCGGGGTTCAGCGCTGCTTCGGTCGCCGCGGAGGACAGATTGCGAACCTCCACATCATCAGTTGTGTCCGAGGCAGCGGTGATCTTCAGTCGCACCGGCGCGGCGTTCGACTCGTCCAGGTTCAACCGATAGAGCGTGTCCCACACGGTGAAGAAGGCGCGCTTGCCGTTGGCGCTCACCGATAAGTCCTTTACATCGCGGCCTATGAACTTGGTGAGCCTCTTGGCAGGGGCGCCGGCAACCGCGCGCTGACAGTAGATGTTCACCGTGTCATCTTCGCGGTCTGACAAGAACACAAACTCTGTTGGGGAGATCCACCGGGCCCAGCCGTCGTTGCCATTCCAGTTTGTCAGTTGTGCGAACTTGCCCTGAGGACTCTCAGATCCGGTCCCCGTCCCGCTGGAATCAAACAACCAGACATCCCGCTGGTCTGGTCCGCGGTAGTGGCGTCGGCTCCACGAGCTACCGCCTCGTTCAAAGAGAACGCGCTTGCCGTCCGCAGATGGAGAGGCGCTCGATCCAAAGGCACCGTGCACGCGCTTGGGCTGGCCACCTGAAGTGGCGATGCTGTAAGGGCGCGGAGATCGATACAAATCGTCCTCCAGAGACGCATCGAAATAAACCACCAGTTCCCCAGATGCATCGAGCCCCACGGCAGATGGTGAGCATGATTCGCCCAAGTCGCTCACCTGCGCGAGAGAGCCGCCACTGCTATCAAACTTCCACAGGTCTCTCGAGCCGCCTCGGGCGCTGGTGAAAACGATGAACTTCCCGTCGGGACTGCAAACGGGAGCCGTGTCATCCGCAGCATTGCTTGTCAGCCGAGTGGCTTCACCGCCACCGGCATCCACCCGCCAGATGTCCCCGCGCCAAACGAAGGCAACGAAGGACCCGTCCGCAGAGGCTGCGGGCGACCGGGGTAGATCAACCGGAGAACCGATGCCCTGTTGCAATAGATAGGCACAGATAAGCGCAAAGATCATTCAGCAAAGGTACCGCGATCTCGGTGCCGGCGAGCGATTATCAGTTGCCACGCAACTCAGGGGCGGCCGCGGGGTATTCAGCCTCGTAGTCAGCGAGCGCCGCCTCGACCACCTGCAAGGCGCGTTCGCGTCCGTAGATGTCCCGAATGGTCGTCGTGGGCGCCTCACCGACTCGCAGTTTGTATGTGCTGAAGTAGTGGAGCAATCTTTCCACAAAGTTGGCGGGAAGAGCCGTGAGCTCGCGGATGCCCTCCCACACCGGATCACGCACCAGCACACCAATGATTTTGTCATCGGCCTCGCCGTTATCGAGCATCTGCAATCCGCCGATCACAGTCGCGCTCAGAAGCAGGTCGGCGCGGCTGATTGGTCGGTCACTGATTACGCAGATATCCAGAGGGTCACCATCAGCTCTAGTGGCGTGCGGACTTAGCTTGGCAACTCGCTCGGCGCACAGCGTGCGCGGGATGAATCCGTACAAGGTGGGCGGAGTACTGCTGGTGCGCTGCGGTCGATCCACACGCAGGTAGCCCGAGGGCTTGTCAATCTCGTACTTCACAAGGTCAAACGGAGTGAGCTCGATATAGGCATTCACTACGGAGGGCAGGTCGGGCCCTGCGGGGATGCCGTGCCAAGGATGAGGTCGGTGCAGGTGAAATGGGCTGTGAGCCATTAGCGCAGGCTAACTGCTCGGGCGCAGAGCGCGGTGCCGCGCTAGGTCGTTCTCAGACTGAACCCCACATCGCGAGGAAAGTCCCTAGGTCAACTCCGCCCACGATGCCATCGGCGTCAAAGTCGCCGGCTCCTGAGTTGCCCCAGTTGCCCAGCAGTACTGCCAAGTCGGCGCCATTGACAAATCCATCACCATCGAGGTCGCCGGGATTGGTGGGGACGAACTGAATCTCCACGCTATCCATGTCGACCGGCGCACTCTTACCCGTGGCGGCCCACAAGTTGTAGGCAATGTCACCCGCCAAGTCCGTCGAGTTGCTGTTGCGCAGGAACTCGATGTACTCGCGGCTGGTGGTTTGGAAGTAAAGCGTGGCTACGGCGCGCGTCGCCGTGGCTGGGAGTGCGAAACTCGAGTCATCCCAGTACTGACCATCGGCGTAGGCGTATCCCTGTGGCTGCCCACCGAAGGCGGTGAATGCCGCGTTGGTGAATCCACGGGGCGGGATGCGATTGTCGAAGGCGACCACATTGTTGAGTGCGAGGTGAAAGAGCGACCCCTGCTCCAAACCAGTTGCGGCAGCAACGGCCGCATCGAAGGTGTGATTCGTTTGGTAAACCTTGGTGTCAGCAGTAAGCGTCGCTGATGCGAAGTTGTAGGCCCCGCGCTCGGAGATGAGAGCATTGCCCGCATCAAAGAACTTGACATTGATCCACATGCGGCGACCCTCGGGATATCCAGTTGGCAACTTGTGTCCGGATTGGTTGATCACCCGCACGCGCATCGAACTGCCGTCCTGCGTGACTTCCAGATCGCTGGCGGCTCGCAGCATCTCGACAGTGCGCGCATCAGCGGCATCGATGCGGGGCTGGGTCAGTCCAACCCAATCGGCATCGTCACCGAGCTGGAGGCGGATCGCCCGCACCACCCAAGTGTTGCCACCGGCCCAGGAGTGCTGCGGGAGATTGGGGCGCTCATAAGAAGGATCGCCATCAAAGAAAATACATCCTGCGCCCTGTTGATCGGGCATGTGGCAGTCCTGACAACTCTGCATGACTCCCGTGGGATGGTTGCCACCGAATCGTCCGTCGGGGAAGTGAACACCCTTCGAGGCAAACTGGCTGAACTTCCATTCACTGAAAGTGCGCTGCTCGGGGAACATCTCATTGGCGTCATTGGAGGGATGCGGAGTATTCAGTGCCCCAAGAGCCAGCGAGCCATCGGCCTGCCGTTCAAAGGCAGGGTTGCTCACATCGTGGCAGGTGCCGCACTGATCTCCGGAAGTGTGCCACGGCGAGTAAATCAGATCAGCAGCGTGGAAGTTCATGGGCACATCGGCAAATGGCCCGCGCCGTACATCTACTGGATCGACAACATAGGAACCATTGCCATGATGGGCAGGCAGGAACCCTGCTGCTGCCAGCGGATCGAGCACCTCGGGATCCGGCGTGAGGTCAGAGTTGTCGGGATATCCCACGGCACTCATGGCCCCAGCAACGGGATTCACAGCTCGGTGGCAGAAGTTGCAGTTGATTCCGTCAAAGTCATCCATCTCAGTGAAGAGAGACAAATCCGCGGGCGCGCCCTTGCCGGCGAGCCAGGGGCCAGGAGCATGGCAGCGGATGCAGAACTCGCCGACCATGTGGGTGTCCTGATTGGCAGTTGCCAGCGCGGCGTGCCAGATGGGATCGCGGGCGGACTGCGCCATCACCGAGGAGATCCAGTTGTCGAAGGGGGCGTCATCGGTGTTGTATTCACCATGACAGAACGAACAGTTGATGGCACCGATGATGCCATCCATCGCCGTGCCCGTGAAATCTGGCTGCGTGCCCGGAAGAATGAAGTCTGCAGGGGTAGTCGGGATTTGGGTTTGACCAGTCAGCCCGCCACCGCCAAAGGCACTCCAGGAGATGAAGGACATTGCGCCGACGACCGTGGCCGTGACGATCCCTGCTCTAACCAGTAATCCACGGGTCGGTCCACTGTGCATTCGTGTCTCCAAGAGTCGGCTGCAATCGCGGCTAAGCCGCCACGTGAGTAGCACTCAATAATGGCATCCCAAGGGGGAGAGTCAAACTGCTGAGGCGGTTATCCGGGGTTGGGAGTGATATCGACCTGTTTAGTCGCTTCGAACAGCCCGAGTATGCGGGATTCATACCCTGAATCGCGGCCAATTGCCGTCCACTTGGTCTGGTCGAGAATCGTGGCGCGGTCGCCTGTTTCGATGCTGGTGGCGCTCGGATCGGTCCAACGGGAAGCCAGTGAGCCGGTATAGGTTGAGAGGTTGTTACCCGCTATCGAAGACCTCTCGATTGAGACCCACACCCGCACCTCTATTGATCCGTTATAGGTCAACATGTCGTAGCGCTTGATGTCGGCATCACTCCCGGGAATCGGAACGCCATCGAGCCTGGCGGGGTCTCGGGGTGCGGGTGCCACAAATCCTGCGGGGGAAAACTCAACTCTGATCCGCCTTCGACAGTGGGAGGCTGTGTTGTGAATCGCCTGCTCCAGACTGTCGTTGTCAGTACGCCAAGGTTCAGCCAATCCTCCTGCATGACGGGGGGCCGTCTCGATCAGTCCTGTTTCTCGATCCATTACTAACGGGGTGTAGCCGGTGCGGCGCAACTCAGTCACGGCGCGGTCGAAAGTTTCTCCGTAGGCCGAGGAAGCAATGGTCAGGCTCTGGGGACCCGGAGTGCTAGCGCACGCCGTCACAAGGCATCCGACAAGAGTAAGAAGCGGTAAACGCACGCACCGAGTGTACATCGCAGCCATAGGCGGTCTCTCAGTAGGCAGCTTCGATGCGCGGGTCGACCCATCTATAGAGCACATCAACAAGGAGATTCAGGAGCACCATGATGGTTGAGTATGTGAGAACGACTCCCATTACCAGTGTGATGTCCTTGCCCAGAACGCCATCGACGAAGTGGCGACCCAGCCCGGGCACTGCAAAGACCTTCTCGATCACGAATGAACCGGTCATGGCAACGGCCGTGGCTGGCCCTAGGTAGCTGAGCACGGGCAGAAAGGCATTCTTGAGCGCGTGCCGATAGGCGGCCTGCCTCCTCGATAGACCTTTAGCCAGCGCGGTGCGGACATGAGCAGTTTCCATCTGCTCGATCATTCCGAAGCGAATCAGGCGCGCGATGTAGGCAGAGAAGGGCAGAGAGAGCGCGATCATGGGGAGAATTGCGTGAGAGAGTCCGCCCCATCCTCCTATAGGGAACCAATGCAGTTTCGCCGAAAACAGAATGAGCAAGATTGTCCCCGTGACAAATCCGGGGAGACTGATACCGGCGAGAGCAACCAGTTGGCTGAGCGCATCGGCAGCGCTACCCGGTCGCAGCCCCGCGACGAGGCCACTTGTCATACCGATTGCGAGCGCGATGGCGATGGCGCCCATGCCGAGAGTCATGGAAACCGGGAGTCCGGTGGCAAGAATCTCGTTCACACTCCAATCGGGATGTCCCAGACTCGGGCCAAAGTCAAACGCTCGAGTGTGACTCCCGACAACCCAGGCAACTCCACTGACCTTGCCAAGGTAGTCAAAGTAGAACGCCACCGGGTCATCGAGTTTGTACTGCCTAAGCATGGCTGCTTCGACTTCGGGCGGCGGTCTGCGTCCCTCTTTCTCCAGAGGATTTCCCGGTACCAGCCAGATCAGCACAAAGGTCGTGGTGTAAACGATCAGCACGATCAGAGGCAGCTGTAGCAAACGACGCAGAATAAAGGCGCTCATTGGTGTGCCCCCTCGGGGCTATCAGTAACACTCACGCTGGAGTCTCGAGGCTCGCTCTTGTCTCGGCGATGAACTCTCCCTAGGTATTGCTCCAGCCGTGGATGCGCCGTCAAGCCTGTCAGACTCTCGGGCTCGTACATGTACACCTGCACAAAGTTGCATAGGGGAATGAGAGGCAGGTCCTCCTCGACCAGCTTGGACTCCGCCTGCTGCAGTAGAGCGAATCGCCGAGCAGGATCCCGCTCGGCTGCGGCTTGATCCAGGAGCGCATCGAAAGCGGGGTCGTTGTATCTGCGATCATTATTACCATCCGTCGATCGGCAGAACTCCAGATAAGTAGTGGGGTCTCCATAGTCGCCATACCAACCGCCGCGGGCGATCATGAAGTTGCCGGTGCGCAAATCCTCCTTGAAAAACTTGGTGTCCTTGCTGCGAAGCGAGACCTCCACTCCCAGAGCCGAGGCCCACATCTCCCTGAGCGCCAGCGCAAGATTCTTGTAGCGCACAGCACCAGTGGTATAGAGCACATCCACTACGGGGAAGCGATTGCCCGCGGAGTCCTCTACCAGCCCATCTCCATCGTGGTCACTCCATCCGGCAGTGGTGAGTTCCTCACGGGCGCGCGTCAGGTCATAGGGCAGACCCGCCGGGGGCGTATAGCCCTTGATCGAGCCGGGAGGTGTCAGGGCACCCGCGATGCTCTCGTTCATGCGTGTGACTTGCGTTACCAGCGCTTGCTTGTTCACCGCCAGGGCGAAGGCGCGGCGAACATGGCGATCAGAAAAAGGATTCACTCTGCCATCAGCCAGTCGAGGCCGGCAGTTGAACTGAAAGAAGTCGGTTCCAAACGCATCCAGGACATGCGTGTCAGTTCGCAACCCGGCGCGCTGCTGTGCCGCCATGTCGGCGCGATAGTCCACCGTGACATCAGCGATCCAATCGATACCGCCCGCGCCGTATGCCAACACAGCGGTGTTGTTCTCCTCGAATGGGAGCATCAGCACCCGCTTGGCTTGCACAGACTCCCTGTTCCAGTAAAACTCGTTGGCCTCGAGAAGGAGGTCGCGCTTGTAACGCCAAGCGGCGAGGCGGTACGGCCCATTGGAAACTCTGTTTCCCGGCTTGGTCCACGAGGCATCGGTTTCATAGCGACCGGTGCGCGCATCAAGAGAACTGAAGCGTTCGATGGTTGCGCGGTGAACTGGGCTCGTCACCGCAAATCCGCATTGATCCAGCCAGAAAGGAGTGGGTTGGATGAGTCGAACCAGCAGGGTGAGCGAGTCAACCGCCGTCACCCCCACCGTTTCATCGAATCGAGTGAGCGTCTGTTGCCAAAGGGCCTGCGCGTCACCTCCTCCGTTCGCGGCAAAGGCGGCCAGTTGCGCTTCACGCCAGAAGAAAAAATCACGTGCGCCATCGATTACGAAAAACAGGCCGGAGTAGTCCGCGGCGGTGTCCGGCAACATCGCCCGCATCCAGGCCATGCGGAAGTCCTCTGCGGTCACCGACTCGCCGTTCGACCATTTGCCATCGGGCCGCAATCGGAAGCGGTATTCCCGGCCATCAGCACTGATCTCCCACTCGCGGGCCGCTCCGGGTATCGGCTCAGCTGTCACTCCTTCGCGCACGACGAGGGTCTCGTCGAGTGCCATCTCCATGCGAATGTCCTGCTGATAGGAGAGTTTCTGCGGATCGAGAGTGAAGATGTCAGGACCCACCCACACCAGATCATTGATTGGAGTGACGCCGCTCGTCCAGACGAGGGCGCCGACTATCGCTGAACAAATGAGGAGAGTGAGCGTCAGACGCACGCTCATAGGCTAGCCGTAGGGCAATCTAGGTGAGGCGACTATCGACCCAGCGCTGATGCAGAGTTAGGTCGACCATCCGCCTTAGCGACGGGCTTGGGCGCAGAAGTCACCCAGGCGTTCTTCAGTTTGGAATCGTCTCCAACTTCATATTTTGTCGGTGCCGGTAGACGACGCATGAGTGTTTCCGCGATCGCGGAGGCGCCCTTGAAACTCAACTGCGTTTCGGCTTCGGCGGCTGGGCAGTTCTGCGCGGCCATGACAATCTTGGGCAGAAGGATTCGCACCTGATTGGCAAGGATCGGCAGTTTCGCCGAAGGGGTCTTGGCAACTGCATCGCGCAGATCACCTAGTGATCGCCAGACAGCCTGCATGAGCACGGCACTGGCGCCTCCCTTGGCTGCGCGCTCTGTGGCCATGTCGAGCGCCCGGATCAGTCCTCTGAATGCTTCCTCCTGCGACCCGGCAGGAATGTTGGGGTTGCTGCTGAGCGTCGAGAGCGCCGACAAATCGCCATACAGCGCCATCCAGTCGGTTTCACTCGCCGCATCCTCGCCGATCGATCTGGTGATCGGGTCAGCCTTGGCTTGGGTGAGCCTCACCGAGGCTGCGATTGTGGCAAGCGCGCCGGCCGAGGCTATGCGAATCTGAACCCTTGGCTGCATTCGCTTGGAGGCACTCTCTCGGAGCGCGACCATGGCCTGCTCAGTGCCTAGAGCGCGCAGCACGCCCACGGCATTCACGGCTTGAATGAGTGATCCATTCTTGGTCATGTTCGACAGAACGGGAACGAGTGCGGTTGAGTACTCCAGCCGAAATACATCGGTGACCCTCAGCCCATTCAGCGGACGCGCTAGTTCGACGCGAGCCATGCGGATCTCCTGCGGCGAGTCGGAATCGAGTTCGGTCGACCAATACTGTACGAACTGAGAGATGGCGGTCTTGCCCTCCGCAGACATCGGCCCTGAGGTGCTGGCGATGGCCTCGGAAATCTTGGGGGCTGATTGCCCACTCGATTGCGCATTGGAGGCGCTGATGAGTGTGCAGGTCACAAAGATCGCTAGTGGGCGCAGCCGCATGGGGAGTGGAATAATAGCGCAGGAGTGGTGAACGATATTCCACGGCTACACTCATCGCGTGCGATTGGAGCCTCCTGCGCTGGCAACGACCCTGATCCTTTGCTCCCTGATCGGGCTGACGAAGGAGGGGCATTGCCGCCCCAATGGCGGGTTTCATGTGCAGTCGACCGCCTCTGCGCCACCATCCGCGCCGGTGCCTAGCCCAGAGGAGCGGCTGGCGCTGCTTCTAACGACCCGGGCCTACGGGTCAGTTGATGCCCCTGACATCGGCGAGGCCGAGTACTTCGGGGCCCGCGGGTTGTCCACCATGGCACTGGCACTCACCCAGGACTTGGCCAGCGTCTGGAGGCTCCGCCTGGCGTTGGCTGATGCGGATATCTCTGATCCCACCAGCGAGGAGGTAGCGCGAACCGCGTTGGATCGGCTCGCGGTTCTGGAGCCGATGGACCAGGTGGTGCGACTGCGCCGAGTGCTGGAAGCGGTGGCCAGAAAGAACGATGCGCCCTCGCGCATCATTGGATATCGAAAGGTTTTAGCACCAAAGTCGCTGGCTGCGATCGGCGATGTTGAAGGAGCACGGATCGCCTACGACTTGGCCCTGCTCGAGTCGAGAGTCGGAGATCGCTCCGCGTTCGCCTCAGACATCCTTCGCTCGGCGGAACTTGATCCTTATTATCCTGCCGCCGCCGATGCCAGTGCCGGATTCGTGGCTGGCTCTGAAATGTCGGTGACCCATCATGCCGACCTGCTGGTGAGGTGTTTCATCGCCAATCCGAGCGACGAGAACTCTCTCAGCCGGCTGGCGGCGCTTTTGATGGCACAGCGCGCCTGGAGCGGTGTTCCGCGAGTTATGGCTATCGCGCTCACACTGGCGGCTTCAGATGCACTGGATTCTTCGATAACAGATGGATTCGCCGTGGAATACGCCCTTGCTCTCTGGGCGCAGGGCGATGGCGGGGCTGCCATGAAGGTGTTGCAAGATTACTCCGCCACTCGCAACGAGACCTATCGCATGCAACTAGTGAGTTCGGGGTTTGATCTCACTCAGGAGGCGATTGACAAGGAGTTAGCTCCGCGGAGCCCAGAGCTGGAGGTCGCCTATGCCGCGATCTCGGCAGAGAGCGAGTTGCCCCAGGCTCAGGCGCTCCGCGCCGAACTCGTCCAGGGACTCAAGGCGGTCGTCGGGGCCGCCAAGCGGGAGTCTGATCGATCATTCATTCCTGATGCTCAGGGCAAGCTTCCCGATGCCGCGGCGGTCGCCTTCACCCTGTCGCAGATTCAGGCGCAGTCACTCAATCTGTGGTTTGCCTTGAGCTTGCTTCGAGCGGATGCCAACATTGTTGACGCAGACACTGACACTCTGGCCACAGCCATTGAGTTGATGGCCCCGCTCCCTGACTCGGTGAAGGCGCGAATGGCAGCCTTCAAAGACCTTGCTAATGGCGAACCCGCGAAGGCTCTGAGCGGATTGGAGGCGATTGCGTCCGTCGGGGCGCTGGAGTCTCTAGCCTCGGGAATCGCTCTGCAGCGCTTGGGTCGCAACAGAGATGCCGCCGCTCGCTACAAACTCACCTATGAGTCGTCGCCCGGCACGATTATCGGAGTGAGCGCCGAGCGTCATCTGGCCAAACTGCTGGGAATCGCCCGTATTCCCGCCGGCTCAGAGGATGCCGGCCTCTCTGCGAAAGTTGCAGCCATCCCGATCCAGCTCGATCGCGCCGTCGAAACAAACGCCTCGATCATTGGCTACGAGATAAAGGCGCGGAAGTCAACGACCAAGCCCTTCGAGCCCATCATGGTGGATCTGATAGTCAGCAACAACCTCAACCGTCCCATTGCCATTGAGCCATCGGGGCCGCTGCGTCCGCTAGTCACACTTGCTGGGGAAATCTCCGCACCCAACACAACCGGAACGGTCGAGGTAGACACCAGCATCCTGCGAATCGACCGCAGGCTGCGGCTCGACCCGGGTGAGAAAATGATCATCCCCTTGGATCTGCGCACGTTGCCGAACATCGAAGGGGCGCTAGCTAGCGAGCCACTGCTGGGTGCTCTCCTAGAGGTTCATAGCTATCTGAACTTCATCACCACCGGCCGCACTCTTAGGCCGGGTGCGCTTGGAAGTGAATCGCGCAGCCGGACTCTGCTCATTGATCCAACTCCACTGACGGACAAATGGGTCGCGGATGCGATCGCCATCTCGCAGCAGCCTCTTGATCCAGAGTTTCTACCGACGATGGCGCTGTTGGCGCACGCCGCCGCTACCGACGAGGTCAAGACAACCGACACTGACATCTATGGGAGGTCACGGCGAGCGTGGCAGGCATTTACTGCAGCTTGGCAGAGGTGCTCCAGTGTCGAAAAGGCCTGGCTGGTAGCGGTTGGCCCGGCGCTAGCGAGCGGATTCACGCCGTTCTTTCAAGAGGCGGTCAGCTCCGATGATGGATACTTGCGCGTTGTCGCAGCACTCCATGCCAAACAGAGCACCGATCCCGCGCTGAATGCGCAGTCGATAAAAGATCGAGCCGCCCGCGAGGTTGTTGAGGGGATTCGAGCCAGAGTCACTCGCGTGGCTGCCGGGGCTGCTAACGAGAGATCGGCCAGGTAACCACTCCATGCGCCCCACACGAGCAATCACCAGCATTGCCTCGCTTGCACTCGGTGTAGTGGTCGCTGGCTGTGCCGCTTGGGCCGTATTCAAGAACTCATCGGTGTTTGGTGCTGCGGGGACTGCAATCTCCGGCGCGCCAGTTTGGCTGGCAGCGTTGCTGCCGTTGCTGGTGGTGGCCGCCATCGCTCTTTCGGCGGGCACCATGCGCTGCACCACAGCGCTCTGGGATCGCATCCGGTTTTCCGAGATGCTCATGCTCGTGGCATCGTGCACTCTGGTGAACTACCTGCCTCTGCGGCCCTCGTTGGCTGGGCGGGCGGCCTATCTACATATCAAGCACAAGATCCCCTTGCAGCGCACGGTGCTGGTGCTGATGGTGCTGAGCGGAGTCACGCTGGTAGTGGCTCTGCTCGGAGGTATCACAGTCGCCGGAGATGTCTATCTAGGAATTCCCTGGTGGACTAACGCCCTTCTCATGTGCACCTCGCTGGGGTTGCTCGGTGCTCTGAGCCCCAACAAGAAAGTAGCAATCCTCGCACGCGCCACCCTGTGGCGCATGTCAGAGGTGGCAAACTCTGCATTGCGGCTCTACGTCTGCTTTCGCCTGATCGGCTCACCCATTGACATGCGCGCGGCGCTGGCGGGAGGCATCGTGTCGGTGCTGGCAGGGATCATCCCCCTCGTGCCCAGCGGCTTGGGGATTCGGGAGTGGGGAGTCGGTCTCGTAGGACCGGCTCTGCACGCTTACACGCTTGATGTGGGGCTGGCAGCAGACCTGCTCAATCGCGCCGCCGACCTTGTGGTGATCGTGCCGTGGGGGACATGGGCAACCGCACGCGCCGCACGCTCGATATCCTCGCGGCATGGACCGAAGCCAGTTAGCTAGCAGGATCGCCACCGAGTCTCTTCTGCGGGGAACCTTCACTCTTCGCAGTGGCAGGGTCTCCAGTTACTACCTCGACAAGTACCTGTTCTCGACGCAACCGGAAATCCTCGCTGAGCTCGGTCGGCTCTTTGCCCAGCGCATTCCTGCGGGAACTGATCGGATTGCAGGGGCGGAACTCGGCGGCATTCCTCTGGTGAGTGCTACGAGCATGGCGTGCGGGCTTCCCTGCGTGTTCGTGCGCAATCAGAAAAAGGATTACGGCACGGCGAAGCAGGTGGAAGGCAAGGTGTCCGCCGGGGACCGCATCGTGCTGGTGGAGGATGTCGCCACCACGGGTGGTCAAGCGCTCGAGGCAGCCGCTAGCCTCACCGCACTCGGAGCAGTGGTAACCACGATCATTGCGACCATTGATAGGTTGGAAGGCGCTCGAGAAAATGTGGAGAGCAAAGGCATCGCCTTCGATGCCATCTTCACAGTCAGAGACCTTGGAGTGATTCCCTGACGACCGCGGCAATGGGCTGACTCACTCACCAGCGCCCCGACTCACGCGCCCACGCGCTGCCTCATGTTGTCCAGCACATTCATGAAGTTGATGTAAGCGTCGTAAGGGCTGTCGTAGGGCGAGAAATACTTGTGGACATCGCCGTCCGACCAGTACTTGGTGCACATGTAATAAAGGTGATCGCTGGTGGTGAGCTTGCACCAGTCCTCCAGAACCCATTCGTCTCCGGCGGCGTGCCGCGCCTTTACCGCGGTCTCCAGTCCGTACAGTTCTCGCGCCGCCGTGTCCTGTAGTGGATTACCAAGCCAAGCCGAGACATCTCGTTCAGAGTCGGCCCAAGAGATGGGCTTATCGACATCGTAAATGTCTGTTGGTCCCCACATGTCAGCGACCTGCGCAGGTGTCAGGAATGAGTTTTGGCCGGGATTTACATCGAACACTTTGCCGGGCAGCGCGTCGAGGAATTCAAAGATGCCCGTCTCGGCCCACTGGTGTTCTCCGAAAGTCTCATAGTCCATGAACAGATTGCAGACAACTCCGTTGCCGTTTATCTGATCTACCCAGCGCGCGAACTTCTCGGCAGTGAGTGGCCACTCGCGCCACCCCCGATTGGAGAACCGAAAGGCAATGTCGTCGCTCAACTGATAGTTCTTCAGAAGCAGCTTGGGAGCGACTGTGCCCGGCGGCAGAGCGCGCGGCGGCGGCGCATACACAAAGTTTGGTGAGCGATGAGCGAGAATGCGATCCGCGCCCTCGCACACGATGGCCTTGTGTCGGCCCAGCCAGCCGATATGCCCAGCCAACTCATTGAAGTAGATCAGCTCGGTATTGCGGAACACCGTCGGCCGCACGCCGAACATGGAGAGAATGCGCGCCTCCTGCGCCGCCAGCTGCCGATCAAACTCATCCTTGGAAAACAGGAACGAGAGCGAGTGATGGCTGGTCTCGGCCAGCAGTTCGCAAGCTCCGGTGGCGACCAGTTCCCGCACCATGTCCACCACATCAGGTGCCCATTGCTCCAGCTGATCGAGAACTACGCCGCTGAATGAGTAGGAAACCCTGAACCTACCCTCGTGCCGCTTCACCAGATCGAGAATGCGGCGGGTGGCGGGGCGATAGCACTTATCCGTGACCTTGCGAAGGATCGCCTGGTTGGCGGCGTTATCGAAGTAGAAGTGATCGGTGTCAAAGACCGAGTAGCGCCGCAGTCGGAAGGGTTGATGCACCTGAAAGTAGAAGCAGACAGCAGCCACGATTCGAGTCTACCGCTGCTGAGGAGGCGCTATCAGACGGTTTGGGGGCGCAGCCTTCATGTCCGCGGACTTTCGCTGACTCTCAACTATGATCGGGAAATGACCATCGCCGTCCCCTTGCTTGATCTAAAACTCCAGTATCAGTCGATTCAGGCAGAAATCGAACCAGTGGTGTCCAAGGTCATGGCCAGCCAGTATTTTGTGCTTGGCCCCGAGGTTGAGCAGTTTGAGAAAGAGATAGCCGCCTACTGCGGTGCACAGCACGCTATCGGCTGCACGAGCGGATCCGATGCTCTGCTATTGGCGTTGATGGCGATCGGTGCCCAGCCCGGCGATGAAGTGCTATGCCCCTCATACACATTCTTTGCTACCGCCGGTGCCATCGCCCGCATCGGCGTGAAGCCCGTCTTTGTCGACATCGATCCGGTCACGTTCAACATGTGTCCCAAGGCAACGGCGCAGGCAGCTGCCAAGTGCCAGCGCCTGCGGGCGATTATGCCCGTCCATCTCTATGGGCAGGCAGCGGATGTCGATGGGTTTCTTGAGTTGGGAAAACGCTTGGGAGTTCCTGTCATCGAGGACGCCGCTCAGGCCATCGGTGCCCGCGATGAACGCGGCATCGGCGTGGCTTCGCGCTGCGATATCGGTACTTGGAGCTTTTTCCCTTCCAAAAATCTCGGATGCTTCGGCGACGGCGGTCTCTGCACCACCAACAGCGCGCAGCACGACGACTACATGCGGATGGCTCGGGTGCACGGAAGCAAGGTGCGCTACTACCACCAGTTCGTCGGCTTCAATGGCCGGCTGGATGCGTTGCAAGCGGCAGTGCTGCGCGTGAAGCTGCGGCATCTGGAGAAATGGCATGCCCTTCGCGCCGACAACGCCAAGTTTTATGACCGGGCATTTGCAGCAGCGGGCGCTCTCTCCAGCGATCGCCCCATTGGTTCTGCATCAGGCTCCGACCGAGCAGCGAGCCAACGCGGTGGTGATGCTGGTGGTATTCCCTTGCGATTTCCTTGGGCGCGGCCAGCGCCCGCGCGGCATGTGTACAACCAGTATGTGATTCGCACTCGGGCGGATCTGCGCGATGATCTGCGTGCCCATCTCTCGGCGCAAAAAATCGGGTCAGAGATTTACTACCCAGTTCCTCTCCACTTGCAGGAGTGTTTCGCCAGCCTCGGTCAGGGTCTCGGCAGTCTGCCTGAGTCAGAACTCGCTGCCAAAGAGACGGTGGCACTTCCCATCTTCCCCGAGCTCACTGGTGAACAGAGGGCCCATGTGGCAGAGCAGATCATTTCGTTCCTGAGAGCGAACACGCGAACAACGGTCGCCGTTTAGCGCTTGCCGATGTCTGCCAGGGGCAGGCCACCAAGGTCACCTAGGGGCCGGCGTTGCAGAACGCGCACGAAGCCGCGCGTCAGCAGCCGTCCAGATTCGCGATCTGTGGTCAGTGTCAAAGTGGACGCCTCTTGCTGTCCGCCGCCGGTGGCCGTTTGAATGCTGTTTACGAACTCCTGGGGACTCTGGAAATCGAGCAGCACCACTACCGCCTCGTTGTCTGACTTGCGAATGAGCAGGGGATCACCGATGCCGTTGTTGTCGAAGTCTCTGATCGCGACCATGTCGTATTCATCCATGTTCATGGTCCACGGCCGCTCCTCGGCTACCACGCCATCCTCGAGGAATGAGAAGTAGAGCATGTCGCCCTCCTGCCAGAGCATGTCGCTAGAACCATCGCCGTCGATGTCCTCGACGCCCTTGAGAACACGAGCAGGTCCAGCGTCCTGGTAGGCGACGGTGGGAGAAGCCGTGTCGAGAGTCAGCATGAGAAGTGATCCAGTCGCCGGGCTGCGTGCGATTAGGTCGGGCTTGTTGTCATTATCCAGATCACCAGTCTGCAGCGTCCAGGAACCATTGCCCAACAGAATGTCCTGGGAAGTTTCAACGGCCGATTCACTCAACAGCCACACTTGCGCCGTGTCCGTTGCTTGATTGATGAAGGCGAGATCATCCGTTCCGTCGCTATCGAAGTCTCCCCACGCGCCGAACTCGAAGCCAGCGGCTAGCGTCTCGATGGGGGTCGAGTTGGGGCCTGCCAGCGCCAAGCCATCGCGCAGGAACACTCGCACCTTGCGAGTCTCCGGGTCGAAGTACACGAGATCCCCGCCGCCATCGCCGTTGGTGTCGGGCGAGCCGAGGAAAGTCCATGCCGCGTTAACTTCAGTGATTTTCGTTGCGGTCGGATGGTGCCGATCGTGATATCCATCTGTCTGCGTGCCGTGGATGCCACCTCTGCCATCGGTCGTGAGCAGAGTGAACTTCACCAGTGCCGCGTTGGGCAGAAGAAGTGGCAGCAGCGGAGTTGTTGCCGGACCAGCTGCGCCGCCTCCGGTAGATGGGGTTCCACCTCCCGACGGAGTTCCATCGGGGTTGCCATCACCGATATCGGGGCCACTAACTCCAGGCATATCAGTGGTAGGTGGTGAGCCGTCTTCCAGCGGGGTTCCCGGCGCGGGCGGTACTGCGAACGAATAGGTCATGCTGTAAACGGAACTTGCCTCGGCAGTGGGATAGTCACTGCCAATCACCGCCACCAGGCCGTCGCCGCGAATCGCGCAGGATCGACCTAGTGATTGCGATGCGATCGCGCTGGGTGTCCAGAGGTCGCCGAAGTCAGGTTGCCAGACAGCACCACTCTTGACAAACGCAAATGCGCCACCAGAGTTGACGGCGCTTGATTCATAGCCCGGGCATCCGACTATCAGTTTCTGCCCATCCACGCTGCAGGCAACGCTGTAACCGAAAGCATTGTTCTGGTTCGCTTCTCTAGGCAGCAGTTTGGCTGCCTGTGACCAGAGTCCGGCATCATTGGTGAATACATAGGCAGCTCCATTGCCGTTGACAGTCGCGCTATCGACATCACGGTCGGCACCCGGCGCACCCGCCACGATGACGCTGCCACTGATGGCGATCGATGACCCGAGCGCGTCGGCGCCGCGGCCATCGCTGGAGATGATTTCTGCCGATGGAACCAGCGGCCATACCAGGGACCCATCTGAGCCAATCGAGGCAGTGAACAGGGAGATCGCGCCCGCATTCGAGCCATTCTCTCCATCGGCGTTCTGCACACCCACGGCCACAGTCGGCAGATCGATCGCCAGCTTGGAGCCGAACTGATCGGAGATGGTCATATTGCCACCACGGGTCAACTTTGCTGTTTGGGTCCACGCCGCGGCGCTGCCGGAAAAGAGATAGGTCGCACCAGTGTTGCTGGTGCCATCTAGGGTCTTGCCCACGGCGATCACGCCAGCACCATCAACATCAACATCAACGGCAACGGCGAATCCAAAGAGATCGAGCATCGCCAAGTCACCAGCCTTCAGAGTCGCGTCGGGCCACGATGACCCATCGCTCTGGAGAACGCCCCAGAATCCATCAGGCTTCCGCGTGAACACGAAGGCGCGGCCGCTGAATACCCCGGCCCCTGGTCCAAAGGCGGGCGCGTATCCCCATGAGCCAACCACGATTGTTCGTTCATCGATGGCGACCGCGGCGCCGAACTGGGCGAATGATGGAGCAGTCCACTCGTCCCC
>SIAA01000068.1 GCA_009692045.1 Phycisphaerales bacterium | reverse complement strand
CGCGTGAACACGAAGGCGCGGCCGCTGAATACCCCGGCCCCTGGTCCAAAGGCGGGCGCGTATCCCCATGAGCCAACCACGATTGTTCGTTCATCGATGGCGACCGCGGCGCCGAACTGGGCGAATGATGGAGCAGTCCACTCGTCCCCACGCTCAAGTTCGATTCCCGGAACCACGGCGGGCGGCGCTTCGATCTTCTGCACATGCGACCAACCGGTGGCGGCATCGAACTCGAAGATGTGTATCGCACCCACGCCGTTGAGACTGTCGACCCGCGTATTGGGCGCCCCGATGACCATCACCACGCCATCACTGCTCATGGCCATGCAGTTGCCGAACTGCTCGCTCGCAACAATCGGTTCGGCCTGCAATGGCTGAGCGGGAACCTGCCATCCCAGCACCACGGTCTGCGCCGACACCTGCTGCGCCAAAGCAATGCCGCTGACCGCAGTCAGCAGCAGGAATGAGCCCAGAGAAAAGTCGCGCGAGTCATGCATGGGTTTCACTTGAAGTTTACGGCCTAGGGTGACCCGAAGTTCAAAGATGCGAGCGCCAATGCCGCAATTGATAGGGGAAGTGGTGGGGCGCGGCCCTATCAGGGTCGGCTCGAGTCAATGCCGTCCCAGTACCGCAAGTGGTACACAGACGCTGGCGAACATCCCGGTTCCAAAGGGGACATGCTGGAGCCAGAAGTGTCCTCCCAAGCTGGCAGCGATGCACTGACACAGGCCCATGGTTGGGGCGCGCTCAAATGCGGCGCACTCGGATTCGTCAGCAGCATTGTCCATCACATGGGCATATAGGTGCGTCATGTCCGCGCGCACGCACACAACTACTTCGTGGCCCATCAGCGTTCCAGGTCCACCTCGCGCGGCGAAGGCAGCTGAGTCGATGGCTCGGCGCAGCGCCGCTTGAATGAGGGTCTGCAGCGGTCCAGCCACTATGGAGGCGGCCGAGGCGTCAACTTCGGAGCGCAGATGAACATCATTGGCCTCAGCGCGAGTGGCGAATGAAGCTAGCGCGCCGGAGACTGCATCACCGATGGAGACCTCAGCCGTAGCACCGGACATTTCTGCGGTAGCACCAGCGACTTCGCTGTCTTTCGTTGCAGCCTGCTGCAACTCATCGGACTTAGAGGACTGCCTGGCCTGACCAAGCCACTCAGAAATGCTGCCAGCCCGTGGTGTTTGATGCTCATCGAACGCGGCTTGAGGGTGGGTGATGCGCGATCCGGGCTGAGCGCTCGTGCCTTCGGCGCAGCAGTCCCAATCCGTTGAGTCAGTGCGGGATCCGAGCCGCATTCTGCTGCGGCCAGTTTCCCCGGCTTCCCCAGCCTCGTTCTCCCGACTTGCATGTGCCGACATCGTGCCTCCAGTTCAGAGCGTGCCAACGCCACACTGAGCGCACGCGCGCCCAGTCGCCTTCCGGAGAAAGGGTCGAATTCAGATATAGAGAAGGCAAGCCGGTCCTGGGGATTCTTTCGACCCCGGCGCCCGTTCAGCTACCGGCAGTGACGCGGATGTCTGCCGGCAGCGTCTCAATCACACCGGTAATCACCTCGTCCGTGGTGATTCCTTCCGCCTCGCCCTCAAAGTTGAGCAAACAGCGGTGGCGCAGAGTGGGCATGGCTATGGTCTTGATGTCCTCGGGCAGCACCGAAGCACGACCAGCGAGCAGCGCGTTCACTTTGCCAGCGAGAACAAGCGTCTGCGCGGCGCGCGGGCTGGCACCGAACCGCAGAAAACGATTCACCGTGGGCGTGGCGAACTGACCCTTGGGATGGGTCGCCAGCACCATGCGCACGGCGTAATCCTGAACATGAGGGGCAATGGCAACGCGGCGCACCAGCTTCTGATGACTGAGAATCGTTTCCGCATCCATGACGCGCTCGATCGTAGGTGTCTCGCCCGCGGTGGTGCGGTCGAGAATCTGCGAAAGCTCATCACGATTTGAGTATCCCACTTCGAGCTTGAAGAAAAACCTATCCAGTTGCGCTTCTGGCAGCGGGTAGGTTCCCTCCTGTTCAATCGGGTTCTGGGTAGCCATCACAAAGAAGGGCTTCTCCAGGGTGTGAGTCGTACCTCCCACAGTGACGGTGCGTTCCTGCATCGCCTCCAGCAGCGATGACTGCGTCTTGGGAGTGGCGCGATTGATTTCGTCGGCGAGAACGATCTGGGAAAAGATCGGCCCCTTGCGAAACTGAAAGTCACGGCCGCCCGCATCTTCCACGACTATGGTGGTACCGGTTACATCGGCGGGCATCAGGTCAGGCGTGAACTGAATGCGCTTGAAGTTGAGTGAGAGAGCCTGTGACAGGGAGCGAATGAGGAGGGTTTTACCCAGCCCCGGCACGCCCTCAAGCAGCGCGTGCCCATTGGCGAAGAGGCAGATGAGTACGCCGTCGACAACTTCCCTGTGGCCGACCACAGCCTTCTGGATCTCTCGCCTCGTGCGTTCGAAATCCTCACGGAACTTGGCAACCAAAACTTCTGCGCCTTGCGAGTCAGCCATCAGTGCCTCCGACGGGCAGCCTACTTGACCGCCATGCGGTTGCGACTATCGTGCCCGAGCTGGCGCGCGCCAGCCCTCCTTCGGCGGAGGAACGCGGTGCAAATCCGCGACGAACGCGTCACCGTATGTGAGCATCGCCCAGCGAGGCTCACGAGTCGGGTCGACCGCCGAACGAGTGTGGTCAGTCGCCCTCGCGTCCATAAGGGCTGTCGACCGATGCGCACCGCGAAAGCGAGTTGCGATCGGCAAAGGCAGCAACTCTTGGGCGCAAGCAAGCGATGTCGCAGAGGCCGTGCCCCGCGCAAGGGTGCCGGCACCAGAAGGAGTTCCCCCATGCGCATTGTTCTGCCAGCCCGCCGAGTCGCCACCACCTCGTCTGCTTCAGCCTCAGTCTTGATCGCTCGCGCTGTGACCACTGCGGCACTCCTGAGTCTCGGCAGCGTGGCACAGGGATCCATCATTCATGAATACGAGACGGGCAGCGGCAGCAACACATCAACCGTGCAGGTCGACTTTCAAAACGGCAATGGGTATCTGCTGACTCATCACTGGAATGACTCTGGCATCGACGGCTGGGATGCCATCGTCGCCATCGACATCGCTATCGAGTCGATGAGTCTCCAGTACGAGGTGTATTCGTGGGGCGCGTACCTCACCGGAATCACGATGGCGTCTGATCATGACTTCGGAAACGGTGATCGGTGGCCCGCAGTCGAGAACTACTGGCACTACTGGAACCGCGACTCTGGCGCGTGGGAGCAATCGTGGGTCGGCGCCAGCGATGACGCGCTCTTCAACGGCTCATGGGACGCATGGGTGTTTGGATCGCCCGCGGCACCGCAGGCCGTGCCTGCTCCCGGTGTGCTTGCGCTAGCAGTCGCCGGGGCTATGGCAGCTGGTCGCAGGCGCCCCTACACCACTCGTTTAGCGGGCAGTTTCTCTAGCACCTGATCCACAAGCCCGTAGGCCAACATCTCCGGCGCGTTCAGCCACTTGTTGCGTTCGCAGTCCTCGGCGATGCGGCTGGCTGGCTGGCCTGTCTGCTGGGAATAGAGGTTGTAAATCTGATCGCGTAGGCGCAGTATGTGCTTGGCTTCGATCTCCAGATCAGTTGCCTGACCCTCGAGGACCCCGCCGAGCAATGGCTGGTGCATCAGATTCTCGGAGTTGGGCAAAGAGAAGCGTCGGCCTTTGGTGCCGCAGCATGCGATCACACTGCCCATGCTCGCTGCCTGACCGATGATGTAGGTAGCTACTGGGCAGGGAACATAACGGATGGTGTCCACGATGCCGAGTCCGGCCGTCACACTTCCCCCGGGGCTGTTGACATAAATCGAAATCTCATCCGTGGCATTCTCATTCGAGAGGAACAACAGCTGCGCCACCACTACATTTGCCATGTGGTCGGAGACGGTGCCTCCAACAAAGATGATGCGATCGCTGAGGAGTCGCGAATAGATGTCGTAGGCGCGTTCGCCGCGACCCGTCTTTTCAATAACTATGGGGATTAGCGTCATGTTGCTCTCGTCATCATCGTCGTCGTCGTCGTGGGAGTAAGGGTCGTTCACGGGCATTGCGTTCTGATGGCTCATGTCAGCGCTTTGTCTTGTCGGGGAAGTTCGCCACTTCGTCAACCAGCCCGTAGGCCTTGGCCTCGGGCGCATCAAAGAACTTGTCTCGTTCGCCGTCGCGCGCCACCTGTTCCGCAGTCTGGCCACAGTGCCCAGCGATAATGTTGTTGAGCAGCCGCTTGGCCTTGATGATCTGCTCCGCCTGAATCTGAATGTCTGTCGCTTGACCGGTGACTCCACCGAGCGGTTGGTGAATCATCACCTTGGCATGAGGCAGAATCGTGCGCTTGCCTTTTTGACCAGCGCAAAGCAGCACGGCACCGCCGCTGTAGGCCCGGCCGATGCACACCGTGGAGACTTCGCTGGAGATGAACTGCATGGTGTCGTACACCGCGAGAGTGTCATCTACTGAGCCGCCAGGAGAGTTCACATAGAAGTTGATGTCTTGGCCGCGCTTCTGATTCTCCAGGTAGAGCATCTGCATCATCACGCGTGCCGCCGAGCTGTAGTTGATCTCGCCGATGAGGAACACCACGCGGTTTTCCAGAAGCAACTCGTCGATCGACATCTCGCGCGTGCGCTGGTAGCTCACCGAGTTGCGAATCTCGATGGGGAGTCTGCTGCTGGCAAGATTGTCGCTGGTAGCGGGCAGCATCCCGCCAGTTCCCAGAGCATATGGATTTGATGAAATAGTCATGGGAGAGTGTCCTTCGATCGGCGGTTCAGGCGGACGACTATAGATGATCTGGGGGCATCGCGGAGATTGAATAGGATGGCTGCGTGGCAAGTACAGCGCCTGAGGCCCGGCACCGCATCGTCATCCTGCACGGCAAGGATGCCTTCATTCGCACCGAGCGGACTCGGCAACTCGTTGAGAGCCTGCGCGAGGCACACGGCGACCTCGACGAGATTCGCTTCGATGGTCAGACCGCCTCACTGGCGGCGGTTCTTGATGAGGCGCGCACCTGCGGCCTGCTGTGCCCGCACAAGCTGGTGGTGCTAGACAATGCCGAGGCGTTCATTGCGCACGAGGATCGTCGGCGCGCGCTGGAGCGATACGCCGAGTCGCCGACGCAGCAGATCACGCTCCTGCTGCGAGCACCCACCTGGCGCCCTGGCAACTTCGACAAGCTGGTGGCGCAAGTCGGCTTGGTTCTCAAGTGCGAACCACCTGCTGCGGCCGAGGCAACACGCTGGGCCATGGCTCGCTGCAGCAAGCGTCAGGGTTGCAGTCTGGACCTTGATGCGGCCGAACTGCTGATCGAGAAGGTCGGTGCCGACTTGGGGAGAATCGATATGGAACTGGGGAAACTTGCCGTTTTGGCGCTGGTTTCTATTGGTGTCGCTAGCAGTACTAGCACCATCGCAGCGGCGCGCATTACTCGGGCAATGGTTCAGGAGATGGTTGGCCCTAGTCGCGAAGAGCAGGCATGGGTGATTCAGGAGTCGTTGCTGTGCGGGAATGCCGCTGCCGCGATTGCCAAGGCTGGCGAGTTGATCAAGATCGCGCGCGCGCCAGAAGTGATGGTTTCTTGGGCAGTAATCGACCTTTGGCGCAAGATTCACATCGCTGCGGAACTGCTGGCTGCGGGGCAATCGGAATCGACTGTGGCAAAAAGCCTCAAACTGTGGGGTGATTCCACGGAACCGCTTCTGCGCATGGCGCGTCGGATTGGCTCAGAGCGGGCGTCAAAAGCCTTCCACAAAGCGGTCTTGATGGATCGGGCGATGAAATCCGGGCTGGCTCCAGACCCGCTGCGGGCAATCGAGTGCCTAATTGTTGACTCGATGTGCGAAGCCCAAACCATTTGAAGTTCCTTATAAAATCGGCATTGTCAAGCAGTTACGGCAAATGTTAGCAATATGTTAGGCAAATAACTTGCGCCAAGGCTGGTCTTGCGGCTTGACTCAACTGGACAAATAGTCCAAGTCCCGTTATGTTTCGCGCTTCAAGTTTCGGCCGGGAACGGTCGATACTGCCTTTTGGAAGGGTCCTCGCCATGGTGGCGAGATCTCCCGACCAGTTTTGATCCAGGGTCAACCAACTGCGTCTCAACCAGACGGTTACCCGACAGACAGGAGCTAATGCACATGAATCTCACCAAGTTTGTTGCGTCCCTCGCGGGCGGCCTAGCCATCACCGGCGCAGCCTCCGCACAGGCGAACAACGATGCCCTCAGCCAGATCGCTGAACTGAAGGCTGAAATCGCGACTCTCAAGACTCAGAACACCGACAAGTGGCTCACCTCCGAGCGCGCCGAAGAAATCAAGGGCCTCGTCCGCGATGTTCTTGCTGATGCCGATACTCGCGCCAGCCTTCAGGGCTCAGGCGCGACTGCTGGCTACGACGACGGCTTCTTTGTTTCCAGCGCCGATGGCAACTTCAAGCTCCGCATCAATGGCTTGGAGCAGGTTCGCTTTGT
>SIAA01000067.1 GCA_009692045.1 Phycisphaerales bacterium | reverse complement strand
AACGGCGGGGAAGTGCCGATCTATCACAGTTTGCCACTGGGCGGGCGTTGAACAGGCAATGAAGTCGCGCCTAACGAAGTCGGCTTGAGGATGGTGCCGTGCGAACTTGATGCCGAACTTGCGCATGCGCCGCCCGGAAGAGACTTGCCCGTGCAGCACCGAGGACAGGCGGCAATGTTCAAGGAGAGCCTCGCGTTGTTCGAGCATGGAGGGCGGAGAGACGGGGCGACCGGCAAGCAACTCGCGAGCCTGTCTGAAAATCCAGGGGTTTCCTATGCATCCGCGCGCGACGCTCACTCCCTGGACACCGCAACAGTCGAGCATGGCAAAGATGTCCTCGGCCTGCCAGATGTCACCCGATCCAAAGACGAGTCGGTCGCGATGACGATCCATAAGCTCGGTGAGAAACTCCCAGCGACCTGGACCAAGGTAGCGCTGTTCGACGGTGCGGCAATGCACTGTTGTCCAGGCGAATCCCAACTCGTAGGACGCGGCAAAGATCGCCTCGAAGGCCCGCGCCATTGCTGGGGTGTCGTCATAGGCGCGCCGTAGTTTCACCGTGCAGGGGATGTTGCTAGGCACGGCAGCGCGCACGGCACGCAACACTTCGATCGCCTGCTTGGGCTCGCGCAGGAAGTGGCCGCCCCGACTTGCCGATTTGATTTTCTTTACGGGGCATGCCAGGTTTACATCGATGACTTCGTACCCCATCGTCACGAGCAGTTCGGACGCCTGAGCCATTTCACTGGGCAATGTCCCCATCACCTGCCCCGCGAGTGGATGGTCGGCCAGGCTCGCCGCCCGATTGTCCTCGACCTCACCCATGCCGCACTCGGTCGCGATCAAATCGGGGTCTTCGCGCCGCCGTCCCTTGCCTCCGTTGAGAAGCGTGCGGTCAAGAAGCGCCTCCGTCACACAAAAAGGGCAGCCGTGTTGCCTCGCCACCAGTCGCATGGCGCCATCGGAGTAGCCCGCCAGCCCCGCCTGGAAGAATGGCGCGTCAAAGCCAGGGACGAGCTGGGGGATGCGCGGGTCCAGGCGAAAACCTCGGGCAAAGTCCGCTATCGGTTGGCTCAGTTTGCGCTCGGGAACACCCGAGGCTTCTAACTCCACGCTCATTGATGATCAGTGTATGAGGTTCGTGATCCCAATCAGAATCGGCAGATGGCACGCCGCTCTCCTTTCCGGGCTGGAGTGGAGTCATCACTAGTGATGCCGACCAGTCCCAGGCATCACGAACTGGGCTGGGTGCAAGCACATAGGCCATTCCCGCTCCGGGAGTTGCCTCGGGATTGCCACCAATGCCGACGATTACCCTCCCGTCTGCCAGAGAGAGCGCGGCACCAATGTGATCCTCCGCGTGTGCGGTCACCGGGCTGATGCGGGAGGGAGCCGAGGTGTATCCCTGCTCTGGCTCGAAGATGTAAACAACTCCGGATGACTCCCCCTGATCTTCTGCTCCGGGTGCGCCCACTGCGATGCGGCCCTGATCCGATCCGTCGGTCTGAAGCGCCACACAAGACCCGAAGAACTCATATATGGATACGGGAGTCTCATCCTTTCCGCCGTCGCGCCTCCTCGCGTGTGGAACAAGCATCCGAAACTCCTTGAACGAGTCGTTAGCGCCGCGTCTCCACAGCCGCACGCTTCCCCATGAGAGGTTGACCTGATCACTGGGGACTCCGACGGCGATCAATCCGTGCGCGCAGGCAACGCTGCTTCCTGCCGATCCGCCCGGTTCGATTTGGGACGAGACCAGAGAGGTGAGCAGTTCGGTTCCGCTCTCGCTCAGTCGGAATACATAGGCGCAGCCAACATTCCAACCCTCTCCACCAATCGGAGGCTGTTTCCCCGAGTCAGGGGAGATGTCGCGGCCCGGTGCGCCAACCACGAGCAAGTCACCATTGAGTGCCACGGACTCGCCGAAACGATCGCTGACGGCGCCATCTGCGGGGCGCAGCGAACAGTGGAGCGTCCAGCCGCCGCTGCCACGGCGAAAAACATCTACTCGACCGGCGTCGATGCCCCATGTATCGGCACGCGGGGCACCGACCACGGCCCATTGGCCACAGAGTGCTACCGAGTGGCCGAAGTGTTCGTTGGGTTGGGGGAAGCTGGAGGACAGTTCAGCTTCCAACTCGATCGTCTCTACATGAGCGGTGTATACGAAGGCGCGCCCCCCATCCCACTCGTCGGCGCCGTCAAGAGGGCTGCCCACTAGCAACCGATCGGAGTCGCCGGATAGTGCCGAACCAAATGCGGCATGCTGATCAGAACGCGGGTGACGAATGGCGCCGTCACTAACCCACTCTCCGGAAAGCCGGGCGAATAGATGTACAGCAGCATCATCAACCCCAGTGTCATGATCTCGAGCAGACCCGATGGCGGCGCGACCTCGCAGGAATGCGACGGCTGATCCCAAGTGCACATCAGTCGATCGAGGTGGCGGCTGCAGAATCGCCTCGACACACAGGTCAGAGCCAAAATCAGCGCTGAAGTCAGCGCAAAAGTCCGCCCTCGGGTCAGCACCCACGCTCGCGACGCTGGGCGTCCAGACTCCGATCACAACCGACAGCGCGATGGCGCATCCATGCGCAAGGCAAGCATCCATGCAAGTACCGCTTTCTAGGGCGCACCTTGGCGCCACATGCCCACACCCTAATGACTGCTGATGCGCCCCTTCGCAACTGCGTCCCAATTTCTGCTGACTGTTTGCCTCCGTGCGCTTCGAAGTGAGCAGGTGCGCCGAAGGTAGGCATGTACCCCGAGTTAGGATTGCCGGCATGAAGATGCAATCTGCGACCGTGTCGTACTCCCATGCCCGCGAGGAGTTCGATGGATTCGTGGCACGCCCTCAGTCAAGTCAGGACTGCGCGCCAATCGTCATCGTGTTCCACGCCTGGGCTGGGCAGGATGACTTCGCTCGCGAGAAGGCTCAGTATCTTGCGCGTCTTGGCTACGTTGGGTTCGCCGCCGATCTCTACGGGCGGGGCCGGCGCGGCACCACGACCGAGGAGTGCAGTGCGCTCATGTCGCCGCTCATGCAAGACCGCGCTCTGCTGGCTCAGCGAATCGAGGCCACCGTCTCAGCGGCCAAGCAGATCGACGGTGCCGATGCCACGCGTATTGCCGCGATTGGCTATTGCTTCGGAGGTCTGTGTTGTTTCGATTTGGCGCGCGCGGTTGTGGGAGGAGTGCTGGGAGTCGCGGGATTCCACGGTCTGCTCACACCCAGTGGTTTGCCGCAACCGCGGCCGATAGCGACACGAGTTCTGGCGCTACACGGCTACGACGATCCCATGGGAAAACCAGAGTCAGTGTTGGCGTTCGCTGCCGAGATGAGTTCGGCGGGCGCAGACTGGGAGATTGTGGCCTATGGCGGCACTCAGCATGCATTCACCAATCCCGCTGCGAATGACCCGGCATTTGGCACGGTGTATCAGGCGAGAGCTGATCAGCGATCGCAAGCTCGCACCCGCGACTTCCTGCGAGAGTGCCTCGGATGCTGAGTCGATCTACTTGCTCCGTCTCCCGCGTCGCCCTTTCTTGAATCCCTTCTTGTGACCATCGGCGCCGCGCCCCTTGGTGCCGCGTCTTCCGCCCTTGCGACCGAACTGAGATTCGCCACTCTCTGAGGGTGCGCTGTCACTCTCAGGGGCTGCTTCCTTGGACAGGTGTCGTCCGCCGCGGCGGCGTTGTTCGGGCTCGCCAGCAGCGTGCAACGTGCGCTCAGGCATCTTTGTCAGAGTCAGCGTCAGGTTGCGACCCGCTAGATCAACTGCCGCAACAGTGACGATCACGGCATCGCCGATGCCAATGGAAGCACCACCGCGCGAACTCACCAGCCGCCCTGAGAGTTGATGGAGCGACCACCGATCATTGCTACTGCTAGCGGCGAGGTCGCGGGCTCGGATCATTCCGTCTACCAAATACTTGTCCAGAGTCACCCAGATGCCGGTGCCGCTGGGCATGACACCGGTGACAACGCCGGGCAGTTCAGCTCCCATGTGATGGTCATGGAGGAACTGCAACACCAGGAAGGTTCGCAACTCCCGCTCGGCGCGCTCGGAACTGACTTCGGTGGCACTGCAATGGCGACCGAGATCGATGAGCGTGCCCTCATTGGGAACGCGCGCGTCGTTCATCAACTGGCTTGCAAGTTGCTTGCGGGCGCGACCTCCCACCGCCGCGCGACCGTTCTCAGTCGCATCAACATAGGCGTCCATTACTCGGTGCACCAGCAGGTCGGGATAGCGACGAATGGGGCTGGTGAAGTGGGCGTAGTGGGCGCTCGCCAGAGCGTAGTGACCGATGATCGCCGGGGAGTATGTCGCTTTCGACATCGTGCGCAGCACCGAGAAGTGAACGGCGCGCTCGGCAGTAGTGCCGCGGGTAGAGTCGAGTACTCGCTGCAGATCCTGCCGTGAGGGTTCCTCGCCCAGGCGCATTCCCGCAGCTCGCAGCGCCACGGCCAGCTCCTCGATGTCGCCGAACACGGGGTCGGGGTGAATGCGCCGCAGAAGTGGGACACCCAACGCGGCGAATGTGCGCGCTAGGGCTTCGTTGGCCTCAACCATGAACATTTCGATGAGCGTGTGGGTGAAGGCGGTGTCCTCTGGAACCACATCAGCAACCCGCCCTGTCTCATCGAATACCAGATCGCTCTCGGGCAGCGATAAAACAATCATTCCGTCCTTGAGCCGTCTCTTGCGTAGGAGCCGAGAGAGTTTGTCACAGAGCCGCAGCGCCCCTCGCAGGGGTTCGCTGTAGGCGGTGTCGGTGCGAGCGTGCTTGCGTGCGAGCTCTTCATCACCCTCTATCAGTGCCTGTGCTTCCAAGTAGGTCAGTCGCTTGGCCGACCTGATGATCGTCGCTGCCAACCGTTGTCCCAGCACCACTCCACTTCCGTCGAATGTGATGAAGGCGCTGCGAGTCAGCCGCGGTACCCCCTCCTGCAGGGAGCAGACGCCGTTGGAGAGAACCTCCGGGAGCATGGGGATCACTCGCCGCGGCAAGTATGTACTGTTGCCGCGGGCGGCACCCTCAGTGTCGATGGGTCCACTCGCGCGCACGAAGTGGGCGACATCGGCGATGTGAACACCGAGAATCCACTCGTTCAGTTCGGTGTTGTGAGAGATGGAGATGGCATCATCGAAATCGCGGGCATCGGGGGGATCAATAGTGAAGACGGTAGAGCCGGTGAGGTCCTCTCGATTGGGGAATCGCTCTCGAGCGCCGCGAACGCTCCAATCGCCGTCGCAGTCCGCTTCAAACTGGCGAGAGGCTGAAGATGCCTCATGAATCGCTGCCGCGGGGAACTCAGTGCGTAAACCGTGCGTGAGAATCACCGCTGCGGTTTCAACATCGGGCTCGCCGGCTGATCCCAAGACATCAACGATGACCGCCTCGGCGGCGCGGTCCTCGGAGGGGAAGCGCAGCACTTCGATGGCTACTTTGTCCCCAGCCTTCGCTCCCTTGGCATGAGGATCGCGAATGATCACATCACCCGCAAGAGAGCGTCCATCAGCTTTGACAATCCAGCGCTTTCCATCCTGAAGCAGAGTTCCAGCGAATCGAGTCTGACCCCGAGTGATGATCTCAATCACGCGGCCAGAGGCGGAGTCGCGCCCCGGCTTGTCCCAACCATCGCGCCGCCTGACGACTTCGACTCGGACCCGGTCGCCGGAGATGGCATCGAGAGACTTCCCTGCGGGAATGTGGAGGTCGCCCTCGCGGGAGGCGCTCTCTGGTTTCACGAAACCAAACCCGCGGGCATTCATCCGAATGACACCTATTACCTCGTTTCCGTGTCGGGGCAGTCTGACGACCTCGTCCACTCCCATCTGCAGAGTGCCGTCCTGAGCCAGCGCTCTAACGACCGAGCGAAAGAGTTCGCGGTCGCCGTCGGGCACCTTCATCTGGCGCTCCAAAATACGGAGAGGGACTGGTTTGTATCCCTCGTGGGAAAGGTGATCAACAACTCGAGCTCGATAGCGAAGAGGCATATGGGTACATCCTAATGAGGTGCGAAACTGTCATCGCCACTTCGGCAGCACGTGATTGGGCAGGAAGTGGAGGTCAGTTGCGTGGTTTCTGAAAACGCGGGTTGGGTGCAAGGCGGTGTTTCATTTGCGCTTGCGCTTGCCCGATGATGATTGTGTGCGAGACTTGCTTACTGGCTTGGCGCCGCCTGCCGCTATCCGTCCCAGTTGGCGAACATTGCCGGCGCCGCGACCATCGCGCACTTGCTTTGGTGGTGAAGACTTCTGGCCATGCTCTGGCTGTTCCCTATCAGCCTTTTGCCGATTGCTGTTTGATGTCTGAGGCGGCAGGTCGCGACTCTTCGAGTTGGACTCCGGCCGAGAGTCCGGCGCAGACTTGGATGCAGTTTGCTCACTCTTGTTGCTCTCCGGTTTGGAGCCGCTCGCTGCTGCCTCGCCCTTGCTGGCAATAGTTGCGCTGCTCGGGTTACTCGCGCTGCTCGCGCTGGGCGGAGTCTCCTGCTTGGCGAGGTCGGAGTTTGTCTTTGAGTCTTGCTTGTAAGCCTCAGAGCGATAGTCGGTTTCATAAAAACCGCTTCCTCGGAAGAGCACGCCACCGCCGAGGCCGATTTTGCGCACGACCTTGAGCTTGCCGCACTTGGGGCACTTGCGAGTGCTGGGTGCAATGATGGATTGAAACTGCTCAAACTCGTGCTGGCACGACTGGCAGCGATACTCATAGGTTGGCATTCATGCGTCCGTGGGAGTTACAGCGACCTTGGCTGGGCGCAGCGGGGAATCGCCGATGCGGTAACCAGCCTGCATGCAGAGGGCAATGTGCCCGGGTGCCATGCCAGCAACCGGCATTTGCATCACGGCCTCATGCTCATGGGGATCAAAGGCATCGCCGGGCTGGGGTTCGTTGCGCGTGACGCCGTGGATGGCTAGCGCCTTGAGCATGGACTGTTTCAACATCTCAATTGCTGCTTTCAGCTGCTCACTTTGCATGGCAGTGAAGTCATGCTGGAGCATCAGATCAATCTGCTCGAGGACGGGGAGTACAGAGTGCGCCACACTGGCAACGCCGCGGCCGCGAGCACTGTTCACCTCTTGGTCGGCGCGCCTGCGGGTATTGTGGCTGTCAGCAAGGGCTCGCAGATAAGCATTGCGGGCCTCATCGAGCTGGGTTCGCAGTTGAGAGACCTCATCGACCTCGGCATCAG
>SIAA01000020.1 GCA_009692045.1 Phycisphaerales bacterium | reverse complement strand
CCGCCGCCGCCGCCGCCACCACTCTGGGCTGGTGGACGAGCTTCGTTCACGGTAAGGGTACGAGCGTCTACCTGTTGACCATTGGTCTTCTCGATAGCGGTACGAGCCTGTGCATCATCTGGCATGGTCACAAAACCGAATCCACGCGAGCGACCAGTCTCACGATCCTTGGCGATAAACACATCGCTAACAGCACCATACTGCCCAAAATGGGCGCGTAACGAATCTTCGTTGCTGTTGTAACTCAAATTGCCTACATAAATCTTCACGATCGAGCCTTTCTTCTGAAGCTTGGCAGCGCTGCGTTTCTGAAACCGATCCAGAGAGAGGCCGATCGCTGTGTCCGCTGATGAGATGACGATCAGCACTATTGCCGATCAGCGGGCATGATAGCAGGTGTCTATGGTGGCCAAGGATTGGCTCCCAATATGGAGAAATTGAAGAAGGCAAGGGCTATCAGACCAAGAGACGCCCTTTGCGGTCCCAAGAATGAGGGTACGTGCTCAAACTCACGGTGCTCGCAAGCACCCCAAGCCCGCAGGATTGGAATCGAGTCATTGATCCGGCTGGAAGGAGAATGTAGCACGGTGAGTTATGGCTCGTCGCCGACGAGATAGCGAACCCGGGCTCTTCAATACCGCGCAGACCGAAACACCACCTTTGGTCAGGGTCTCGGATGGGCAGCCATCGATGGCCGAGCCCTCGGATGGCAAGCCCTCGCCCGGCAGCAGTGGTCGGGCGTATTCAGACCGCCCGGGCTTGAGCATCGCGCCCGCGGCCTACTCCACTGAGATGATAGAACTGGGCAGAACTCTTCCCAAGAGCGTCCACTTGGGTACCAGCTCCTGGGGCTTCCCGGGCTGGCAGGGAACTGTGTGGCGCGACTCGCAAACTCCATCGAGACTTTCGCGAGATGGTCTGACAGCGTACGGTGAGTTCCCCATCTTTCGCACCGTCGGCATCGACAAGACATTTTACCGACCAGCGCCTGCAACCGAGTTCGCCCGCATGGCGGCACAGGTCCCCCGCGGGTTTCGCTTCCTCACCAAGGCTCACGAGGCAATCACCCGTCGTGACTTTGACAAGGGACCTTCGCGGTGGCTCGACGCCAAGTATGCCACTGACGAAGTGATCGAACCATGTATGCAAGGATTGAGAGACAAGGCTGGGCCGATCGTCTTTCAGTTTTCTCCCATGGGGCTTCGCCGTGACAAGGACGCCGATGCGTTCATCGACGACCTCGATTCGTTCTTGGCAAAGCTTCCCTCTGGACCTCTCTACGCGGTCGAGGTGCGGGATCGGCGGGTGCTAAGGGGCGCCTTTGTGCACGCGCTTCGCAGCCACTGCGTGGCTCACTGCTTCAATGTTCATCCAGCGATGCCCAGCATTGCCGACCAAGCCCGACTTGTTGATCCCACGGTTGGGCCGGCTCTGATTGTGCGCTGGATGCTGCACAGCGGTCTCACCTATGACAATGCCGTTGATCGATACTCTCCCTTTGACAAGTTGGTGGATGCCGACGAACCAAGCAGATCTCAGGTGGTTGAACTGCTGAGAGCGGCACTCGGATGCCATCAAGATTCTTGGGTAATTGTGAACAACAAGGCTGAGGGATCAGCACCGCTGTCACTCATTGCCATCGCCAGGCAGCTTGCTGCCCAGAAGGAAATTCATGAACCGACATAACCAGTCGGTCGACCACACCCTCACTCGGCGCTCATTCATCGCTGCCGCAGCTACGACTGCAGCAATCGGAGGATTGTCAACAGGTGCGCCCGCACTCGAAACCTAGCTCACCCGCCGCCCGAGCCCCACTCGCGTTCTGCGGATCGCCCATCTGACGGACATTCACGTGCAGCCGGAACTGGATGCTGAGCGCGGGTTCGCTCAATGCCTCGCCCACGCTCAAGGCAACAATCCTGACCTGTTCATCACCGGTGGCGATGCCGTAATGGATGTGTTTGCAGCGAAGCGGGATCGGGCAACAATGCTAAAGAGCCTTTCTCGGCTGGGACACAAAGCGCAGCGGATCGTCCGGCGACGAGTCTGACTGGGGCAAGCAGTTTGCCTGGCTCAAGACGCAACTGGCGGACCGCTCCCGCGCCAAGCCGGTTCTGGTGGTGAGCCACATTCCCATTCTCTCTCTCACTGCCATCACTTTCGCCAAACCGCGGGGCCGCGAGCACCTGGGAACAGACACGATCATCGACAAGAGTGAGATGCACACGGACGGTCCAGAACTTCACCGCCTGTTCACCCAGAACGGTGCCGTCCTGCTCTGCGCCTCAGGGCACATCCACCTACTGGATCGATGCCTGCTCGATGACATCACTTATGTGTGTGACGGCGCAGTCTGTGGAGCCTGGTGGAAGGGCCCGAGTCAGGGTGTCCCCGAGGGCTACGACCTGCTGGACCTGTTTGACGATGGGTCGGTTGAACACTCCTATATGACATATGGGTGGAAGGCCACAGCCGCCGCTAGTTATGCTGCGCCCAGTGAGCACCCCGTTTTCCTCTCTAGTCGTGGTTAGGCTCGGCAGGACTGACTCTGCCGGAGTCTGGTACTTCACCGAGGCGCTTGACCTCGCGCACGAAGTGTTCGAGGAGTTTCTCTCATCGAGTGGCGCACCGCTGCACTTGTTCTTGGCTCCCGGCAGCGTGCGATTGCCCATCGTGCATGCCGAGGCGGACTTCCGAGCTCCGGTTCGCTGCGGCGACTCGCTGCGCGTCTCACTCGCCATCACCTCTTGCACCAAGCGCAGTTTTTCCGTGGTATGCGACTTTCAACTGTTAGACGGTACGCCGGTGGCTTCCACAAGAATCGTCCATGCTGGTGCTGCCGCCAGCGGCAGTGGCAGCGCCGATCTGCCCGAATCGTTATTGCAAGCGCTCGGCGCTCTCGCGTGATAGTTCACCGCGACTTCGAAACCAGCATCACAGCGGCTGAAACTCCAATCGCGGAACTGGTAATGGCAGATCGATCTGCAGTCGCCCCTCAACTATGGGCCACGGATCGACGAACTCCTGAGTGAATATCCCCTGCGTCCCCAGGCCATGATCTCTGCCTCCAGTGGAGGCTACGGAGGCAAGCCGAGCGATCATGGCGATGGTGAAGGAGGACTCAAACGCCGTGGAAAGCACGGTGTCCATACCGTGAATGCGCCCAATGGTGATCAGATCCAGTACATCATCGAGCGTCCCGAGGAGCGATGGCTTCAATACCTGTACTTCGATGCCGGGAGACCCGAGCACAAACTCCCGCTCCTTCGGATTGGCGCAGGACTCGTCGGCAGCAATGGTCACGCCTGTTAGTCGATGCAGATCCGGCAACTCCAATGGATTGATGAGCGGCTCCTCCACATACTCGATCCTCGAAAGATCTAGGCGCTTGAATAGGTTTTGGGCGATGCGCAGGGTGAAGCTCCTGTTTCCATCCAGGCGCAGCCGCACCTCCGAGTCGAGTCCCTCCAAGAGCGCGTGGATTACGGCATGATCATCAATGATTCGCGCTCGCCCGATCTTTACCTTCACTGTTTTGAATCCGGCGAACAGACCCTCGCGAGTCATCTTCTGGGCCTCGGCCGCTCCCCCCGTGAACAGGGCATTGATGCCGATGCTCGCGCCCTTTGGCGGAGTACCCAATCCGAGCGACTCTTCCCTCGCAGCCATCGCGCGCGCGCAACTGAGCCCAAACACTGCAGATGGGCAGGTGGGCGGCCGTCCTCTGCTCAATCCCTCTTTGAGAGAGACTAGTGACTCATCCAATGTCTCCAGATGACGACCCTGCAGGGGAGCAATCTCTCCAAACCCGACCCGACCTTGCGGATCGGTTAGGCGAATCATCGCCCCAACTCGCTCTGCCATGGGTACACCCGCGACCATCACCGCGCGGCGAAACGGCAGGCGATACCGGCTGACATCGATGCGCTCCGCGTTCAAGTGAGACACCATCCAATCGCGAAGAGCATTCCGCCCGCGAGCAGCGCTTTACCTGTTGCCTCCAGCGCGTGGTTTAGTTCTGCTCCCTGCGATCCTCCGAGCACACGAAGGCAAGTCGGCCAGAGGCATGCGATGGGGAGAAGTGCCGCAAGAGAAACAGGCCGCGAGTGCGATACCGAGGCCCCCACCACTACGGCAGCAGCAGCCACCACCGATCCCACATACTCCCACCGCGCAAATCCCCTGCCCAACCTCACGGCAAGTGTGCGTTTGTGAGACTTGGTGTCCTCGTCGATGTCACGCAAGTTGTTGATGGAGAGGATCGCAGTAGCGAGCAGACCAGGCATCAGGCCGATCCAGATGGCCGAGGCATCCCAGTGCTGCGTCAATGCGAATACGGTTCCTGCCACGGCAATGGGCCCGAAGAAAAGCATCACGAACAGCTCGCCCAGCCCGAGATAGGCCAAGGGGAGCGGCCCGGCGGTGTAAGCAAAGGCAAGGCACACACTCAATGCCCCCAGCACGACCATGGGCCAACCGGCGCGCGCCGCAAGAAACGATACTGACGCAACCGAGATCAGCGCGGTGACGGCACTGGCACTGCACATGGCGCGCACCGTCACATCACCGCTGGCAACAGCGCGCCGTGGCCCGAGTCGCACCGCCGTGTCCGCTCCGCGCATCGCGTCGAATGCATCGTTGGCGTAGTTGCAGGTGATCTGTACTGACATCGCGCCGACGAGGGTGACCACGGCGGCAACGATCCATCCCTCAGGCGGACCTGACTGCCAGGCCAAGGCACTCCCGATCACAACTGGCGCGATAGAAGCCGCAAGAGTCTTTGGTCTGGCAGACTCGACCCAAACCCATAACCCCCTGCTGGCAGGATTGACGGCGGTGTTCATGGGGTTATCAAGGCTGCCGGACAAACTTGGAGAAGTCGGGCTTTCGCTTTTCCAGATAAGCATTGCGGCCCTCCTGCCCCTCCTCACTCATGTAATAGAGCATGGTGGCGCACCCAGAGAGTTCCTGCAGCCCAGCTTGCCCGTCACAATCGGCGTTGAGAGCCGCCTTGAGACATCGAAGAGCCATGGGAGAGTTGGCAAGAATCTCTCGGCACCACTGCACCGTCTCTGCCTCCAGGCTGGCAAGCGGCACTACCGCGTTCACGAGTCCCATTTCCAACGCCTGACTGGCGCTGTACTGACGACAAAGGAACCACATCTCACGCGCGCGTTTCTGCCCAACAATGCGCGCCATATAGCTGGCACCGAATCCGCCGTCGAACGAACCAACTCGCGGTCCCACCTGCCCAAAGCGGGCATTGTCCGCCGCGATCGTGAGATCGCACATCATGTGAAGCACATGGCCGCCACCAATGGCGTAGCCAGCAACCATGGCAATGACCGGCTTGGGACAGTTGCGAATCTCCCTCTGAAAGTCGAGCACATTGAGCCGATTGACGCCCTCCTCATCTTCGTAGCCTGCCTCGCGGCGCACGCGCTGATCTCCGCCAGAACAAAAGGCGAGCTCACCATCCCCCGTAAGAATCACGACGCCAATCTGAGGGTCCTCGCGGGCATCGCTGAGTGCCTTACGCATCTCCTCCACCGTCAGTGGACGAAACGCATTCCGTACCTCGGGCCGATTGATGGTGATGCGGGCGATACCCTCGGCCTTGTGATAGCGGATGTCCACGAATGAACCTGCTGACTTCCAATCTATTGCTGTCATGGGATTGTCCTGGGGAGCTTGGGGGCAACCACTGGGTTTCGACGCTTCGGCTGTCATACGGGTGCTTCTCTCATTATGCGATTCAGTGTTTGCGCCAGCCTCTGCGGCTGCTCCAGTGCGATGGCATGACCGGCATCGGCGATGGTCTCAACTCTGACTCCCATCGATCGCGCCCTGCGGGCGGCAGTCTCGTAGGGTCTATCCAAGTCCCCCACGATAAACCAGATTCGTGACGCGTTGGAGCCAAGTGTCGTCCAACGCGATGGCGTCCGGCCGGGAGAGAGGAATATGAGCATATCTGCCCATGTTTCGGCCTCTCCACCCGATCTGCGCTTAAGAATCTCCTCCATCCCCATCTTTTCCACAAGAGATGCAAAGATGCTCTGCCCGTACCAATCGCGAAGGAATGTCTCGATACCGTTCCTCAGAAGTGCCGCCGCAAGTTGGGCGTCACGGTGGGCGCGAGCCTCGCGCTCATCCGCTTCATCCAGCCCGGGGCTGGCCGAAACTAACACTAGTTGTGCGGGGGCGATCACTCCGAGCGCCAATGCCTCGAGAAGAATGCGGCCTCCCATCGAGTAGCCGACGAGTGTGAGCGCGTTGACTGATTGGGGGTGCTCTTGCTTGAGAGGGGCCACCACCAGCGCCGCCACGTGTTCACCGACGAGGCGGGCGCACTCACTGATGTCTCGGCAGCCTTGGGGAATCGGCAGGGTATGTACACGGATTGCCGGGTCGATCGCCGCCGTTACTTGATCCCAGTCTGCGCAACCTCCCATGAAGCCGTGCAGGAACACGATGTTCTGCTTGCGACCTCGCTGATTCTCAAGGGAGCGGCGTACGGCCGGGTAAGTATCGCTCGCCACAGCGCCTACTTCCTTCTGGACTCAGACTTGGTGATCGCCGCAGCGACTGTAGCCAGCAAACTGTGCCTGTGCCGCCTGCTGTCCGACCGATCGGTCTGAACTTCAATCAGAGTGTGCCGTTTTGATTTCATGCTTCGAGCGAGGGATCGCAGGAGACCGGCGCGATCATTACAGGCGGAGTAGGAGAGATCGAACATGGAGGACGCGCCCTTGAAGTTCCGTCCGTGCGGCGTGGCAAATGCTCGCTCGAACACTCCCTTGTGAGACGCGATGGGAAGGTGAGTAAAGATTCCTCCTCCGTCATTATTCACCACCACTACTGTGATCGGCGCGGGGCTCTCCCCACAAAGAGCCAGGCTGCCAAGATCGTGGAGCGCGGAGACATCACCCAGAAGTACGCACACGCGTTTCCTCGAGCCGATGGCATGACCGACGGCAGTCGCGATCAATCCGTCTATGCCGCTAGCGCCACGATTGCAGGCAACGGAGCGGGAGCCTCGAGAGTCCATCACCATGTCAAGGTCACGGATGGGCATGCTCGAACCGACCATCAGAGTGCCGCGCGCGCCCATCGCCCTAGCACATGCGCGAGAAATCCCCAGTTCGCTAAACGCTGGGCTCGTGCTCTCTCGACGCGGCGATCGCACCGGACCCCTAGCATCACACCAGTTGTTCACCGCGCGTGTGACCACCTTATCTCTGAGGCTCCAGTCTTGACCGAGTGCACTCGAGCGCGGCTCTCGCTCCATGGCAGCGAGCGCCAACAGTGCGCCGTAGGCGCCGCCTGCAAGAACTGTTCCCGGGCCGTGCTCGATGTCAAACACCTCGGGGCCGAGTGTTGCATGCACCACCCGCTCGGCGGATCTGACATATTCATCCAGCCGCTTGCTGGCGATCGGGCCTCCGAGTCGCAGCACGCAATCGGCATTTCTCATGGCCGAACCCGCAATGCCCGAGGCCTCCAGCGCCAATCCGCCGTAGCTCACCACGCGTGGACTTGCCCTAGGCGCGCGCAGTCCACTGCCGACATCAGCGAGCACTGGCCAGTCGAGCACCTCAGTGACGCGGCGCACCCACAACCGCTCTTGGGCAGTTTCAACAGCACCGACCACGATCACTCCGCGCCGCGTGCGCCGAAACTCCTCCACTGCCGCTTGAATCGCCCCTGGGGAGGGAACCGCACGCGAACCGGAGGAGCGCCAAGGACGATTCAGGCGTGCCCACTGTGTCAGCTCAACATCACTCGGCTCAGTCCACTGCGAAATGGTGGGAGCTAGTGGTTCTCGAAACATGCAGTTGAGTTGGACTGGCCCGGGAGTAACGCCAGTCGCTGCCTCAACGGCATTTGCCGCAGCGGCCAGCACATAGCGCGCCCCAACTTCGGGGCTGGGACAGGGAACATCAATAGCTGCTCGAGCAAACTTCCCGAAAATCCCCAGTTGCGCAATGGTCTGATTGGCGCCGCAGTGGCGCAGTTCCGCGGGGCGATCTGCAGTGAGCAAGATCATGGGAGTGCCGCGCGTCGAGGCCTCCACCACGGCGGGAAGCAGGTTCGCAGCGGCTGTACCGGAGGTGACAATGAGAACGGCGGGTGCACCCGTAGCACGCGCCACTCCCAGCGCGCAGAAGCCAGCGGCGCGTTCATCAAGCGCCACGGTTACTCGCAGTTTCTTGTTGCCGAGGGCACTGACCGCAAGAGGCGCCGACCGCGAGCCTGGGGCAAGGATGGCATGGCGCACGCCGTGGCGCGCAAGCTCCTCCAACAACAACTGCGCCCGGTGATGATTGATATTGGGCGCATCCATCAGAGTGCTCGGGTCAAGGCATCGAACGATTGCAGTTTGCGTGAGGTCTCAAGCCACTCGGCATCGGCGTTGGATCCCCGCACGATTCCCGCGCCAGCGTAGGCGCGCACCGAATCGCCCTGCACCAATGCGCTGCGAATTCCCACCGCAAAGTCACTGCGCGCACTGGAGACGACTCCTATCGCGCCCGCGTAGTGCCCGCGGGAGAGGCTCTCAGTCGCCAGAATGAACTCGGCAGCCGCCTGGGTTGGAGTTCCGCAGACAGCGGGCGTGGGATGTAGACGGCGGAGTATGGTTCGATCATCGCAACCTCGGATCAGCGTTCCCACGACACGACTCTGCAAGTGTTGAACATGAGGCAACTGCATGATCTCCGGCTCGCGGGACACCTGCACACCCTGACATAGAGGCTCCAGCGCCTGACGAATGTGCTGTACCACGATCTCGTGTTCGCGTCGATCCTTGTCTGATCCCAGCAATCGCTGGGCGAGCCGAGCATCCGCCTGGGGAGATGACCCGCGACCGCATGTTCCAGCGATAGCAGGGCTCACAATCTCCAATCCCTCTCGACGAAACAAACGCTCGGGAGAGACTGACACCATGGCGCATCCCTGTGACTCTTCGATGCAAACATGAAAGGCGTTGGGCTCTTCAATCCGCAGCCGCAGAAGCAGAGCCACTGGATCGATCGCCGTTGCTGACTGGTACTGCCTCGTTCGCGCCAGCACCACCTTGGCCATGCGCTCTGAAGCGATCTCCGCCAGCGCCCCATCCACTGCCTCGACCCAAGCGGCAAGATCGCCATCATCCACCATGGACATGGTGCCGATGGGCGGAGCGTTCGTGCTTGCCACCTCTGCCAGTGCCCGCAGCGAGAGGGAGCGATTCCCTCCCAAGTGCACTGCCAAGAAGGATCGGCCAACTACTCGCCTCATCTCCACGGCACTTAGAGCAAGTCGCTCGCAACCGAATGGCAGCCAGCCATCATCCACTGACGCGGCATCAAAGGCACGAGTCACCAGCAGGTATGGATCGAATGGATCGCCGCAGGGGGACTCGCTCATCGTTGGCCGCTCCGCTGCCATCAGCGCCCCTACGCGGGGGTCCAGCCAGTCATCTGCCACGAGGATGCGGCCCAACATGGCCACATCAGTGTCGCCCTCCGGACTGCGAAAGTAAGCCCTGTCACCAGCCGGTTGAGCAGCAGCCCACAGCAGCGGGTCCGTCGGCTCGATCTCGACTTCGATGCGCCTAATCGAACTGTCGGCGAGGCCAGCACTCTGTTCAATCCGCTCAGACAGCCGTGCTGCTGCGGTCGCCAGATCACAGACCCCGCGGAGTCGCTCACAGAGGCACCTAGTTTCGCAAGTCTCAAACATGGGCAAGGGTGGGCATTGTAGGGCGCAAATCTGCCGCTTGACTATGCTTGCGTACCCACATGCCTCGCAACATTCCAGTTGGAAATGGTGAGATGCTCGTCGCCTTCGACGACCTCTACCGCATTCGCGACCTGCACTGGCCCAATGTGGGGATGCCCAACCACACATGTGGTCACCTGCAACGATTCGGCGTTTGGGCTGATGGACAGTTCGCGTGGATCGACGCCTCCGGCTGGCACCGTGAACTTCGGTACAAGACCGACACCATGGTCACCGAGGTGTGGCTGCGCCACGAGCGACTCGGCATTCAACTCCTCTGTCATGATGCCGTCGACTACTGGAGTCCCGTCTACTTTCGCAGTGTCGAGGTGACTGATCTTCATGATCGTCCCCGTGATGTGCGCCTGTTTTTCCACCAGGATCTCTCCATCGATGAGAGCCCGGTGGGTGACACGGTGGTCTACGACCCACGCACCAGTGGTGTCATCCACTTCAAGGATGACTGCTACTTTCTCTTCAACGGATTCGATGGCTCGAACTACGGCATCGACGCCTGGGCGACCGGAGCCAAGCGCATCGGTGATGCCGAGGGCACTTGGCGCGATGCCGAAGATGGGCTGCTCTCGCGCAATGCCATCGCCCAAGGCTCCGTCGACTCCACCGTTGGATTCAATCTCACTCTGCGCCCCAAGGGTACGGAACGGATTGTCTACTGGATTGCGGCTGGCCACACCCATCAGGAGGTAGTGGCGCTCGATGACAAGGTTCGAGCCAAGACTCCGCAGAGGATGATGTCACGCACCGAGGCTTACTGGCGCCTGTGGGCAACCAAAGAGGGTGTCGATTTTTCTCCCCTGCCCCGGCACCTGCGCGATCTCTATGTTCGCAGCGGATTGATCGTGCGCACGCAGATCGATAATCATGGAGCGATCATCGCTGCCAATGACTACGACATCACCCACTTTGCCGGCGATACCTACTCCTATATGTGGCCCCGCGATGGCGCGCTGGTCGCCCACGCACTCGTGCTCGCTGGGCAGAGCGAGCTCAGTCGTCGTTTCTTCACCTTCTGCCAGCGAGTAATCGAAAAGGGCGGCTACTTCCTGCACAAGTACCACCCGACTGGTGCCCTGGCTTCGACCTGGCATCCGTGGGTGCTCGACGGCAAGCCAGTTCTTCCCATCCAGCAGGACGAGACGGCGCTGGTGGTCTGGGCACTCCGCCGCCACTTTGAGACTTACCGCGATGTTGAGTTCATCAAGGATCTCTACAACCCGCTGGTGGTGGACACCGCGACCTGGATGCTCTCCTACCGCGATCACAACGGATTGCCTCTGCCCTCCTGGGATCTATGGGAGGAGCGCCGCGGCGTTCATCTCTTCACGGTGTGCGCCGTAATTGGCGCCTTGCAAGCGGCGGCTGACTTTGCCCGCGACTTTGGAGCGCTAGATCGCGCCGCCGAGTTCAGCGAGGGCGCTAACCGCATGCGCGGCGCCATGCTGCGCCACTTCTGGGATAGCAATCGCGGACTGTTTGCCCGCATGGCAACACCCACCGGCGACGGTGGCTATCGCCTCGACTTCACGGTGGACGCGAGCGCGTATGCACTCTTCGCATTCGGGGTCCTGCCTGCTGACGATCCTCGGGTGGAGTCGTACATGAAGGCGGTGGGAGAACGACTCTGGGTGCGGACGCATGTGGGCGGCATCGCCCGCTATCAGAACGATCACTACCATCAGGTCGAACGCCACAACTTGGATGAGGTACCCGGAAACCCATGGGTGATCTGCACCCTTTGGTACGCACAGTGGGTCATCGAGCGCGCTACCAACTTGACGGAGCTCGAGCGTGCCAAGGAGTACCTCGAGTGGTGTCAGGCTCGCGCGATGCCCTCGGGAGTTCTAGGAGAACAGTACGACCCTCGTACTGGCGCCCAGATTTCTGTGAGCCCTCTCACCTGGTCGCACGCGACCTACATGACAACCGTGCAGCGCTATCTGCGCCGTCACGCCTCTTTCACTGCTGCTGCGCGCGCGTCATATGCAGCGCAACCTGATCCGCAACAGTCGTCTGGTGCGTCGGCCTGAACGAGAAGTCGAAGGAAACGCCGGCGTAGGTGCACTGGGATGAATCGAGGTGCGTGTGCACAACCTTTCCTGACGCGACTACCGGGACCGCATCTCTCCCTCCCATGGGAATGGAGAACCAAAATATGCGGTGGCGACTCAGTGCGCCCGCCTCCGCGGCCTCAACCCGAATACCAATGCCGCCTCCGCCGATGTTCATCAAGGTCGCGTTGAATTTGGGACCAACCTTTGGCATGGGCTGATCACCGCAGGGAGTCGCCGCACCAGCATTGGTTGCCGCGAACACTGACTCGTTGAACTCCTCAGCCTTGGTGGTGCTGGTGGGATCTAGCAAGGGATAAACATCAATTGTGGGCAGTTGCAGCCCCGCAACTTCGAAGCGGGTGAAGCGGCGCAGGCAGCGTTCAACACTCTCGGGCAGTTCGAGGCGCAGCGCCTCTCCTCGCCCCGCGGGTTGCGATGAGAGCACGCGCGAGCGGAACTTCCAGCGATTCTGTCCGATGGTGATCGCCCCGACCAACTCCGTGCCATCCTGAATCTTGATCGCTTTGCCCAAAGCAACTGCTCCCTCAATAGAAATGTGATCATCCGCAAGCTCGAGAATCTTCAGGCGAAAGACCAAGTCTGATGCCGTCACATGCTCGGCGGGATCATGCGCCTGTGACCCAGGTCGGGCCACGGCTATTTCCAGAGTGCCGCCCCGCTCGAATACCTGCTGCATACTTCGACGCCACTCCACCGTTCTGGATCTGCTTGCTGGCATACCGTTGAGTCTAGCGTTTGCTCAAGGGCGCGAATCCGTGCTCAACTACCGATTGCGGATGGAACCCGAGCCAAAGCTATCTGCTTCGCGCTTCAGAGCGTCCGAGCCCTCCCGATCGCGGAACTTGCTTTCGCGCCCGGGAGTGAGCGTTATTTCCAGCACCACATCATCAGGCTTCATGGGAAGCTTGAAGTGCTGCTCCAGGCCCGTGTAGCCAACGCGTGTCACGCGAATGGACCACTGCTCATCGAGCCACCCCGCACCGAACGCCGCGATTTCAAGCACGAATCGACCATCGCTACCACTCTGTGCTTCGGCAGCCAGTGTGCGCCCGAGCGAGTCGGGATCGCGCCAGAGTTGGATGCGCGCCTGCGGAATGTGCGATCCCATCACCTCGCTATTGCTAGGCACCACCGCTGCCCCATCGAACGAACCCTCGACAGCTCTGCCTTCGAGACGATAGGCGCAGCCACCAAGACTGAGGATCATGGCAAGTAGCCCCAGCACGATCGCCGCGGCGGCAGCGATCAGTCCCAATCTAACCAGGGTGTTTCCCACTGCGCGCGCCAGCGGCGGCAGAGTCCCGAGCTTAGACGCCTCTTCATCACGAGAACCAACATCCACGGAGTCCCAGTCAACACTTTCGGCGACGAGCTTCTGGGCCTTGAGCAGTTCGCGCGCGCGCGCACAGTCGCAGTCACGAACTTGAACCGGCACACCGAACAACGACCCCGCACCCCCGAGGGCGATGCCGAGCGCATTTGATGTGCTGGGGAATACTGCCACAGGCAGCCCAGCCTCCCTAAGGGTTGCTGCTACGGTCTCGGCCTCGAACTCGGTTGATGCCATGAACACGGTGATGAGATCGTCACTCATGGTGATTCCTGTGTGCGAACCTTGTCTACGGCAGCGAGGAGCGCGTCAGGTTCCCACGGACCGAAAGGAGACCCCTCCACGGGAAGTTCCACGCGCCAGTCCATCACATCAGTGCTATCGATGCGGCGGTGATCGATCGCGTCAGCCGAGCCCCGGGCAACCCGCAGAGCATCGACGCCGTCGCCATCGAGATGATCGACGCGCCACCAGGACTGCACGGCACCCCCGGATGCTGGGGCGCTGCTTTCGGCGATCTGCACCATGAATCCCTCGTGGGCGATGCGGACCCACTCTGGTTTGCTCGGGCGAGCCAGCGAAGCAAACGCTGTCGCGAACGCTGAGAATGATCGGCGCGCCCGCATGCCCAGACGGTGGCGGGCCGTGGCACTGACGAAGACGCTGGCATCGCCCGCCAGCATTGCGGCAGCTACCAATGATGGCCAACCCATCTGCTCGCCTGCTGCCGAACTCGGCTGACACAGGCAGGCATGCGGTTGCGAGGTGTCGAACTGACCCTCGGTCTCCAGTTTGTGACGCCACTGCGTCGAGCCGACTTCGCCCGCTTTGATGCCTGCCGATGCTTGTGCCGCGGGCATGAGTATCACCTCGAGACCAGTTCCGAGGGCAAATGTTCCACCCGGGTCGGGTAATCCCGCCTCCAGTGCCAGCCCAACTGTCACATCAAGCACCACTGCCGCGGCATGCTGCTGCTCAACCGGAACTCCCACGACCTCCAGCTCAGGAAGGCCGCAGCGCAGCAGGCCTTGTGTGGCGATCATGGTCAATCCTCCGGGCGCATCGTCATCGTCATAGAGAATCTTGGCATATAGGAATGACTCATTTGGCAGCGCATCCTCTGCGAGAAAGTCGGTGTCAAGAGTCTCGCGCTCAATGAACTCGCTGGTAACTACATCCAGAATCGCGGGGGACTCCGGGGCAATCGTGCCCAGCAATGAGACCACCATGAAGTACTCGGAAATCGCCTCGCTCGGAGCAAATATCAGTTGGGCGCGAATCACCCAGGGGCAGGTGGTCAGGACGGCATCGAGTTCTTCATCACCGGTAGGCTCAAGCACCGCGGCCTCTTCACACCAGATGATAATTGGGCACGCCACCCCCTCTGCATGAACCCGAATCGCCCATCTCTCCTCATTGCTTGTGGGCAGCGGTTCGATGCTCGACTCACTCGGGCTGCCAATCCACTCCTCGATGGCGCGACCCACATCTGCTGCTACGGGCTGCTCTGGGGCCTGTAAAAACACCACAAACCCGCTGGCATCCAGCTCGGTGAGTCCCCAGGGGAGGCCATCTCGATCTTGTGGTGAATCGGTGATCCCCATTGAGGATCTAAGCGTACTGCCAGAGCGATCCCACTGGCTATCCTTATATATGGTCGAACCACCTATGACAAACACACCAACCGCCACTCCCGCTATCCGCTCCGGCCTGACCTCACTGCGAACCAACTTGCTGGGACTGATCTGTGCAGGCGCACTTGCTCTGGCACCAGTCGCTGCGGCGCAGGGCCCAGCAGCGCAGGGCCCAGCAGCGCCGACTCCCCCTGAAACCGAGAAGTCTCCCAAGGATGGCAAGGCTGCCTACGACCCAACAAAGGACTTCCCCAAGTGGGACCCCGAGAAAGAGAAGTACACAGAGATCGTGGCCAATCTCGATGGGGTAAATGGGCTCTTCCGAATGTGGAAGGACGAGAAGGGCATCCAGATAAAGGTGGAACTGCCGGCGAAAATCGAGCAAAAGCTGCTCTTCCTTGCCTACACGATCGCCGGTGGAGTTCCTGAAGCAGGAGTTCAGTTCGGAGACCTCTACGGACACTTCCGCAGGTTCGATAAGCAGGTGGCATTCATTCAACCCAACCTAGAAGTTCGCAGCAGCGGTGATGACGAGTCAAAGTTGGGTCGGGAGCGCGTGTTCACCGATCGAGTCGTATTCAAGGCCCCCATCGAGGGCGTGGGACCGGGCGGCGGATGGATAATCGACCTGACAAACCTGTTCGGCCGCGGCGCCGCCTCGTTCTTCAACAACCGCGTTGCTGGACTCGACGCATCGTTGATCGAAGTGACGAAAGCCAAGGGATTCCCCCAGAATGTGGAGCTCGCCTTCAAGGTTCCCATTCGCGGCGGCGTACTCGCCACCATCCACTATTCACTCAGTGAGATTCCCGAAGACACGGGCTATGTCCCGCGTGCCGCCGATGAACGGGTCGGTTACTTCACCACCGCCTTCATGGATGTGGGCCATCCCTCCAAGGAGGACCCATTCGTGCGCTACATCAATAGGTGGCGCATTGAGAAGGCGGATCCCAATCTGTCACTCAGCCCTCCCAAGGAACCGATCGTGTTCTACATCGAACACACCACGCCGATTCGCTATCGTCGCTGGGTTCGCGATGGAATCCTTGGTTGGAACAAGGCCTTTGAAAAGATTGGCATTGACGGCGCAGTTCAGGTCTATCAGCAGGACGCGCGGACCGGCGCCCACATGGAGAAGGACCCTGAGGACGCGCGCTACAACTTCGTTTTGTGGACTAACGCCAACATGGGATTCGCCATCGGACCGAGCCGCGTTCATCCCAAGACGGGCGAGATTCTCGACGCCGACATCGTGATGGATGAAGGATTCGTGAACAACTATGTGCGAACCTGGGAACTGGTGCCGGAGATTGTTGGCCAAGCATTCGACCCGCAGACACGAGCCTGGCTAGCCAGTCGCCCGCAGTGGGATCCGCGGGTGCAGTTGGCCGCTCCCGATCAGCGTGCTCGCATAACAGCCCAGTTGCGCGCCGAACTGGCTCAGTCGACGCAAAGCGCAGCCCCTGTGGAGCACGCTTCCGAGTTGCTGGGCTCGCCGGGCGCAGACGGCCTCAGCAGTCGCCTCTCGCAAGTGAACGGGTACTGCACCTGCGGTCGAGCCAAATCGGTCGACCTCGCAATTGCTCGCATGGGAGAGCTCTTCCCCCTCGCGCAAGCCGATGTCACCGGTGACAAACCGGCAGATGAAGCCAAGAAGGAAGACCCCACTAACCCCAATCGGCCGGGGTTCATCGATGGCCTTCCCGAGAACTTTGTGGGACCGCTCATCAAGGATGTAATCATGCATGAAGTTGGTCACACTCTGGGATTGCGCCACAACTTCAAGGGCTCCGGCATGTACACGATGTCCGACTTGAATACTGACGCGGCGGTGCAACTCTCCAACAGCGTCATGGACTATCTGCCCGTGAACATCAACATGGGAGATGGGCCGGTGCAGGGACTGTGGTGCATGACCGAGGTCGGCACCTACGATAACTGGGCCATTGAGTATGGATACACGCTGGAAAAGGACCTCAAGCCGATTCTGGCCAAGGTGAACGATCCAGGACATGCCTACGCGACCGATGAGGACACGATGGGCCCCGATCCGATGGCGCGGCGCTTCGACCTTGCCAAGGACCCACTTGATTTTGCCGACAGCCAGATGAGGTTGGTTGGATCCCTTCGCGCTCAGATTCTCGACCGAATCGTGAAGCAGGGTGAGTCGTGGTCGAGAGCGCGCCGGGCCTATGAAACTCTGCTGGGGAAGCAGGTTCAGGCCATAAATGTTGCCGCTGATTGGATCGGCGGCGCCAGCGTCGCTCGCAACTACAAGGGAGACCCAGGCGAAACTGCACCAGTGCTGCCAGTCGACCCCGCGAAGCAGCGGCGCGCGCTGGGAATGGTGATCGAGTACTCACTGCGCGATCAGGCATTCGGCCTGAGCCCCGAGCTGCTCGCTCGACTCTCAGTTGGGCGCTGGATGGATAATGGTGGCATGAGTGACATCATGGCGCCACCGGCATGGCCTATTCATGATCGCATTCTGGCTATCCAGACCATGGCCCTCACCAACCTTCTCAATCCAGGCACCCTCGCTCGCGTCTACGACAACGAGTTGATGACGCCAGCCACTGCGGATGCCCTGACCATCCCCGAGCTCTTGACCATTGTCAGGTCGGCAGTCTGGACCGAGGTTGAGAACCGGCCAGACGGTCAGTTCTCTGATCGATCGCCGATGATCAGCAGCCTTCGTCGCAACTTGCAGCGCCAGTGGACGGACCGCATGATTGACCTGATGCTTGCTCCAGACTCCTCTGGAGCCACGGGGACCGCCTCGGCGACTTTGGCGCGAGCCCAACTTCAGCACCTGGCTGGGCAACTTCAGACGCAAATTGATTTGTCCAATAACATTGATACATATACTGCAGCGCACCTGAGCGAAACTCTAGAACGCGTCAGGAAGTCTTTGTCCCCTGCGTATTTATACAGATTGTGAAGCGTTCAACGCTCGGCTGGCTTCCCCTCGGTTTTCAGACACATCAGCAGTTATTGCACACTCTTCTTTGATTCACAATGGTGGCCGCAGATTTATTGCGGAGTTTCAACCAAGCGGGAAGCATTGTTTCTGGCTTTGTTGACCCATTGTGATAAATTGCATCTAGTTCGCTTTCTCGTGGTTCTTAGGAAGCGACTACCAGATAAGGAGTGAAGGCAAAGGGGTGTGGGCGTTCGCGTTGGCGAACTCTACGCAGTCATTGGTTCCGACAGATTCATCGGCAACTGAGATCACCATGAAGAGCTACACCCCAATCGCTACCCTCGCCGTTCTCGCCCTCACATCAGCCGCGCAGGCATCGATGGTGCAGCTCGTGTTTCAGGTGGATGCTTTTTACGCCGATGACAACGCGCGGGCAGAACTCACTGCTAACGGCGGCACAGCAGTCGCGCTCTGGAACTTCAATCAGTTATCCGGGCAGCTCACCTCCAACGGCACCGACGGGTTCGTTTATTACACGACCATCAATCTGGATGTCGCGGACAATGTCTACACCATGACGATGTACGACGATTATGGCGACGGTTGGCGTTCGAACGACACAATCGGGGGCTGCATGGCATTCAGCCCCACGAGCGGCCTGCTGGGGAATGCCACCTTTGCTTCCGGCGGCTCCCAGGCCTTTAGTTTCGGCGTGCCTGCACCTGGCGCTCTGGCGCTTCTGGCCATCGCTGGCCTGACTCGCAGCCGTCGCCGCGCCTAAGTCTTAGATAATCAAGTTCACCATGCGGCCCGGGACCGCCACGACCTTACGCACGGGCTTCCCCCCCAGCAGTTTTTCAACTGCGGGATGCGCCAAGGCGAAGGCTTCGAGCTTCATGACATCCCCCGCATCCGAGGCCGGAACCATGATGCGCCCGCGCAGTTTGCCCAAGACCTGCACGGGGATCTCAACCTCGTCATCAACTAAGAGTCTTGCGTCCACCGCGGGCCACTGCGAGCCAGAGATGCTCGACTTGTTACCCAGTCTCGCCCACACCTCTTCAGCAATGTGAGGGGCAAGCGGCGCGAGGGCAATAGTCAACCGATGCAGCTGATCCCCTGTCAGACCGCCACCAGCAGGATCGCGGAGTTCCGTGGGCCTGGTGGCCGCATTCACCATCTCAATCAGAGCGGCGATCGCGGTGTTGAACGCCAGCCGCTCAATGTCCTGACCAACTCGTTGAATCGTCCGGTGCAGCAGGCGCTCCAGCTTGGGATCAGCCTCACGCGCCAACGCCGCGTTACCTGTCTGCTCATCAACGGCCAATCTCCAGAACCGCTGCAGGAAGCGGAACACCCCGGAGATGTCTCGGGCGTTCCATGGCTTACTCGCCTCCAGTGGCCCCATGTACATCTCGTACAACCGCAGCGTGTCCGCTCCAAACTGGGCCACGATGTCATCGGGGTTGATGACATTCTTCAGGCTCTTGGACATCTTGGCGACTATCTGCTCGAGAGTTCCATCCGTCGCCGTCTCGAAGAACTTGCCCCCGCGCTCGACCACTTCATCCGCAGGAACAAGACTCCCATCCGGCCGTGCGTAAGCAAACGAGGTCATCAGTCCCTGATGAAACAGAGTGGCGAACGGCTCCACCGTGGACACATGACCCAAGTCATAGAGGACCTTGTGCCAGAATCTTGCATAGAGCAGGTGCAGCACTGCATGCTCTGAACCGCCGACATAGAGGTCGACGCCGCCGTTCCCCATCCAGTACCTCTCCGCGACCGAATCAACAAACCTGGCATCATTGTGGGGATCGCAGAAGCGCAGGTAGTACCAGCAGGACCCGGCCCAGTTGGGCATGGTGTTGGTCTCGCGCCGCACCTTGGTGGTGGGAGGCAGTTCGCTCGCATCTACACCAGCGGCACCCGCAGTGGTTTGCACCCACTCCACCACCTTCCCCAGAGGAGGCACGGGCGCATCGCTGATCACCGGGGCAAAGTCGGCGAGGCTGGGAAGCAACACAGGCAATGCCCGCTCCGACACCGGGTGGTGCAGGCCCTCTTCATCGAACACAACGGGGAAGGGTTCGCCCCAGTAACGCTGCCTGCTGAACAACCAATCGTGCAATCGATATTGCACCCGGCGCTTGCCGTTACCTACAGACTCGAGCCACGCTATCGTTCGTTCTTTGGCGTTGGCGGTTGCCAAGCCATCGAGAGTCAACGCTGCGCTACTGCTGGCACAGGCGACACCCTCACCAGACACGGCGCACTCTCCCGTGAATGGCACCCCAGCAACTGTTACTACTTGCTTGACCGGCAACCCGAATAGTTGAGCAAACTCGAAGTCGCGTTGATCATGCCCGGGGACAGCCATGATCGCCCCGGTGCCGTAGCCCATGAGCACATAGTCGGCCGTCCACACAGGAATCGCCTCGCCTGTAGCGGGATTGCGCGCGAAGTAACCGGTGAACACGCCAGACTTGTTCTTCGACTCTGACTGGCGATTCACATCGGATCGATTGCGAGCCAGCGCCACATAGGCGGCGAGAGCAGCACTATTGGTTCCGGCTGCGGGCACGGCGAGAGCTCGAGTGACCAGCGCGTGCTCGGGAGCAACAACCATGTAGGTGGCGCCGAATAGCGTGTCTGGCCGCGTTGTGAATACCTCCAGATCGGGCATCGCCTCCCCCACCACCGCAAGGGACGGCAGCGCTGAGACAGCGAACCGGACCTCTGCGCCATCGCTCCGACCGATCCACTCCGCCTGCATGCTGCGTGTGCTTGCCGGCCAGTTCACCAGTTGCAGGTCCTCCAGCAAACGATCAGCAAAGGCCGTGATGCGAAACATCCACTGCAAGAGCGGCATGCGGAACACGGGATGGCCACCGCGCTCGCTGCGGCCATCGATCACCTCTTCGTTGGCCAGTACCGTTCCCAGCTTCGGGCACCAGTTCACGGTTTGCCCCCCGCGATATGCGAGTCGTAGCGTGTCCAAGTATTGCTGACGCTCGGCGCGGGTGCAGTCGAGCCAGCGCTTTCGGATGTGCGCGCGCGGCGCAGTGCCCGCAGTACCCGCGGCGGCTATCACCACGGCTGGTGGCAACTCCACTTCACGGTTCTCCCTAGCGAGGGCGAACTCAAGCTCGCCGATGGGCCGCGCCTTGCCCGTCTTGGGATCACAGTAGGCGTGATAGCACTGCAACCAGATCCACTGGGTCCACTTGTAGTAATCGGGATCGATCGTGGCCAACTCCCGACCCCAGTCGTAGGAAAACCCAAAGCGCTTCAGTTGCTTGCGAAATGTATTGATCGCGTTGCGGGTGGTTACCGATGGATGCACGCCAGTCTGCACCGCGTACTGCTCCGCTGGCAATCCAAAGGCATCCCATCCCATTGGATGCAGCACATTGAAGCCACGGGCCCGCTTGTAACGGCAAATCACATCGGTGGCGATGTACCCGACGGGATGCCCCACATGAAGCCCGGCACCCGATGGGTAGGGAAACATGTCGAGGCAGTAATACTTGGGGCGCGATGCGTCGAAGCCCTTGTCGGAGGGATTGAGCGATTGGAATGTGTGTTCCTGGTCCCAGTGCGCCTGCCACCGACGCTCGATGCCATCGGCCAACGCTGCCGAGTAGCGGAACGGCAGTTCGTTGGTCGTACTCGTTTCGCCAATCGAGGTCTCGGCCATGGGAGATGGAGGATACAAGCCTGCGCTAGGATCGCCCCCCATGCCACGCCCCGCATGGGTCACAGCGGACACACACTTTGGGCACTCCGAGGCGGTAGCGATGTTTGGCCGCCAGTCGTTGGTCGCTGCTGGTGGTGGTGACTGCAGCACTGCTGCCGAAGTTGAGTCGATGAACCAGGCACTGATCGCCAAGGTCAATGAGGTAGTGGGGCGAAAGGATCGGCTGTTTCACTTGGGCGATTTCACCGGTCCTATGCCGCGCAAGGCCCAGTTGGCGCTGGCCTGCGAGATTCGCGCGCAGATCCACTGCCAGCGCATCGTGCTGATTCGCGGTAATCATGATCCACGAGGTGAGCGAAGGTTTGACAGACTCTTCGAGTCGGTGCATGACCTGCTTTCGTTCAAGCTCGCGGATGATTGCCGCGTGGTGATGACTCACTATCCGCTGCGTGTCTGGCAAGGGCAGCGCGATGGCTCAGTGCATCTCTATTCACACACTCACGGCACTGTGGAAGAAATCGGACGGTCTACGGATGTGGGAGTCGACTGCTGGCAATACGCCCCACTTGGGATGACTGACTTGGCGCACACTCTCTGCGCCCGTCCCATAGTTTCTCAAATCGAGTTCGATCGCAAGCAGCCAGTGAGAGCACCTGACTATCATCACGGCAGAGGCTCCCAATGAAACTCAGTACTCATTTCCCTAGTGCCATCACGCTTGCCTCACTCCTTGCCTGCTCCTTTCTGGTGACTGGATGCGAGAAGCCGCTCTTCACCTCTGACTTTGCTCCGACTGCCGTTCAGAAGAGCGAGGGAGGAGATGTCGCAGTCCCCATCCTCGATGAGAATGACGGGACTAATGATGACCCGACTGTGGACAATCCAGACTTCCCGATGACCGGGGACACACCTGCATATGCCCAGCCTGGAAACGGACCCGGGTACTGAGTAGCGGCGGCAGTTAGTATGGCCTAATGGCACGAAGACCCGCACTAGTTGGCATCATCATGGGTTCGCAGAGCGATTGGGAAACGATGCGGCACGCTTCTCAAACGCTTACGGATCTGGCGATTCCTCATGAGCGATTGGTAGTGAGCGCGCACCGCGCCCCCAAGTTGCTGATCAAGTATGCGACCACTGCGGCGAAGCGCCGACTGAAGTTGATCATTGCCGGAGCGGGAGTCGCCGCTCATTTACCCGGAGTTACTGCCGCTCTCACCCACCTGCCAGTGTTGGGGGTTCCCATCGAGGGCAAAGCGTTGAAGGGGCTCGATGCTCTATTGGCAATTGTGCAGATGCCGCCCGGGGTGCCTGTCGCCACCTTCGCCATCGGCAAATCCGGCGCTACCAATGCGGCGCTGTTCGCGGCGGCGATGCTCGCGGGTGAGGATCGCTTTGTGGAGCAAGCACTGCTCGGGTATCGAGCTAGGCAGACCGCCAAGGTGTTGGCGATTGGCGATCCTCTTGACCATGCTGATTCCGGCCCCACCGCCAAGAGGCGTAAACCAGCGAAGCGGCTTAGAACTGCAAAGTAGTGCCGCGCGACGCGAGCGGTTAGGCAACCCTCGTTAGTCAGGCGCAGCAGCACTCACTGGGCGCGCGGATGTGCTTTGTCATAAGCCTGGCGCATTCGAGCCGTCGAGAGATGCGTGTAAATCTGAGTGCTGCTCAACGACTGATGTCCTAGCAACTCCTGCACGCTGCGCAGGTCAGCACCGTTGTCAAGCAAGTGCGTGGCAAATGAGTGGCGGATGGTGTGGGGACTGATGGCCGGATCGAGGCCAGCTATCACGAGATACTTGGCGACCTTGCGGCGCACTGATCGACTCGAGAGTCGAGTCCCATGTTTGTTTTCAAAGAGAGCGCGGGCAGGTTCACCAGGACCTCGCTCGGCATCCCGCATGGAGATGTATCGCTTCAGCGCCTCCATGGCATGAGACCCGACCGGTACTCGTCGCTCTCTGCGACCCTTGCCGCGAATCATGATCACGCTTCCCGCCTCATCGAGGTCTCCCCGGTTGATTCCGACAACTTCGCTGACGCGAATTCCTGTCGAATAGAGAGTCTCAAGAATGGCACGATCGCGGGCGCTGAGCAGGTCCCCAGTCCCCGGCGCCGCGAGGAGTTTCTCCACTTGGTCCACCGTGATGGCTTTGGGGAGCCGGCGAGGTTGCTTTGGCGTGCGGATCATGGTCATCGGATTCGATGTCACAATCCCCCGCTTCTCCATCCACTTGTGAAATGACCGTAGGGTGGCAATCTTTCGCGCGGTCGTCGCCGCTGAGTAGCCCTGCTCGCTCATCTTGGTGAGATAGGCGCGCAGCAGGTCCACATTGATGCCGAGGATGTAGCCGGTAATGGTGGTAGTGCCCGGCTTACCGGCCTTTAGGGCCTCAGCCTCCGCCTTCTCGTTTGCGCTCAGCGAGAACGCTGACACTAGATAATCAACGAACTGGCGCAAGTCCAGACCATAACAACGGCTGGTGTAAGGACTAAAGTGGCGCTCGGAAACGAGATAATCCAGAAACTGATGGACAAGTGGGCTGGAGGGTGACTGTGGCATTAGAGCTGGTTGGTTTAAGGTCCGAGAAATGCAGGGCTGCCATGACTGAATCGGCAGTCTGATTGGTGAAACTGGAGATTCTATTTATGGAACACATCATTATTATGGAGCACCTCTCAGATCAAGTTTGATCGGACAAATACCTCAGTTTCATAGGCTTGCCGCCCATGGCTTTGGATCGATTCAACTATTATCGGACTCTCATGTGCGGTGCTGAACAAACTGAGGTGAATCAATGCGTGGTCTGGTAGACTCTTTCGCCCTTGTTTATTACCCACAACCCCTCAGATTGCGTAGCTCAGTCGGTAGAGCAAGCGGCTTTTAACCGCTAGGTCCTGGGTTCAAGTCCCAGCGCAATCAATAGGACCCCATGCTGCCGGAGAAGGCCTCCTCGAAACTCGTCATTCACGCTTGTTGGACCAACTCCAGACTGCACTTGTGGGGTGAGTCGCTGGCTCTGGCGCATGCGCTGAGGACAGGGTCCACCTCTAACGGGGTCGCTCACCCTCATCCCTTCGCGATGAGCGCCGCCTCGCTGCGCAACGCACTCGTAGATGCAGGCGTGGTCACCAGCACCGACCTAGTCGGCGAAGGCGCGTGTTCGATCATGATGCCTCACCTTGTAGGGAGCAGCACACCACTACCGAGTGCCCGCATGAGCGCACTTCTGGGAGTGAGCATCTCTTCTGACGAGGCTCTGCAGACTGAACCGGTGGAGATCCCCTTGCTGACGCTTTCGCCGCAAGGCGCACTGCGAGCCTTGCTTCGACTCCGATTCTCAGCAGACACTCTGGATGAGCGGATCGAGTGCGGCCATGATCTACATTGGTGGTGCGCGCTGGCCCGGATGACATCTGAGTTGTTGGTCGATCAGCGCGTTGTTCCCTCAATCACTCAGGGTCGCGGCGGCGGGTATGAAGCCTCGTGGCAGGCTTGGGCGCACGAAGGGGCAGCCAATCAACGCCTCTCGGACTTGCTCGGTAGTGCCCCGGCCATCGCTCGCGCCGCGCTCGACTGTCAGGGCCGCTCAGCGTGGCCTATCGTCGATGGATTTCTTTCAACGACCATCGATGCCGTGGTGCGTGATGCCCTGACGCAGGAGGATTACCTAGAGTCGCTGGCTGACCGCGATGCTGGTGCTGATCCCCATGTTGCTTGGCTCTCGGGTTTGCTGGGCCCATCGCGGACTGTGAAGCAGCCTGATCGCGTCGAGGTGAATCTTCTGCGCGGAGCACGGGACTGGCTTTCTGGTCTCATCGAGATCGGAGATAGCAAACCCCTGCGGCTGCGGCTGGAGTTACAGGAACCCGCCCCCATAGAGAGCGGCTCAGATGATCTCTGGCTGGTGTCGTTTCTGCTTTCATCGCATGACTCATTGACCGTGGTGGATGCCAACCAAGTGTGGTCCCAGGCATCAGGTCGGCGTGGAGCCCGAAGCAGTGCCCGAGGCGAGGAACTCAGCGAGCTGCTGGTGCATGAGCTTGGGCGAGCAGCTCGAGTGTGGCCCCGCCTCGAGGATGCTCTTGAAGAGGGTTCTCCCGCCAGCATCGAACTGTCCACTAAAGAGGCTTACGCACTGCTCTCCGAGTACGCACCCATCTTGCTAGAGAGTGGAGTAGATGTCGTGCTCCCCGACTGGTGGGGAAGCGCCAGCAGTCGGCTGGGAGCTCGCCTAATCGTTGATCCCGTTGCCAGCGCGGGCGGCGGCAGTGCCACTGATTCATCGCTGGGATTACAGGCGCTGGTCACATGTCGCTGGCAGATTTCTCTGGGGGATCAGCCCTTCACACTCAAGGAATTCGAAGCACTTTCACAAACCGCCGTGCCACTAGTTCGAGTCGGCGGCAAGTGGGCCGAGATTCGCCCCGAGGACCTGGAGGGCGCCGTGCGCTTCCTGCGCGAGCAACCAGGCGGCACCATGACTCTGCTCGAGGCACTGCGACTTGCTAACAGGATCACGGGGCCCGTTGGTGGGCTGAACATCATTGGCATGACCTCAAGCGGCTGGGTCGCCGATGCCTTCGGCGAATCTGGCGGCGCGGAGGCTCTGAAGCCGGTCGAGCAACCGCAGGGATTCCAGGGATCACTTCGCCCATATCAACAGGTCGGACTATCGTGGCTCGCGTTCCTGTCCCGACATCGACTCGGCGCCTGTCTTGCCGATGACATGGGATTGGGAAAGACCATCCAGCTGATCGCGCTGCTTCTTCACGAGCGCGAGACGGCGGAAGCTGGTGTCGAGATTGGCACGACGCTGTTGGTCGCTCCCATGTCGGTGCTGGGCAACTGGGAATGCGAGTTGAAACGCTTCTCACCCACGCTGACGGTCCACCGCCAACACGGACTTGATCGGCCCACCGGAGAAGCGTTTGAGAAGGCGGCCCGCAGCCATGACGTTGTCCTGACCACATACGCACTCATCGTGCGCGACAAGGAGAGCTTCGGCCGCATGCGCTGGGCTCGAGTTGTGCTCGACGAAGCGCAGCACATCAAGAATCCGCCCACCAAGCAGACCGCGTCGATCCGCGCCCTCGAGAGCGATCACCGCATCGCTCTGACGGGAACCCCGGTCGAGAATAGGTTGAGTGAACTCTGGTCCATCCTTGAGTTCTGCTGCCCGGGTTATCTGGGAACTCAGGCGGACTTTCGCCGCTCCTTCGTCGTTCCCATCGAGCGGCATCGCGATAGTTCCAGTACCGATCGGCTGCGGTCCATCGTGCGACCCGTGGTGCTGCGCCGCCTCAAGACAGATCCCAAAGTAATAACGGATCTGCCCCCACTCATAGAGGGCCGCCAGCATGTGCCGCTCACCAGCGAGCAGGCGCGGCTCTATGACTCGGTGGTGGCAGACATGCTCACCAAGGTCGACGCCACGGATGGCATTCGCCGCCGCGGCCTCGTGCTCTCGGCACTGGTGAAGCTCAAGCAGATATGCAACCACCCTGCTCACTTCCTGCGCGAGGGCGCCGTTGATCTGCCTGATGCTGAGGCGACTCGATCCGATGGGGCGCAGGAGCGCGAGGATGCGGCAGAGCCCTCACGCGCCGTTGCCGAAGCGGTCGCCTCTGGGGGCCGACTCTCCCATCGATCGGGAAAGACAGAGCGACTTCTGGAGATGGTGGGCGAACTCCTGGCCGCCGGTGATCGCGCCCTCATCTTCACCCAGTACCGACAGATGGGCCACTTGCTATGCGCCATGCTCCGTCACGAGCACGATCTGGAACCGCTCTTTCTGCATGGAGGCACCCCTCAAGCCAAACGCGATGCCATGGTCGCTCGGTTCCAGTCCGACGATCCTGCCGTGCCCATCTTTGTGCTCTCTTTGAAGGCTGGTGGAGTCGGACTCAATCTCACCAGCGCCAATCATGTTTTCCACTTTGACCGATGGTGGAACCCCGCCGTGGAGAACCAGGCCACCGATCGCGCCTTCCGTATCGGCCAGACTCGAACGGTGAATGTGCACAAGTTCATTTGCTCCGGCACTCTTGAAGAGCGCATCGATCAAATGATTGAGGCAAAGACAGAACTCGCCACCCAGATCATCGGCTCCGGTGATGCCTGGCTCACCGAACTTTCCACCACTCAACTGCGCGATGTTCTCACTCTGCGGCGATCAGCTCTTGAGGAGGGAACATGACCGAGTCACCATTCCAGGACAACTTCCGACGGCAGGACACTCCCCGGCGAGTTCCTCACGGAGTTCGATTGCGCCGCCGCGCCGGCATGGACGATCTGCCCTGGCCAGCCAATGCTTGGTTTGCCGCGGCAACCGTGGGGTTCAGCGCCAGTGCGCGTGAGGAAGGGCTGCAGTATGCGGTGCAGGGGCAGGTGGCGACGATGACCTTGCATTCAGGGCTCTGCGAAGCCGCAGTCCAGGGCCGCGCCGCTCGCCGCTACCGCACTACTGTGTCATTTGTCGTTTGGTCTCGTGAAGATTGGGATCGATCTCTGCAAGCAATGGCGCAAGAGGCGGTGTACGCAGCCCGTCTCACCACCGGGGAGATGCCGCTGAGCGCCGATCGGTTGTTCGCGACACTCGGCCTCTCGCTTCTTCCGGCCGGGGCAGATGATGTGAAGATTGAGTGCACCTGCACAGAACGCGCGCCTTGCAAGCACGCCTACGCCGCTCTGGCACATGCCGCCGAACGCATTGAACAGGAGCCGCTGCTCCTATTCACTTTGCGGGGAATGCCGGGCACGAGATTGCTGGATCGACTTCAGGAAGCGCGGGCGCTGGCTACTCGCGGCATGTCACAGGCCCACCCGATTCCCCCGGCTGCCGCGGCGGCGGCGGATCTCCCTCCGGTGGAGGAGTGCCTTCATGATTTCTGGCGACCGGGAAACTCGCTCACAGACTTCGAGGCTTCGGCGGCTCAGCCCCATGCACCCCATGCGCTTCTGCGCCGATTGGGTCCGACTTCAATGGGGGGGAAGTTTCCGCTAGCGGGGATTCTCGCCAGTGCCTATGACACTATTCGTGCAGCGGCTCTGCGCGTGGAAGAGGAGGCCAGTCTGAAGTCGGCCGACCGTTCATCACCCGAGGATCCGAAGTAGGTCGCTACCGAAGTTTGCTGGTCTCGCCCAGTCGCGCCACCCAGGGAAGCAGGGCGATCCCTGGCAGCCCGAGTGCAATCGAGAGCAGGAAGAATCCCTGATATCCGAGCGACTGCACGAAGTACCCCGTCGGCGCTGCCAGCAGGGCAGCTGTGCCGAACATCAGTCCCGAGAAGATCGCGTATTGAGTCGCTGATGCTCGCGGGCTGCAGAGACTCATCAGATACGCGACGAACACACTCGCGACCAACCCGTTGCAGAAGTTTTCTACTGCGATCGCACCCGCGAACACCCAAAGGTTGTGCCCCGCTTGCTCAAGCAGGAGATATCCACCATTGCTGGCCGCCTGCAGCACGCCGAAGATCAGGAGGCAGCGAGGGACACCCAGTTGTCGCACTAGCAATCCCCCGAGCAGCGCGCCGACGATGGTGACCATTGCCCCCCCGAACTGACGCAACAACCCTATTTCGTCCTTGGTGAAGTGAAGTTCGTTCATCAAGAAGGGCATCACCATGCGTCCGGCAAACAGATCGGGAAGTCGGTACAGCAGCACAAAGACGACGAGAGTGATGAATGAGTTGCCGAATCTGCTCGAAAGGTCTCTAAGCGGGAGCTTGACCGCATCGGCGAATGTGGCGGGGGCACTCCCTCGCGTGGGTTCTTGGGTGAGGAGAGTTGCCGCCAGCGGAAGAAGCATCAACACCGCCATCGAGGCGATCGCTGCCGGCCATCCGATGCGGTCGGGAAGCATCAACACCACCGCACCAGCGATTACCACGGATGAGCGCCAGCCCGACACATATAGAGATGCCCCGGCGCCGAGAGACCGCTCCGTAACTGCATCGGCGCGGAAGGCATCAACCACGATGTCCAGAGTGGCTGAACAGAGAGCGAGAGTGAGCGCTACCAACCCAACGAACTGCAGCTGCTGTGCGAGTTCCCCTGCGGCGCCGACTGCCGCCAGAATCAGGATGAATGCGGCGCATGCCAGCATGGAAGCAACCAGCCACGACCGCCGCCGACCCAGCCATCCCAATCCCGGGAAGCTGTGAAAGTCGAGCACAGGAGCCCAAAGGAACTTGAGCCCGTAAGGCAGCGCGCACAGTGAGAACAGCCCGATCGAGGTCACATCGCACTTCGAATCGGCTAACCACGCCGAGAGCGCGTCATTGATCATCAGGTAGCCGAGCCCCGAAGCCATTCCCATGGCGGCGATGGCGCTAAGCGTGCGCGCCGGTGAGGCATCGATCTTTTGCAACTTGCGAGGCACTGGCGCGGTCCGTGCGTCCATGTCTCAAGCCTACCAACCGCGGTTGACGCGGCGCTCATCTCTGCCGTGCACCTCATAGCAATGCCGAAGCAAGTGCCCCGCAGTGCGGGCCAGCAGAAACGCCACTACGGTGATGCAGATGAAACGCAGATCAATGGAAGTCACCTGGTTGGTGGGCGGGGCGCCGATGGGGGTACCGGCTGTGGCGGTCGCGCCGACGCGGCTCGCCATGAACACTTTGACGCAAGCGGCGATTCCACTAAACATGATGAGCAGCTCTGGAATCCATGCCAGCTTGGCAATGAACTCGTCTTTCATTCCGTAGGCAATGCGACCGCAGTGTGCTACCGCGAGTATGGCATGCACCGTTGCCAGCGCCGTCAGCGCGATCAACCATCGACTCGAGAACAATGACGAACCCCATAAGCCACTGCCCGCAATGCCCGCACCACTTGAGAGGGCGCCACCTGCGAGCGGGGGTCTCAACGCCACAGGAAGGTCGGCGGCTACCTGCAGCGCCAGAAACAACCAGCAGATTGACCCCCACATGACGGCTAGACGGAGCTTGGACTTGACTGAGCATCCCATGCTCGGAGCCTGAGGAAGAGTTGATGGCACTGATATCAGAATCGTCCACACACCCGTGGCCAGAAGCAGAATCAGCGGTGCCAAATGCTCGGAAGTGGCCGAGTTGATCCACCCCTGCATGCCCGCGATTCCTATGGCGACGGCGAGTACCAGAGCTCCCAGCAGCAACACCGCTCCGAAGATGAGGGGCCAGCACAGCCGTCCGACCTCCTTGATGGGTGAGTCCTCGATCGGACTGTCATGGCTGAACCTGCGGCCCAGCACAAACTTCGTGCCGCACTCCGGGCAGATCGCACCGGGGAGAGCGCCCGCGAGGGTGTAGCCGCAGGAGTTACAAACTACGCCGGAAGTGCCGCGCGCAACTGGGGTGCGCTCGCTCATCAGTGGGCACAGGCGCTCACTTCGCGCCCATTCGAAGATCGAGTGTGCTGCACTGCCGCCTTGAAGATGCGCAGTCCCAGAGGATCAACCATTCGCTCGGATTTGGACATGCGAGTCCACCGAGGATGCTGTACCCACCGGGTGAATCGTTCCGGATGCGGCATCAATCCCAGCACCAATCCCGATGAATCGCAGATGCCCGCGATGGCGTCAGCCGAGCCATTGAAGTTGTCAGCAGTTCCATAGCGCAGGGCAATCTGGCCGCGCTCTGACAAGTGAGCGATCAGGGTGCTGCTGGCAACCAGGCGGCCTTCACCGTGGGCGCTCGGTAGCACCATGGCACTGCTGGAATCAAGCCCGCGCGTCCATACGCAGCAGGTGTGGGCGGGAATCTCGACTGCGGTCCACCGATCTTCGAATCGCCCATCTCGATTGGGACAGAGCGCGATGCTCGCTGCGGCGGACTCTGCGGGCCAATGATCATCGCTCGGGCCCGGCAGAAGGCCGCACTGAACCGCAATCTGGAATCCATTGCAAGGGCAGATGATGGGTACTCCCCGCTCTATCGCTCCTCGCAGGGCCGGATACACATTCTTGCGCATGAGCGCCGCCATGATTCGTCCGGCGGCGATGTCATCTCCGTAACTGAATCCACCCGGCAATCCGATGAGGTCGAACTCATCTATGAGATCCGGCCTTCGCCTCAGCGTCTCCAGAAGAACACTCTGCGCCCTCGCGCCGGCAGCTTCGAAGGCAGCGGCAAGTTCAGAGTCGCAGTTGATGCCTGGTGCAGTGATCACCAGCGCTCGAGGGGCATATAGGGATGTGGTACTCACTGCCATCCCTTCGATCCGCTCTCCCAAGCAAGGCGCAGATTTTCTGTACTCATCTCGCCCATCGCAACTCCGCGGCAGGTCAGCGACATTGTCTCAGTGCTAATGAATGAACCGATCCTCGCGGCTGAAACACCTCTGCGGGCGAGCCTCTCAAGAAGCGCCGCGACCTCCGCCTCCTCAATCTCCAGCAGGTAGCGAGAGGGAGTCTCTGCGAACGAAGTGGTTTCACACCAGGAGGCTGACGGGGATGAAGCATCGCCATCGCTCCCGGCTTCAGTGAGAGGGTTGGCCGCAAGCTTTGGCGTACTCCGAATCGTGGGCACCGCTCCGATGTCGACTGTCAGGCCGAGGCCGCCGGAGAATGCCATCTCTGCTGCTGCCAGTAACAGTCCGCCCTCGGAACAGTCGTGGGCGCTGCGCACAGTTCCACTGGCAATCTCGCGCGCGACCTCGCGCGCATTGAGCGGGCCGTGAGTGAGGCTGACCTGAGGTAGAGCGGATGGCAGGTGTTCGCCCCGACCCATCCGCAGTCGGTGTGATCCACCCATTGCTGCACCAGTCTCACCAACAATCACCAGCGCATTGCCGGCGCACTTGGCATCCATGGTCACACAGCGCGTGTCCTCGTCAACGGGAGCAAACCCCGAGATGAGCAGCGTGGGAGGAATCTGAATTAGCCTGCCATCCTCGGTGCGAAACTGATTCCGGAGTGAGTCCTTGCCGGAGATGAAGGGCGCACGGTATGCCATCGCTCCATCGAAGCATGCCTCTGCTGCCCGCACCAGTGATCCGAGATTGCGCGGATCATCGCAGTCGGGCCAGCTGAAGTTGTCGAGAATGGCAATGCGATCGGCTCGCGCTCCCACACATACGAGATTGCGAACACACTCATCGATGGCTGCCAGAGCCATCCAATAAGGATCGGCCGCGAGTCCAGTGGCGAGTCCATTGGCAATGGCGAGAGCGCGAGATGACCCGCGTACTGGTGATATGACAGCCGCGTCGGAGGGCCCACCCGAACCCACGCCAACGAAGGGCTTCACTACGCTGGTGCCCTGCACTTCGTGGTCATACTGGCGCACGATCCACTGCTTGCTGGCAATGTTGGGATGCGCCAAGAGTGTGCGCAGAGTGTCGAGAAGTGCTGGGCCAACTCCTGAGCCATCGCCAACTGCTGGCTCCTGCGCTGCGGCATGGTCGGGGTCCCACACCGCTTCACGCCGTGGCATCGGTACGCCCTCATGCAGGAAGTGGGTGTCCAATCGGCCGATCTCCTCAGCGTTCCAGTACAGGCGAATGGACTTGTCGACGCTGCCGAACACCCCGAGGTCACACATCTCCACTTGATGCTCAAGACACAGTGCCCGCAACACACCGACATTCGCCGGTGGCACGGCAAGAGTCATGCGCTCCTGCGCCTCGCTGATCCACACCTCTGTGGGGGAGAGACCGGCGTATTTGACTGGGGCTCGGTCTAGGTGCACCTGCGCGCCCAGTTCACGGGCCATCTCGCCAACCGCGCTGCTGAAGCCGCCCGCACCGCAGTCGGTGAGCGCGGAATACAGACATCCCGTGGGGTAATCGCGAGCAGCCAGGAGCAGGTCGAGCGCCTTCTTCTCGGTGATGGCGTTTCCGATCTGCACGGCATGGCTGAACTCGTCGGCGTGGGCATGGGCAACTTCCGCGCTGGAGAATGTGGCGCCGTGGATACCGTCGCGACCAGTACGCCCGCCGAGGGCAACGATGACATCGCCCGCACGCACTAGGCCGCGCACCTTGTCTCGTGGCATTACTCCGACCGTACCGCAGAACACCAACGGATTGCCTACATGCCGCTCATCAAACCACACTCCCCCGTTCACGGTGGGAATGCCCATGCGGTTGCCGTAGTCGCGTACACCCGCCACCACCTGCGTCAGGACGCGGCGCGGGGGCAGGCAGCCCTTAGGAATGTCAGGCATGTCCGGGGGAGCGACGCAGAAGACATCTGTACAAGCGATGGGCTTGGCGCCGAGGCCAGTACCCATGACATCGCGGATACATCCGCCGATGCCAGTCGCAGCGCCGCCGTAGGGTTCGATGGCACTGGGGCGATTATGAGTCTCGACCTTGAAGCAGACAGCATGCTCTTCGTCGAATGCCACCACTCCTGAGTTGTCAACAAACACCGAGAGGCACCAGTCGATGTGATTGGGTTGCGCCGGATCAGTGAGCGCGCGCGTTGCCGCAGCGATGGTTGACTTCAATAGATTGTCAATGTTCACGCTGCCGGACGAATCCACGGTGTGACCGGGTCGCGCGCCGAGTGCAGTGCCCGCCGCCTCGGCGCAGGTTTTTGCCAGCGCGAAACTGCCCGCCGCCTCGGCTCGGATGCTCGCAGGAGAGACTTTGCCAGACGCGAGTTCGCGATAGTTGATGGGTGACTTGAGAGTCTTGTGGACGCAGTGCTCGCTCCAGGTTTGTGCGATCGTCTCCAGTTCGATCTCGCGAGGCTCGCGCCCTTGGCGGCGATACTCGGTCTGAATTGCCTGCATTTCCGACAACGAGAGGAATAGGTGCGCCGAACGCGAGAGCTTTGCCAGTTGGGCTCCGTCGAGAGTTGTCAGCTCTATCGAGCGTACCGGCGCGTCATGCTTGTGCCCCTTGGGGAGCGTGGTGGGGTGAAAGACGCCGCCATGCACCCCTTGAATCACCGTGTTGGCAAGCAGTCGCTCAGCCACTGTCTTGGCTAGGGCTGCACTAGCTTCACTGAACTCGAATCGCCTTCCCGTGACTACCGTCGCCTCAACTCCGAACAGGTCGCGTAGAGCAGTTTCCACGCTCTGGGCAGCTGGATCGGTCACGCCGGGCAGCGGGTGTACTTCGACTGCCGTGCTGTGATGAGTTGGCGGCCCTTCTGCCACGGTCGCCGACTGCGTCACTGGATCGGCGAGCAGCTCTCCCGCAATGCGCCCGAGCATCGCTGCGTCCGCCTGGCTCTCGATGAGGTAAACCGCCGCACTCTGTACGCGACCGCCAAGCTTGATGCCAGACAGATCCGCGGCGCGGATTACCCCACTGCCCGCGGGATCATCGACCCCCGCCAGCTGTCTGACCTCAATCCGTGCGACTTGTCGCTCTGCCATCGACCCAGTGTAATCGCCGTGGCCGCAGAGAAGACAGGTCTGCCGTCAGAACAACAACTGCAGTTGCGCGCGCAGCACCACTTGATCTGCGCTGGCGGGGCGCCATCCGGCGTTATCGTCAGCAAGGGCGGGCACGATGGAGTAGAAACCATAACCGAAGTCGGTAGTGAACTTCAGGTCTTGGCCGTCGATGTACCAGTTCACGCCCATCGTCAGATTCAAGAGCGCCTGCTGATCGTTGAAGGCCACCTGCTCAGCGGTAAGACTGGGGTGATCGGTGGAACTGAATCTGCCCCACTCAAGCCTGCCGAACAGCTCCCACTTCGGCATCAGATAGACAGCCGCCTGAGCCTCGATGCCGACTTCCTGAACGCGGCCCATGGCAACATATGGGTCAGTGGTGAAGTTGTCCACGAACTGCGCCGCGTTCGATTCGACACTCATGTAGTAGCCCGCCACGAAGATGCTGGCTCCGCCGAAGAACCATGTCACATCGGCCGTGGCCCCCATCACGGAGTTGCGAGCAGTGGTGTTGTCATCGGGCGCATCGGAGGGCGTACCCGTCTGCCCCATCAACGCGGCTCCAACCAGCAGGCCCTGGGAATCGCCGATAGGGCTGGTGAACGACTGAAACTGCTTCCATCCACCAAAGGGCTTCCACTCGAACCTCGTGGTTGCGGCAAACTCGGTGCCGCTTCGGCCCCAACTGGAGTTCTGCGCCACAGTTCCGAAGGTCTCGAGTTGGTTGCTCAGCACATCATTGGCGCCATCATTGATTGAGCCGCGCCAGCGGATTTCATCATCGACGAACTCAAACTCGAACCCTTCGGTGTAACCCAGTCCCATGTGGTAGGCCAAGATGGAGCGGTTCACCGCCATCTGGTACTGCTCGAGCACTAGGAACTCGCGGGCAAAGGGGTTGCGAAACTGTCCCGCGCGGAAACTCCACTGCTCATCGAGCTGCACTTTTATCCACGCGTCCAGCATGGTCATCAACCCCGAGGAGTTTTCGCCGATGTAGTTCGTGCCGCTGTTAACAAAGTAGGCGCTGTCGTTGTTGGCGAAGCGCCCCTTCAACTGGTATTGAATGTCCGGCGACAAGACATGCCCGCCCAGCCAGATCTCTGAGTTGTTGTGATCGAATCCCTGGCGATTGTTGACCTGATCAGTCGAGTACTGATCCGGCCCCGATTCGTAAGTCAAGCCGCTGCGGATGGAGCTCCAGACGAATCTCGCCTGCACCATACCGCCCACTTCAAGGCGAAAGCGGCCATCGGCGCTCTGCAGATAGAAGCCATCGTTCCATCCGGCCGTCACGCTGTCGGTCTGCATGGCAATGCGGGAGTTGGCATCCGCCACCACATCCTGCACGATGGCGCGAATCTCTTTGGCGCGCTCTTTGGTGAGCCACTGCCCTTCCTGCTCAAGCTTGATCTCGCCCAGTTGCGCTTCCAGTTCGGAGTTTCTTCGCTCTAGACGCTCGAGTCTGAGTTGCAGCTCTTCCGGAGATAGCGCGGCAGAGCCAGCAACCGTTACTCCTGCTGGTTGCCCCGAACCTGCGGTATCCGATACAGACTGAAGCGCGGCAAAGCAAGTCGCTAGCAATAGCGAACCAGCGAAAGAGGTGGCGTCCATGCAAGTCGCAAACAGCACGCGCGCACTCTACCACCGACTCTGGTTCGGATCCGGACCAGAGCAGACCAACTCAGATCAGAATGCGACCTAGAGCTGAGCGCGGATGTTCCACTGCTGATCAGTGCCGAGATAAGCCACATGCTGCGCGTTGATGTACTCCCAGCGACCGAAGACTTCAAGCTTTTCGCTCAGCAGGTAGCCGCCCTGAACGACCATGCCGTAATCATTGTCACTGGGAAAACTGCCACGGTTGGTATCGTCGGTGAAAGCAGCATGTTGGCAGTACTGCCCAACGAATGCCGCGGAGAGGTTGGCGCCACCAAACATCGCGGTTGCGTCAACGGTCCACTTGATGGTGTTGTATGGTTCGATTCCGGAGGGGTTGCTGTTCGCACCACGGGGAGTTCCAACTCTGATTCTGGAAACTTCCCCCGCCAGCCATTGCTGAGAGACTTGCTTATAGATGCGTCCTGGAGGACAAAGACACCTGGGTCGGTGTCATTAAGGATCCATGTCCGCGCCATAGTTGAGGCGCACCGCGTAGGTCCATGGCTACTGCCGACTACCCGCAGAGCGCAACCTAACGGCAATGAAGAAGGGCCAGTCCTTGCGGACTGGCCCCATTGCGTCTCATTGACTGAATCCCTCAGGCGGATTCAGAACCGATCAGACTCCGATTCAGACCAGATCAGAAAGCGACCTGAAGCTGAGCGCGGATGTTCCACTGCTGACCACTGCCATCCACCCAGCCGGCACCTTCATCGCC
>SIAA01000066.1 GCA_009692045.1 Phycisphaerales bacterium | reverse complement strand
TTGTGGCATCTTGGGCGTCGGCGGCGCCCAGCAGTCCCATCGCTGCTGTCAATCCGGCGGCATCACCAGAGCCCATGGCGATGAGCGCGGCTGCGACTGCTTCGGGTGACTCGGCACCGAACGCGGGATCAAAGTAGGGATCCGATGTCGAACTCGACTCAGAACTTGAGCTTGACTTAGCAGCCATGCTCGTGGACTCACCGGCATCCGAGGCGGCGGCGGGCATCGCCTCCGAGGTGGCAGTCTCGGCTATCGGAGTCTGCGCATCGAGCTCGATCGAAGATCGCAGTGACTTGAGGGAAGCCTCGAGGAATGCCACGCCGGGGGTGTCCGAAATATCAACCATGCCACTCAGCGCCGCATCCACCGCCTCAAGAGCCTTGCCTTTGGCCTGCTCGGCCCGTTGACTGGCGGACTCAGCCTTGTCGGCCCAGCCGTCCGCGGCGAATGCGGGATTCGCGGCGAGAGATGCCATCAGCTGGGCCTGTTGCGCGGCCAGTGCCTGCTTGGTCATCCAAACGCTGGCCAATCCGGCCTGCGCAGTGGCGATGGTGAGCTGCGCCGATCCTCTCGTAGCAAGTTGTCCATCAGAGATCGCCTTCTCAAAATCTTCGACGGAGCGTGTCAGCGCCTCACTGACACCGGTCTCCTCGTCCGTAACTACGGCAGCAACGAAGTCAGAAACAGCTCGGACGGCGGCATCGGACGCCTGGCGGTGGGCAGATCCGCGCGCCCGATGTGAGTCGAGCAGCGCATCCAGATTCTGCTCTGCCCGCGCTGCGGCTTCCGCGATCCTGCCGTGTCCCTCCGCGCCGCCCTGCGCCACTGTGCCCTCGGCGCGAGCTTGTTCGATTTCGGCATCGCTGTGGCCTGTGCTCACTCGTATGCGCCGGGCCTGATCGCCCAGTGCTGATGACTGATCGATCAGCGCAATGGCATTCATCGGGCTCTCACTTCGAGACGCACCCCAGATTCTGAATGCCTCGGCAGAGAGCTCCTCGGCTGCAAGGCGGCCCTCGGCCGCTCGAGCCTCTATCCGTGAGGCCTTGGAGTTGCTCTGCTCAGCGATCAGAGATTGATCCTGCTCTGCCGTCTCAGCGGCGATCTTTGTCTCTTGAAGTATTGGCGCCAGTTCGGGGGCAGAGGGAGCCGAAGCGCTGATGGCCGCCGACTCCAGATCTCCGGCGAGTTGCGCCAGCACGGTGGCTTGCTCAATGCTGGCTCTGATGCTGGAGGCAATCCGCTGCGCGTCCATCAGCTCCAATACCGCAGTTTCGTTGCGACTGGTCGCGGCAAGCATGCTGGCCCGGGCCTGTTCGGCGGAGTTCGCCCGCGGGATCGACTCAAGCTTGGCAGCCGCAGAGCGCATTCTGGCGGTGCGCTCCTGCACATCGAGACCACTGGACGCGGCGGCCCGAACCTCCTCGGTGGCCTGCTTGATGGCGAGGCTCACGGCAGCCTGCCGGTCGCGCTCTTCGTTGTGGCAAGCGGAGAGGACCAAGGCAAACATGCCGGCGGAAACAACGGCCAGTTTTGGAGCGGAGCGCATCAGACCGAGTCTAGCAGCCACGGGCGCGCAAGGCTCGGATTGACCTGCGGCGGCGACACCACGGCATCAGCGAGATGGCTTGGTGTTGGCGGCAGATGATGGCTGATCAACGGCATCGAGCAGAGGTGGGGTGTAGTCGACGGGGTATTCCGGCCGCGGCACGTACATGGAGCGGATCCAGCGTTCGGTTTCTTCCAGCAGGCGACGGGAGGTTGGAACGAACACAGCCTTCCAGCCTCGGACCGGGGGATGGGGGTGGCGCGCTTCGCCCGGGGTGAGGGCGTACTGCACCAGCAAGCTCGAGCGTGGGTCATCGAAATCGATGAGTGGGCCATCTGCAAAGCGCGACTTCAAGAGGATTAGGAGATTGGTGTAGCGGACTTGATCGTCTTTGTAGTTGCGCTGATGAAGGAAGAAGCCTCCAGCGTCCACCCCACCGTGGCACTTGCTAGTGGTGCAGTTGGGAATCAACCAAGCATCGTGAACCTTGTGCCAGAATGTGGCAAGTGACTGTGGCTCGCCTCCCACGCGTATGCGCGGATAAAACTCGCGCGCCTTCAGGTCGAACATCAGCCGTGCCACCTCCCGCGCGTCCGCGCTATAGATCCGATTGCGCCCCTCCATGTCGGGGGGAATCAGGCTGCTCGAGCCATACTTCTCGATGAGCTCTGTAATCGTTTCGCGTTCAATGAACACTGGTGGCGGCTTGGCGAAGTCGAGTTCATAGACGCGGATTACATTCACCTCTTCTTGGGTCAGAATGCGATCGGGCAGAGTGTTGCGATTGGAGGGCGGCCCGTCATCCGTGGCACCGGAGTTCGATCTTGCCCCCCGCGCCTTGGCAGCATCGGTCGTGCCGAGGGCCAGTTGTGCCTGACACTGGCGCAGCAGAGAGGCCGCTTCAGGAACATCCTCTTGAGCCAGCAAAGCCCGTAGTTCGCTCTGTGCCAGCTCGTATCGCTGTTCATCGAACAGCCACTGGCACAGGGCGAGGCGGCCGGGGAAGTCCGTCGGTTTCAATCCTGCTCGCAGTGCGTCGTAGCGAACCTCAAAGACCACCTCGAGAGTCGTTCTAAAGACCTTCTCGCGGGGAACGGTGAGACGAATACCAGCTGCTTCATAGACGACTCCATCCAGACCGTCCTCGATGATCTGTGCATGGATTGTCGAACCGTCGCGTAGATGAATGTGGCCGATCTTGCCATCGGGTGCCGCTAGCAGCGGAACGATCGAGAGGACCTGCCCCTTGAGGAACTCGCGTTCCTCTCCATCGCGCTTCACAACGATGCGGTGCGTGTCCTCGCTTATTAAATCGCCGCCGAACTCGTGGCGGCGATCGATGAACACATGCACGCGCTTGCTTGGGGTGACGATGGGTGTATCGACCGGGGCGGGAGCACTAGGGGGCGGTTCTGCTTGCCCCTTGGCAGTACTGGTCCAACTCGCAGCAGCGACGCTCATCGCGATCAGTGCGAGTACTGTCCGACAGGGGTGTGGAGCAGGGCCCATCATGGTCATTCTCCCTAGCAACTGTACACCGAGCAACTTCCTGCCTGATCCTGCTAACCTTCGCCGCTACGAGGTGACCATATGCGATTGGGAGTCATGTCCGCCCTATTTGCCGGACGAAAGTTGCAGGATGTAGTCCGCTACTGTGCCGAAGCAGGCCTTGGCGCCATCGAATTACCTGTAGGCGCCTACCCGGGAACACCATTCTTTGATCCCAAGTCGGTGCTCGCCAGCAGCGACAAACAAGACGCCATCCGCGGTCTGCTCAAGGAGCACGGGTTAGTGCTGTCAGCAATTTCCGTGCACGGCAACCCCGTCCACCCCGATGCGCGAATCGCCAAGCGGCATCACACCGAGTATGTAATGGCTGTGAAATTGGCGCGAAAGTTGGGCACTGACACCGTGATCACTTTCTCCGGATGCCCCGGCGGGGGGGCGGGGGACAAGTCGCCTAACTGGATCACCTGCCCGTGGCCCAACGAGTTCTCGCGGGCGCTCACCTATCAATGGGACGAGGTTCTCGTCCCTTACTGGGCCAAGCAGGCGGTGCTGTGCCGACAGCACAATGTTCGAACCGCGTGGGAGGCTCACCCTGGCTTTTGTGTCTACAACAGTGAGACTCTGATCAGACTCTCCGAGCGCGCCCAGAGCGATGCGGGAATCAAGGGTAAAGCGGTGCTCGGCGCCAACCTCGATCCCTCTCACTTCTTCTGGCAGGGGATTGATCCGGTTCTGGCAACTCGTGAGTTGGGTGAGGCGGGATTGCTCTTTCATGTTCACGCCAAGGACACCGAGCTCGATCCATATGAGGGACCACATCACGGTTACAACGATGCTCGGCCCTATACCGACCTCAAGCACCGCGCCTGGAACTTTCGCACCTGCGGATACGGGCACGGGCACGAGTTCTGGAAGCCATTTGTTTCCATGTTGCGGCGATACGGTTACGACCATGTCCTGTCGATTGAGCACGAAGATGCGCTCATGAGCGCGGACGAGGGGTTTCGCAAGGCGGTCTCCTTCCTCAAGGAGGCCATCATCGAGGAGAATCCAGCGAAGCCCTGGTGGACCTGAGGCGCTTCACTCGGGAAGCCCAGTGATTCGAATGTCCTTGGAATGAGAAACATCGACGCTCCAAGTGACGGGGAATCCTGACTCACCGGCCGGAGTAGGCGGAACGGTGAGCAGCCACTTGAGGATGCCCGCAGGAGCCAGGTCCTCGGTATATCGCTTGTCTGTCGCCAGCGGGGGGAGCAACTTTGATGCCGCGATTTCGATCTTCTCGTTTTGAGAGACTGGCCGCCGATCAAACAGTTCGACTTCGATCGGCGTCGCATTGCCATTGACAATCCGCACGCGGAAGTCGTAGTGAATGGAGCGCCCGCCTCCGAACAGACCTGTCTGCGAGTCATTCTTGAGGACAAGTTCCCGCGAAGAGTGCACGGAGCGATCCACTCCGAGAAACAGATCAAACTCCTGGCCCGGCGGGATGGTTTCGGTGAACCTCGTTGTCCCCACAAACTCACCTCCCATGAACAGACTCACCGCACCTGGGAGGAACTGATACAGACTTGAGTTGGTAAGGGTGCCCCGCAGGTAGACATCAGCATCTACCAGCGGTTGAGCCTGTCTCAGGTAGTGCGCGCTGGCTGAGACATCCGCGATTCTGGCTTTGGTCTGCGACTGGGAGTTGCTCGGCACTGCTAGGGGCGCGGGGAGCACAAACACCACCGCGGGCCCAGTCGCTCGTACCTCAGCCTCGGCTTGGAAACCAAAGAGCCCACCCTTGTCGCTAAGGTCGCGCCTATCCATGAGCCCAAGTTTTTCTGATGGCGCATCCTCGGCGACCGACCCCACGACCGCTGAGAGATCTGCTCTCATTCTGCTGCTGGGCGGCACTGGCCGCTCCACCTGAACCTGCACGAACCAGGGCTCGATCGCAGGTGGCGCCATGGCGCCAGCTACCTGCGCGGTGGAGAGCGTCATTGGAACCGCCGGCCAGTTTTCACCGGTGTCCTGCACAATCACCGCTTCATACTCAATGGTCGCTTGGGCAGAGGAAGTATCGCCGCGAACTGAATAGACAGGATTCCAGTGGGCGTGAATGGTTGGCACTTCAACAACGCACCCAACCATGCCCTCGGCGGGAACATCAACCACGAGGTCGAGCCAAGCGTGGACCCGACTGCCGCCCAAGCGCCCGCGGTTCTCCACGAGCGTCTGACGCTGGCGCGCCAGCAGCTCGCTGCTGCGGCGAATCTCAATCTGCTGCTTGGCGAGTTCCAGACGCCGATTGCGGATCCACTCGGCCTGTTTGTCGAGGGCACCAAGATCGAGGGTTGCTGTGCCGCCATCGCGCGTTGCATCGGACGCGGCGCGAACCGAAACCGAGTCCACCAGTTTTGTCTCGACCTCGATGGCGGCCATTCTTCCCGCCAGCATCGCTGCCTCATCTTCGTTGGCGCGGATCGCGGCATCGAGAGCCGCCGCCTGCGAGGTCGACTCGGGGTCGACGGCGCTTTCCCGACCCGGCTCCATTGCCACCAGACGCGCGCCTTCAATGCGGGCGCGCGCTGACTCAACCTCAGCAGTGGACCCCAGATTATCCATGCGGATGCGAGCAGTGCCGGCGGGCAGTTGCAGGGTGGCGCGGCGCGAAACGCGGGCGCCAGCGGGGTAGACAACAACTGATTCAATCGAACTCGCGGTGGCATGAAGCGGTGCATCGGCGAGAGTCAGCAGCAGCGGGGCAATCAAGATCATCGCATGATGCTAGTTGCCCACCTTGTAAGGGGTAGTTAGGATCCGCGGCATCAATGGGGCGAGTTCGCCCCGGAAAGCTGGCAACATCGTGAACATCGCAACCTCAGTCGCATCGATTCTCGGAACCGTAGCCGGTGCCGCCGCCGCTGTCGAGGCAACTGACCAAGAGGTCGCTCAGCAGATCGCCCAGTTGCGCACTGAGGTGACGCAGTTGCGCGCCCAGAGCAGCGAGCATTGGCTCACGAACCAGCGTGCCGACGAGATTCGCAAGATTGTGCAGGACACGATCGCCGATGCCGACACGCGCCTCAGCCTGCAGGTCGGCGGAGCAACGGCCGGTTACGACGGCGGCTTCTTCCTATCCAGCGCCGATGGCAACTGGAAGCTGCGCATAAACGCTCTGGAGCAGGTTCGGTTTGTGTACAACCACGGCAGCGCCACTGCGCCAGCTACGCCATCGGGCACTGAGTGGGGCTTCGAGAATCGCCGCACCCAACTCACCTTCAGCGGCAGCGTGGTTGATCCATCGTGGACCTACATCATGCGCTTTGCCTACGATTCCGAGTCCAGCCCCTACGATGCGAATCCTGGTCAGATGGTGTTGCAGGATGCAGCCATCCGCCACGCTTGCGGCTCCAGCGGCCTCAGTGTTGTGGTGGGGCAGTTCAAGACCCCGTACATGCGCGAGTCATTGATGGACGATGGCACGCAGCTGACGATTGAGCGATCCGTTGTCGACAACATTTTTTCATCCGGCTACCAGCAGGGCATCATGTTCGATTACTTGTGTGAGGGAGCAGACGCCGGTTGCGCGATGCGAATGCGCGCTTCCTACGGCAACGGATTCCGCGAGGAGGCTGCAGCCCTCAATCCCTACGGGCAGTTTCAGAACCAGGCCTGGGACTCGGGTGGTACATCATTCAACATCGCGGGGCGTGTCGACTGGAAGCTCAGTGGAGAGTGGGCTCAGTTTGAGAAGGAGACCAGCTTCAAAGGTGAATCGTGCGGCCTGCTCCTAGGCGCGGCCATCGGCTACGAGAACGATCGAGGGGCAAACAGCAACCCAGCTGTCATCGACCCGTACAACGCCATCAAGTGGACAGTTGATGCCACGGCCATGTTCGGCGGGGCAAACCTCTCCGCGGCGCTGACCGGTCAGTACGCGCCGAATGATGCCCCGACTACTGCACCCGACCCGGGCGCGGCGGTCTCAGCAGTTGACACGGGCTTCGTGGTGCAGGGTGGGTACATGCTGAGCGATCAGTTGGAGGTTTACGGTCGCTGGGAGTACTGGAACCTGCAGTTCGCCAACGGCAGCTACACGGCTACGACGACTGAACACGAGAATGTTCTCACCATCGGCGCCAACTACTACTTCTCCAAGAACCTCGCCAAGTTGTCCCTCGATGTCGGTGTTCCGCTCAACGCCAATGACCAACCCGGCGGGCCATCTTCATTCGTCTTGGATCAGGGCGCGGGCTGGCTCAACGGC
>SIAA01000019.1 GCA_009692045.1 Phycisphaerales bacterium | reverse complement strand
CAGGCCGATCTGGGCATCGAGATCGCGCGGGAACTGGATCATCCACCTACTCCACTCGAGCGCATCGCCTACGCGGTGGAGCAGGATGATCACCGCGGAACTTTTTACTTCGCCCAACTCGCGACGGAGACTGCCGCGAACACGCGCGGGCTGGTGGGATTCCACGGTGCCGGTGGCGGTGGATCAATGATGTCGATGGATGCGCTCACCGCCGAGCGGTTCACCATCGCCAACTTCACCGACACCAGCGGCAATCCCAGCGCTGCTAAGGTCTATCGGGCGAGTCGCATCATTCTTTCTCAGCCTGGACTCTGCGGTTACTTCGGCTCCGGTTCGGGAGTCGCCAACCAAGAACAGTTCTGGAGCGCCTACGGAATCGCCAAAGCTTTCTGGGAGCTAAGGCTGGACATTCCCGCCGTGATTCGCCTAGGCGGTAACGGCGAGGACCGGGCAGTCGAGATTCTGCGCCGCGCAGCCGTGGGCCTGAGCGCAACCATCGAGGGCTACCGCAAGAACGATTCTCCAGCCGCCATCGCCACGCGATTCGCTGAGTTGGCAGAGACAGCTCACGCCCAGTGGAAGCCGCGGGCGCCGCGGCAGCCCGCTTTCGTGGCAACGGATCACTCTGTGGCGTTTGCCATCAAGGGCGGTCGAGTTTGGATTGACACGTCCAAGTGGCGCGAGTGCGCCGCCCTGATTTGTGCCCAGAGTTCGGGACTGCTCTGCGACGATGCTGGCTCCCCCGCCATGACTGTTGATGCCGCCGCTTTCGCCAGCAAGGACAGCGAACTGATCGCCTGCGAAGTGGAGTGCCGCGCTCTTGGATGCGAAGCCGTGTTCGTTCAGCTGGACATAAGTGGACTCGATCCAGCCGGCATCGACCTCAAGAGTTTGGGGACAAGCTGCGGCAGTTCCTCATCCACGATTGGATGCGCGCGATGAGCATCCTCATCGATCGCAACAAACGAGTTGTCGTACAGGGAATGACTGGCCGTGAGGGACAGGCCCGCACTCGGCTGATGCTCGACTACGGAACTCAGGTTGTCGCAGGCGTGACGCCCGGCCGCGGCGGTCAGAGAGTGATGGGGATTCCCGTCTTTGACACGGTGAGCGCGGCCGTAGCAGCAGTGGGCGCTATCGACATCTCGGTGCTGTTCGTACCGGCCAAGACCGTGTGCTCTGCCGCCATCGATGCCATTGATGCTGGCGTGAAACTGGTGGTCATCGTCGCGGATCGGGTTCCTCTATGGGATGCCATGACAATCGCCGAGCGCGCTGCGGAGCGTGGGGCGCAGTTTCTCGGGCCCAACACTCTGGGCGTCTTGAGCCCCGGCAACGCAGTTGCCGGGATGCTCGGCGGCCGAGCCGACAGCGCCAGGCAGTGGTTCAAGCCCCCGCTTCCCAAGGGTGTCGGCATCATCTCTCGCTCCGGCGGAATGAGCAGCTCAACTGGTTACTACCTCGGACAGGCTGGCGTACGCATTTCCACCATTGTTCATGTGGGAGGCGATGCCGTGCTCGGCGTGCGCATCCCCGATGCAGCGCTGGCATTCGAGAGTGATCCTCAAACCGAGGCCATCGTGGTGTTCGGTGAAATCGGTTCGAGCCAGGAAGAGGAACTCGCCGAAATGATCCGCCGCAAGCGAGTGACTAAACCCGTCATCGCCTACATCGGTGGGAAAGCGGCCAAGGAAGGCACGCGCTTCAGTCACGCTGGCGCAATCATTGAAGGCGGTCGCGGCACGCACGCGGGCAAGGTGACGGCGCTGCGCGAGGCGGGCGCGACAGTGGTAGATGCCTTCGGAGAGTTGCCCTCAGCAGTGGTAAGTGTCCTCAAAGCCCAAGGCGGAAGGAGCCTCATGAGTCAATCCGAGCGCGACGCTGTTTGGACCTCTGCCATCACCAAGATCGCCCCCAACTCAGTGGCGGTGCGCGGCCATGACATTGCATCATTGATGGGAGAGACGAGTTTCGGTGCAGCTGTCTATCTGATTCTCTCGGGAACGATGCCTGATGTGCGCGTGGGCAAGCTGATGGATGCGATTCTGGTTTCGAGCATCGACCATGGCGCGACACCACCGAGTTGCCTAGCGGCGCGCACGGTGGCGAGTACCGGGGCATCACTGAGCAGTAGTGTTGCTGCGGGAATCAGCGCGATCAATCGCCATCATGGCGGCGCCATCGAAGACTGCGCCCGGCAGCTGGGAGCGATCTTGGCACGCTCAACCCGCGATGGGGTCACGCTGGCGGCGGCTGCGGCAGCAGAACTTGCTGATTTCAAGGGACGCGGCGAGCGATTCAGTGGGTTTGGCCACCGCATTCACAGCAAGGACCCCCGCACCGCCAAGTTGTTCGAACTGGCCGCTGCTGCTGGCGTGGATGGCAAACACATGGCGGCGGCGCGTGCCCTCGAGTCGGCTCTGAGCAACACGGGCAAGGCACTGCCTATCAATGTCGATGGAGCCATCGGCGCGATTCTGGCTGATCTTGGCCTAGAGCCCCGACTCTTCAACGGCATCTTCATGATCGCGCGCACTCCAGGCCTTGTGGCTCATGTGATTGAAGAGCAAACTCGCGAGAAGCCCATGCGCCGCATCGACCCGGAGCGTCATGCCTATGACGGACCCGTTCTGTGAGACCAAGCTGACACTTCATTTGACCCCCAGAAACGCCATGACCTATTCAACCTCCCAAATCGCTGAACTGTTCCCCGACCTCATGACCATTTCCGACGCCGCCATGCGCGAGAGAGTTGCCGCCGCTTGGAGCGAGGCACTCACCAGCGGATGCGGAGGCAAGGGTTGGACATTCGCCGAGATCCGCGCCATCCCCTTCACCCTGCTGGCGGGCAAGATCGATCTGCGCTTCGTGGAGCATCTGAACAGTTGCGTAAAGCAGTGCATCGCCATTGAGGGAGTGCTCAAGTCGACCTTCGGTGATCGAATTCCTGTCGATCACGACTCGCTGGTAGCCGGGGCACTGCTGGCGGATGTGGGAAAGATGCTGGAGTTCGACAAGGACGCCAGCGGCAATGTGGTCAAGGGCTCCTTTGGCGAGTTGGTGCGTCACCCATTCTCCGGTGTGGCACTCTGCTTCAAGCACGGCTTGCCGGCGAGTGTCATGCACATCGTCGCTACTCACAGTTACGAGGGCGATAAGTCGGATCGCACCATCGAATCCATCATCTTCCATCACGCCGACTTCGTCGACTTTGACATTGCCAAGTTCCTGGGCAAGCGCGCCAAGTAGCCAGTTGCGGCGAAGGGGTAATCTCCCCAGCCATGTTCAAGACCGCATTGACACTTGTGGAAAAACTGGCATCGCGCTGGACGGACTCACGCTCCGGCGGCGCGCCGGTCCGCTGCGGCGACTTCGTCACCATCCGCCCTAAGCATGTAATGACTCATGACAACACCGGGGCAGTCATTCCTAAGTTCAAGCAGATCGGTGCCACGCGAATCGCCGATCCCAGCCAGCCGGTATTTGCCATCGATCACGACATCCAGAACATCACTCCGGAAAACTTGGGCAAGTACGCCAAGATCGCCTCATTCGCGCGCGAGCATGGCATCGATCACTACCCGGCCGGAACTGGCATCAGCCATCAGGTGATGGTGGAGCAGGGATATGTGACTCCTGGCTCCATGGTGGTCGGCAGTGACTCGCACAGCAATCTTTACGGCGCTCTTTGCGCGCTGGGAACGCCGGTGGTGCGCACCGATGCGGCTTGCCTGTGGGCCACGGGCACAACTTGGTGGCAGGTTCCGCCGGTGGCGCGGGTGACTCTGCGCGGCGCGCTGCAGAGTGGAGTTACGGGCAAGGATGTGATTGTGACTTTGTGCGGCTTCTTCAACAGGGATGAGGTTCTCAACCATGCGGTCGAGTTCGGCGGCGAAGGCGTGGCAGGGCTGAGCGTTTCCGCGCGCATGAGCATCTCCAACATGACTACGGAGTGGGGTGCGCTGGCGGGCGTGTTTCCCTTCGATGAGGTTTTGCGCGAGTACCTGCTTGAGCGGGCGGACTACTTCACCGAGGGCCGTCGGCCGGGAACGCGCGCCGCTCACTCCAAGGGCTCATACTCGCGGGGCGATGTGACTGCTTGGTGGAACGATCGCCACACTCTGGCCGCGGACCCTCATGCGGCTTATGCGGCCGAGCTTGAACTCGATCTCTCAACCGTGATTCCCCATGTCAGTGGACCGAACGATGTGAAGGTGATGTCGAGCCTGCCCGAGATCGAGAGCCGGCGCGTCACCATTGCCAAGGCATGGCTCATGTCCTGCGTAAATGCTCGCCTGGAGGACATCGCCGAGGCGGCCGCCGTCGTTGCCGGTAAACGCGTCGCTGCCGGAGTGGAGTTCTTCATCGCTCCCGCCAGTGCTGAAGTTCAGGCCCAAGCAGAGCGTCTGGGCTATTGGTCGGCGCTGCTCGAATGCGGCGCGAAACCCCTGCCTCCTGGCTGCGGCACCTGCATCGGACTTGGTGCCGGTCTCATTCAGGCGGGCGAAGTCGGGATCAGCTCCACCAATCGCAATTTCAAGGGCCGGATGGGCGATCCCGGCGGTCAGGTCTACTTGGGCTCACCTGCCGTGGTGGCGGCGAGTGCCATTGCCGGATTCATCTGCGCGCCCACCAAGTTTGTTGCCACCTCGCCGCGCGCCTCGGTGAAGCAGACTTCGCGCCTGAACGGTGCCCCGGAGACTTTGGTAGATGCCAGTGAGTCTGTCGGTCGGGGCAACCCAACTGAGGCAACAGTACAGGTGATTGCGGGCTTCCCCCCCATCATGCGCGGGCGAGTTCTGTTCATGAACAAGGACAACATGAACACCGATGGCATCTTCGCGGGCAAGCACACCTACAACGACAAGATGACTCCGAGCGAACAGGCGCTGGTGGTGTTCGAGAACTATGACCCGGCATTTGCCGACAACGCGCACAGCGGCGACATCGTCGTGAGTGGACTCAACTTTGGCACCGGCTCCTCCCGTGAACAGGCAGCAACTGCTCTCAAGCACTTTGGCATCCCCTGCGTGATAGCCGCTACCTTCAGCGAGACATACAAGCGCAATGCCTTCAACAATGGATTCGTTGTTTTCGAGTGCCCCGGTCTGGTGACCTACCTTCGCGCCAGGTTTGCCGGCTCCACAGAGCCAACCGTGTTGGCCCCCGAGATCGAAATCGATTACGCCAGAAGCACGGTACGCCTTGGGAGCGAGTCATTCACGTTCAGCCCGCTCTCCCCCGTGGCGCAGGAGCTGGTGGTTGCCGGAGGTGCCGCGGAGCTGGTGATGAGGGGCTTGGCAAAGTAGCGGTACTTCTGCGCTGATCTCGGCAACGCCAAGTCAGGAGCCGGATATGCTCCGTGACCCAAAACGCGGGCGATCGCCAGCGTGGTGTTGACAGCATTCAGGAGAACAGAGTGGCAAAGTATTCAATCGCATGGATGCCCGGAGATGGAGTCGGCAAGGATGTCATGGATGGTGCTCGCATCGTGCTCGATGCCATGGCATTTGACGCTGAGTATATTCCTTGCGACATCGGCTGGGAGTTCTGGTGCAAGGAGGGCAATGCCCTTCCCGATCGCACTGTGGAGGCGCTTCGGCGCACTACTTGCGGGTTGTTCGGCGCCATTACCAGTAAGCCCCAGGATGAAGCAAAAGAGGAACTGATTCCCTCCCTTCGCAACACCGGTCTCGTTTACTTCTCCCCCATCGTGAAGTTGCGGCAGATGTTCAATCTCCACACCAACATGCGACCGTGCAAGTCCTACCCGGGTAATCCCCTGAACTATCGCGGCACCGCCATTGCCAATCCCGGCAACAAGGAACTTCTCATCGACCAAGTGGTGTTCCGCGAGAACACCGAGGGCATGTATGGCGGCGTGGAGTTTTTTCCCCTGCCCGAGCCCGTCTACACCGCTCTCTGTGCCAATCCCAAGATGAAGCCGTGGAAGGCCAAGGGGCTGGAGAATGTTGCTCTCTCCACCCGCATTGTCAGCAAGCAGGGCTGCACCAACATCTGCCAACAAGCGTTTGCCTTCGCCGCCAAGACCGGCCGCAAGCGCGTGACACTCATCGAAAAGCCCAATGTGCTTCGAGAAACCGGCGGTCTCATGACGCGCTGCTTCCGCGAGGTTGCCAAGCAATACCCCGACATATGGGCCGATGAAGCCAACATCGATGCCATCTGCATGTGGATGTTCAAGAATCCCCAGGACTACTCGGTGCTGGTAGCGGAGAACATGTTCGGCGACATCGTCAGCGATCTTTGCGCTGGCTTGATCGGCGGACTCGGCTTTGCGCCCAGCGCCAATATCGGCGACAAGTACGCGGTCTTTGAACCGACGCACGGCAGCGCGCCCAAGTACGCGGGGCAATACAAGGTCAATCCCCACGCCATGCTGCTCACGGTAAAGATGATGCTCGATTGGCTGGGAGAGAGCGCTCGGGCCCAGCGCCTCGAAGCTGCGGTTGCTCGCGTCATCAGCGAAGGCAAAGTGCGAACATACGACATGGGTGGCAAGGACTCGACCCTAGATGCCGCCCGCGCCGTCGCCAACTATTCCTGCTAATCCGAGTTTGCCATGAGCCATTCCACGACTGCCGCCCCTAAGTCTGCCACCACCCTTCTCACCAAGACTCTGGCCGAGTGGGCCACTGCTCTGAAGTATGAAGATCTCTCACCTGAGACAGTGCAAGCCTGCAAACTGTTCTGGTTCGACTCCGTCGGCTGCGCCCTCGGGGGATCACAACAGGAAGATGCCCAAATATTGCTGGCGCATCACCAAGAGATGCTGGGGCAGTCCTCCAGTGGCGCGGGCGCGTGCACCTGCTTCGTCTCGGGATTCAAAACCAATCCGGTGGATGCGGCATTCATGAACAACCACATGATCCGCGCCATGGATTACAACGACATTTACTGGAAGGCCGATCCGTGTCACCCGAGTGACATCATCGCTGGGCCGCTGGCTCTGTGCGAGATGCTGGGCCTGAGTGGCAAGGACCTGCTTCTCGGCACCGCCATCGCCTATGAGATTGAGATGCGTTTGTGCGAGTTCGGACTTCCCGGTGTGCGCGAGTATGGCTGGCACCATGCCACGCTGACGGCGTTTGCCGCGCCCATCGCCGCGGGCCGCATGCTTGGCCTCTCGGTAACGCAGATGATCAACGCCATCGGCATCAGTGCTTCACGCACCTTCACCCCCGGGGCGGTGACGGCGGGCAAACTCACCAACATGAAGAACACCGTCGATCCCTGGGCGGCGCGCATGGGGGTTGAGAGCGCGCTGCTGGCCAAGCGCGGCTACACGGGACCCGAACACATCATCGATGGCAAGGAGGGTCTCTTCGCCGTATTCAATCATGTGCAATACAAGGGAAGCCCGGCGCGATTCGATGCTGAGCTTCTCACCAGGGACTTGCCCAAGTGCCCCAAGTGCCGCTGGCGCATCCTTGACTGCGGCATGAAGAGCTTCCCGGTTGAAGCTCTCTCGCACGCGCCTCTAACTGCCATGATGAAAGTCGTGCAGCAGAACGGCATCAAGCCGGATCAGGTGACCGAGATCAAAGTCGAGGTGATCGCCCGCGCCGCCGACATTCTGGGCGATCCTCACAAGTATCGACCTGACAGCAAAGAGACGGCCGATCACTCGCTGCCCTATTGCATGGCAGTCGGATTGGTCGACGGCATGGTCACGCCCCTGCAGTTCAAGGAGGAGCGCGTGCTTGACAAGAAACTGATCCCGGTGATGGACATGGTGAAGGTGGTTCCCAACGAGGAGTTTGAGGCACTGTTTCCCAAGTTCCAACCGAGTCGAGTCACCATCACCACCAAGGATGGCAAGAGTTACTCCCTCCGAGTCGATGTCCCCAAGGGTGATCCGCGTGATCCCATGACCGAGGCGGAGATCTCCGTAAAGTTCCACGCGCTCGGCGATGGCGTGATTGGCCGAGCCAAGTGTGAGACGCTGCGCAGCGCCCTCATGAACCTCGAGAACATCACCGATGTTCGAACGCTTCTGCCGCTTACGGTTTGCTGACACCAGCGCGGTGGCGGTTCCGGGATTTCAGGGCGCCACTACGCATGACTCAGAGAGCACCAGACTCGCTCGTACCGGGCAGTGATCGCTGGGCCAGCGTCCCTCGTTTCGGCTCAAGTCGATCTCGGCGTTGATCACTTGAACTCCTGCGGTGACCAGCACGAAGTCAATGCGCGGGCCATCGATGTACTCCCGGCCGGTGTCGGCTTCCTGCGCGGCTGGCTTCCATCCGTTGAAGGTGCCGGATGAAGCTAGCGACGACCCAGCATCGGTAAGACTCGCCTGCTTGATCAACTCGCGGACAGCCGCACTCTCGGGGGCGCAGTTGAGATCGCCCAGCACAATCGCCGGCTCTGCTCGCTTACGGTCTCGCACACGGGCAGCCAGGAGTTGCGCGGCGTGTTCTCTGGCCTGACTGGACTTGTGGTCGAAGTGAGTGTTGAAGATGTACACGCCCGCTCCCGTCGACTTCTCAGTGAAACGGCTCCAGGTGCAGATGCGGGGCAGGGATGATTCCCAAGACTTCGATCCGGCAACTGCCGGTGTCTCCGATAGCCAGAATGTGCCCTGCTCAGCCGGATCCTCTAGCCAGCGCTGCGAGTCATACACGATGCTGCACGCTTCTCCGCGTGCGGGATCGGCTTCGCGAGTACGCGAGATGACACCACGGGAGGGAAGCTCTTGGGCGGCACGAACCTGATCGGGCAGCGCCTCTTGCAGCCCAACAAAGTCACCTCGAGCGATCAATGCCAGCACCTGCTCCCGACGATTCGCCCAGTTGTTCTCCCCATCCTGAGCCGAGGAGTAGCGGATATTGAAAGTAGTTACTTCCACTCGAGGTGGGCCCAGCGGTGATAAGGACGCGGTTGAGTCGAACATAGCGGTAGTCGCCAGCGGCGCCAGCGCGGCGGCCGCAATCGTCATTGCCGCGGATTTCATTAGTGCTGCAATCACGCTCGACTCCTGAGGGATATGGGCACGATGTGCCCGTCCACATGTCTGATGATCCCCAGGGGATTGCTCTCCTGAAGTTCCGGCGGAAGCAACTGCTCGGGAGTGTTCTGGAAGGCAACGGGTCGGCACCAGCGCCGGATGGCGAAACTTCCTACTGCCGTAGTGTCAGGGCGGCTGCAGGCGGGATACTCGCCTGAATGCACCATGGCATCGCAAACCTCCACACCAGTCGAGAGACCATTGACAATGACTCTGCCGGCACGATTCAAAAGTGCGCTGTGGAACTTGGCTGCCTCGGGCATATCGGCCGGAGTCATCCACATTGATCCTGCCAGACAGCCGGGAATGAGACACCCGGCAGCCTCCAGCATCTGCTCAAGCGTGTCGCACTCAACAATGAGTGAGCTCGGTCCAAATGCCTCTTCCAGCATGCTCGAGTTTGACCGCAATGTTGCGAGTTCAGTTCGCAGCAACACCGGGCGCACTAGGTGAGACCGCGAGGCAGTGGCTCGATCTCGGGCCTTGGCCGCGCCACTGGCAGTTGGCACGCCACTGGCAGATGAATCCTGCTCAGCGGCAGGAATCACAACGCGCGCGCCCGTTGACTCCAGAGCATTGATTCGACTCAGCCAGTTCGCTTGCGTGCGCTGAGTGAGCATCGACAACTCACCAGCCTCGGCCATGGACTGCGCCATGATGTCTATAAACGCCTCCCCTGGCGCCGACCGCACCAGAAACACCAGCCCGGGGCAAGTACACATCTGTCCGGCATAGTTGCTCTTTGCTGCCGCAACTGCGCGAGCGATCTCGGCACCGCGCTCCGAGAGTGCGCCCGGGAGCACAAAGACCGGATTGACACTTCCCATCTCGGCAAACACCGGAATGGGTTGAGGCCGCTCCATCGCCGCTCGCACCAATGCCATGCCACCCACCAGAGAACCGGTGAATCCAGCTGCTCTGATGGCGCTGTTGTGGATGAGGTCAAGTCCGGCAGCGATGTCACGATCGCCGCCGCACTGCAGAAACTTGAAGCATCCCGGTGGCAGGCCGCAACTGCGGACCGCCTCAGCTGCGGCGGCAGCGACCATCTCGCCAGTTTCCGGGTGGGCGCTGTGGCCCTTGACTACCACGGGGCAACCGGCGGCCAAAGCACTCGCGGTGTCGCCACCGCACACGCTGTAAGCAAGGGGAAAGTTGCTGGCGCTGAACACTGCTACCGGCCCTAGCGGCCGAAGCATGCGCCGGATGTCCGGCTTGGGGTTGGGCTGCCGCTTCGGGTCTCCGTGATCGATCACCGCCTCGACCCACTCGCCCTCAGAGATCATCGTGGCATAGAGTTCGAGTTGACGGATTGTGCGGTCGCGCTCGGCAGCAAGTCGGCTCATTGGCAAGCCGGTTTCACTGGCGGCGCAGTTGAGCAGACGATCTCCCAGCTGATGAACTCCCGCGGCGATCGCTCGCAGCAACTTAGCGCGCTCTTGAGGGGCAAGACTCGAAAGCACCAAGAAAGCCTGGGCCGCTGCCGCACAGGCCGACGCAACTTCTTCACTGCTTGCGGCTTTGAACTCTCGCTCCCCGAATGTCCCTAACGCGGGCTGATAGGCCTTGAAACTTGAAGTCATGACTCCAGCTCTTTCGGAGTTGCCCGCCGACTCCGGCGTTCCCCGATCTGTAGCCGCGCTGTCCACCAGGCGAACACGCACTCGGACTGCCCCGCATCGAGTCCGTAGGAACGGCACGAGTGACGCGCGAAGTCGACCAGGTGCTGTGCGGGTGCGCCGCGATGAGCGCGCCGCAGCGACTCTGCCGCCAGACGCCAGGAAGATCGCTCAATTGGAAGCGGCATTCCTCGCAGTTGAGATGCTGAGAGTTTGATGGCATCGCAGTGTAGAGCCGAGCCTGAGTACCGAGAAAGCGCCAGAGCACACAGAACAGGCGACGCGATGGCGGCTGCGATCATCCACAGCTGGCGCGGATCGCTAGGAACAACGCTGAGCAGAGGTGTGCTCGGCAGCAGTTTGCCTGTGTCATCAACGAACACTTCGATCATGCGTGTCTGAGTGGCGACGAGAATCTTTTTCTTGAGCCTTCGCCGCATCCACTTCCCCATGAGCCCATCCGAATCAAGTTGCCGGCGATCCACCCGCGGCGCAGCAAACTGCTGTTTGTGAATCCGGCATGGGATCTGCCCCCACTTGCACCGCGCCAGATCAATGAGCCCCACGGTCACCAGCGGCGGGTATCGGTGCCTATGGCGAACCGGCACATCAGCATCCTCCACCAGACTGCCGCGCAAGCCGTAGTACTCGTCGCGAAAGTCAGCGGTTACATCGGCGATTTCGCTAATGGTCGCGCCAACTCCGATGGAGAGAATCGGCACGCCTAGAGACGCGGCTCCGAGGTAGGACCATGTTGAGACTGAGTCCATGGGGAAGGGAGTCGGCGCGGGCTTGCCGAGTCCGCCTCGGCGCTCCAAGTCACAGCCCGAGGTCACCATCACGACCGCGGGCTTTGATGCTCGGCGTGAGGTTCGCGCCAGCTTGCGGAACACGGGCGCGCACACAAAAACGCTGGCACCGGGAAACACTCTGCCGTTGGCGACCCAGAGTCGTTGCAACCGGCAGTGCTTGAGCATCGCCTCGCGAACTCCACGGCTGTCAAGAGCAGCTAGCAGAGAGTGCGGCTGAACCATGGCGATTGTGCCGCCCTGTGCCGCGAGTTCTAGAGCGAGGAGAAGAAAGGCGCCTGCTTGGTCGGCATACCGTGAGAGCGCCGGACCGAACCGTCTGCGCAACCTGGCTGCGGCCGCGGTGGTTCGCGCCGAGCTGAGCTTGAGTTGGCTGAGAAAGGGTGGGTTGCCCACCACCAAGTCGAATCCTGATCGAGCAGAGTCGGCGCTGAATACCCGAGGAAACTCCACACCCCAGTGAAACGGGCGCTCTGCGCCCGCAGAGTCGGTCCTCAGCCAAGCTTCTGCTTCAGACTGAGTGCGGATGCGAGATGGTGCTCCACCAAGTGCGTCGCCACAGACGATTTGCTTGAGCAGAAACTCCCGCGGCATCGGACCGTCACCGCACTGACTCCAGAGATTCTCACGGCAGTGGCGAACGGCCTCAGCATCAACATCGACTCCCCATATGCAAGCCTCGGTAACGCGCCGCAATAGACCGCGATCCAACTCGCCCTGCTGATTGACCGCGAGTCGGCGTGCTGCCTCCACCAGAAATCGCCCCGTACCGCAGGCTGGATCGCATACGCGGAAGTCGGGGGCTGAGTCTGCGCCGGTTCCACCACGCTTGTGCCATGAAGCGAGCGCGCCATCAAGGATGTGCGACACCAAAGCGGGCGGGGTATAGAACGAGCCTCTGCTGCGACGCAGCGGCTGGCCCACAAGAGTTGCTTCGTGGGGGTCCAGAACCGGTGCTGCTCTAGAAGGCTTCACCCCCGCAGGCTAGCGGCGAACTCGTGATTCCCGCATCTCTCACACATTGCGGAAGCGATTCACCGCGTTCAGAGCCGCCGTCTTGTAGGCCTCGGTATAGGTCGGATAGTTGAAAACGGTATTGAGGAAGTAGTCGAGCCCGCCGCCGAGTTTCAGTACGGCTTGGCCGATGTGCACCAACTCAGTGGCCCGATCTCCCAGCACATGCACGCCCAGCAGCAGGCGCGTTTCCCGATGAAAGAGCAACTTGAGGAACCCCGCCTCGTATCCCGTGATCTGCCCTCGAGCGATCTCGTGATAGCGAGCCACACCAATCTCGTAGGGAGTGCAGGCAGCGGTAAGTGTCTCCTCGGTCGCGCCAACCATCGACAGTTCGGGAATGGCATAGATTCCATAGGGATAGTTGTCGCCCATGGGAGCAACTTCGACTCCGAACATGTGACATGCCGCGATACGCCCCTGCTCGGCTCCAGTTGCTGCAAGCGAAGGGAACCCGATCAGATCGCCAGCCGCATAAATATTGGGGACGCTCGTGCGGTAGAACGAATCGACCTTGAGACGACCACGGCTGTCGGGCGTGATCCCCACGGCATCAAGGTGCAGTCCATTGCTGCAGGAGGTGCGACCGGCGGTAATGAGGACCGCATCGGCACCGATGCGCTTGCCGCTCTCACTCTCCACAAAGGAGCGAGTAAGCCCGCCTTCGCTGCGACCGACTTGAGCCACAGTTTCATTGAAGCGGAAGTTGACCCGCTTGGCGCGCAGCTCGTGGACCAGCTCATCAGAGATCTCGCTGTCGGCGAAGGGGAGCAAACGGGATGCTCGTTCCACGACCGTCACCTGCGTACCCAGCGCTGCGAAGATCGAGGCATATTCAATCCCGATAACGCCCGCACCGACAACCACCAGCGTGCGGGGAATGGACCGCGCGGTCAGAATGTCGTCACTCGTGAATATCGCTTCGCCATCGATGCTGGTGTTGGGCGGGACAAAGGGGGTTGATCCGGTCCCAAGAAACACATACTTGGTGCTAATCCGCCGATCGCCATCGGGACTCTCAGCCATCACTGTGTTGGCATCGATGAGGCTGGCATGACCGTGAATCAGCGTCACGCCGTTGCGCTGCAGCGCTTCGCGAATCACCCTCTGCTCTGATTGCTGCACCTGCTCGACGCGGTGCGACAGCATGGCCATAGTCGGCCGAGTGCTGGGGCTGTAGTCATCGTGGTCATTTCGCACTGCGCCCGGAGCCAGGAGGCTGAGCACCGCCTCACGAAATGTCTTGGAGGGAATCGTGCCAAACTCCAGAGAGGTACCGCCCATGGCGCGGCGGCGCTCGACTAGTGCCACTCGCTTGCTCAGCTTCGCCGCCTGTACGGCGGCGCGCTGCCCGGCAGGACCGCTTCCGACAACGACAAGATCAAACTCGTAGGCGGCGTCTATCGGGCTTGGTGTATCCATGACCGATGGCAGAGTATCGTCCGCCTATCCGCTCATGCGCTACTACGCCGCCGCCATTCAAACTTCGTTCACCTGTCCGCTTGATCGCAGCGCAATCCCGGCGCGAATCACCCGCATGCTGGAGATGGCCGGGGGAACCATCGAGGCCTACGCCCCCTTTCATGATGTGCGCCTTCTGGCATTCCCCGAGTTCGCCCACACGGTGCCGGTGTATCGCACCGTTGCGGAGCTCAAGGATCATCTCGCTGTCGAAGCCGGTGACATCGCCCCTGCCTACGAACGATTCTGCCGCGATCATGGCTGCTTCATTCAAACAGGATCATTCGTGGAGCGTGATGCCAAGTACCCCGATGTTCTCTTCAACACCACGCTTCTGGTCGGCCCAACCGGCGTGCTCTCCAAGTATCGCAAGGTGAATCCATGGATCCCGTGGGAAGTTCACGCGAGCCCGCACGATGTTCCCGGCTACAGCGAGCCTCTGTTTCCGGTCGCCGACACCGAAATCGGCAAGATCGGCTGCGCGATTTGTTACGACTGGCTTTTCCCTGAAGCGATCCGAGAACTGGCAAGTGGCGGGGCCGAGGTGCTAGTGCGCGTGAGTGCCTATATGGATCCGTGGGGCGGAACCTCACCGATGGAGTGGTGGACTCTATTCAATCGAGTACGCGCCATCGAGAGCATGGCCTATGTTGTCGCCGCCAATCAAGGCGCAACCATTCGCGACTACCCAGCCTTCTCCTGGCCCGGCAGCAGCATGATCGTCGACTTTGATGGTCGAGTTCTGGCACAGGCTGAACCAGGTCCCTTCGAGAAGGTGGTGGTGGCTCCCATCGACATCGGGGCCCTGCGCCAAGAACGGCAGCGCCGGCGCGGACACTCGATGCTGGCTCACATTCGAAGTGAGGCCTATCCCTACCTGCAGGTGCCACGCCTGCCGCCGGCGGGGAGCAAGGAAATAACTATCGCTCTCAACGAGGCACGCACCGCTGCCAGCCAGGCACGAGTCGGGTACTAGGCGATGACTGTGCAGGCAGTCGATTTCCGACCAGCCCTGACACTGGCGGCTCTCGCGTTGCTTTTTCTACTCGGAGGTTGTGCCACAGGCAGGCCCGCACTGCCGGTTGCGGTGAATCCGCGCGACGCTCACTCCTACACCATGTTCGATGGCAGCACGGGAGCGCCGCTCACATGGGAGGAACTGGAACGGAGGGTGCTTCGGAGTGATGTCATCTTTGTTGGAGAGCTGCACACGGATCCAGGGGCTCATGCTCTGCAGCAGGCCATCGTCGAGCTGGTGATGAGCGCCAAGCGTGGGTCAGCAGTTTCTCTGGAAATGCTCGAGCGAGATGAACAGCCCATGGTTGATGCCTGGCTTCGCCGCGAGACCACGACCGAGGAGTTCGCCCAGGCGACAGGATCGCTGGCATGGTCGGGCGAAGGATCATGGATGGTCTGGTATCAGCCGATGCTCGACAGCGCGCGCGAAGCGGAGGGCACCGTCATCGCAGCCAATGCCCCGCGCCGTTTGATACGGAGAGCTCGCGCCGAGGGACTCGCCGCCATCTCCATGCTTGATGAGAGAGATCGAGCGCTGATCGAGATTCCCTCGGCATCACTGGCCAATCGCCCCTATCACGATCGATTCCTGCAGTTGATGACGGAAATGGCGGATGAGTCAGAGGGCGTGGCCCCCGATCTACTGGCAATCGATCGCGCCTTCCGCAGTCAGACCTCGTGGGATGCCACCATGGGAGCCTCGGTCGCCCAAGCCCGGGAGGAGGGCGCTCCATCAGTGGTGCACATCGTGGGCGCGTTTCATGTGCGCTTCGATGGTGGCACCGTTTCCGAGGTGAAGATGCGCCGCCCCATCGATCGCATCCTCGTCGTGGTGGCAGAACCATCAGACTCCACGACTCTTCGGGATGAGGACCGCGGCGCCGGAGACATCGTTGTCTACACGCCGCGCGCAGCGAGATAGCGCACCATGTCAACGCAGCGGTTGGCATAGCCGAACTCATTGTCGTACCAACTCACCAGTTTGAAGAACCGGTCGTTGAGTGCCAGGCAGGCGAGCGAGTCGTAGATCGAACTGCGCGGATCACTCATGAAGTCGCTGCTGACCACCTCAGACTTGGTGAATCCCAGCACCCCTTTCATGGGGCCATCAGCGGCAGCCTGCATCGAAGCGTGGATGGCGTCGAGACTGCTCGCTCGTTCACTCCGGAAAGTCAGATCAACACAGCTCACATTGGAAGTTGGCACGCGAAACGCCATGCCGGTCAACTTCCCCTTCGTGGCGGGTAGGCACAGCGCCACCGCCTTGGCGGCGCCGGTGCTGCTGGGAATAATGTTCATGTAGGCATTGCGACCACCGCGCCAATCCTTCTTGCTTGGCCCGTCCTGAGTGGGCTGCGTTGCCGTCACCGCATGAATGGTCGTCATGAGTCCCTCCTCGATGCCAACGGTATCGAGCAGCACTTTGACTAGGGGAGCAAGACAGTTGGTGGTGCAGGAAGCATTGCTGACAACCTGATGCTTGGCCGGGTCATACGACTCGTGATTGACTCGGTACACCAGAGTCGGAACTTCCTTGTCTGACTTGGTCGGTGCGCTGATCAACACGCGCTTCGCTCCGGCAGTCAGGTGCTTGCCTGCATCCTCCAGAGTGGTGAAGAGCCCGGTTGACTCGATCACGATGTCAACGCCCATGTCCCTCCAGGGCAGCAGTGCTGGGTCTCTCGCGCTCAGACACTTGATCCTTGATGCCCCAGCCACAATGACATCGCCATCGGCATGAATGTCCTCGCCGAACCTGCCATGATTGGAGTCGTGGCCGAGCAGGTAGGCCAGATTGTCGGCAGGAACCAGATCGTTGACTGCTACGACTTCCACGCCACCCTGCGAGAGTGCAATGCGGGTCACGAGGCGACCGATGCGACCGAATCCATTGATGCCAATGCGAATAGACATGAGAGTTCCTGTTGAGGTGCAAGATTCCGCGAGCCAGAAAGAGAAAAAGATACTCACAGAGGTCGACCCATGCATCCGGCGGAGCCGATCCCGCCTCAATCCCGATGAATCATCGATCGAATGGCTCGCCAGTGCAACCAAGGCGACAGCGCAAACACTGCCCCAGCCAGGCGCGCGGACCAGCTGGTCCAGACCTCAGCCCGGGGCCGCTTGAGACAGGCAACGATGGCCTCGGCCACTCGCTCCGCCGGTTGCACGAACATCTTGGGGGCATGCTCGGGGTGGCTCGCCTCTTTCTCAAGCCCCGCTCTTCGCTGGCACTGCTCGAAGAACTCGGTGGTAGTGGCAATGGGATGGACGCTGCTGACGGCGATCCCCGCTGTCTTCAGCTCAAAGCGCATTGACTGACACACCATGGTTTGCGCCGCTTTCGTGGCGGCATAGGCGCCGTAACCGGGAAGCGCGTACCTGCCAACACAGCTGGAGCACATGAGCAGGTGGCCTGTGCGCTTAGCTGCGAGGAGTCGTCGTGCCGATTCTGTCAGCAGATCGCAACCGGCAAAGAAGTTCACTTCAAACATGGCACGCAGGTCGCTCCCGCCAAGCAGATGCATAGGTCTATCTAGACCATATCCCGCGTTGGCAAACACCACATCGAGGGCGCCGAACTCTCGCTCGGCCGCGTCGAGGAGCGCCACTTCTGAACCGGGAACGGCGCAGTCATGAGCCACCACCGAGGCCTTACCTCCCATCGCTCGAATCTCGGATGCCAAGGAGTGCAATCTGTCCAGCCGGCGCGCCGCCAGCACTACAGACATGCCTTGCCGCGCCACCGCGCGCGCAGTCGCCGCACCGATGCCGCTGCTAGCGCCGGTGATCACGGCTGTGCGTCCTGCCAATGTCCGTTGCATGATCTGAGAGTAGCAGTGCGGGGCGGCTGCCACAGTTTCGGAAGAAGTGACCTTATGCTGCCCGCAGATGAAAACGAGTCCCATTGTTTTTCAGGCGGCCCTGAGACTCACCAGCATGACTATCGCGGTTCTCGTGGCCGTTGCATCGCCGCATGCCGCAGGTGCGCAGACCGCAACTCCGACAACTCAGCAATCGCCCAAGTGGAGCCCCCCGCCGGGGACGATGGGCTCGGCTGCGAAGCCGCTGCGTGTTGGGACCTGCGATAACCCACCCTTCTCGTCCCGAGACTCTGCAGGCAACTGGGAAGGCATGGCGATCTTTCTCTGGCGCACTGTCGCAACTGACCTGAATCTGCACTGGACACTCATCCCCTGCACACTTGCCGAAATCGAGTCCAAGTTGTCAAGTGGCGAGATAGATGTTGCTGCGACCGGACTCGATCTCGACTACTCCAGCGAAGTCCGCTGGAACTTTGCGCCCCCCTTCGACTCGCCCGGTCTCGCCGCCGCGGTGCGCGTCCGACAACCGCATCTACTTTCCAGTGCATTCGGTCACCTCATGGACCCGACGATTCTCCTCTGGTTGACAGCTCTCATCTTGGGAAGCCTCTTCTTTGGCCTCGTTGTGCGCTTGGTAGAGCGCAGGGCGGCCGATTCACACTTCAGCCAGCACAGCGGCATGCGACACGCGCTCTGGTGGGCTTGGGTAACAGGCTCGGCAGTCGGCTACGGTGATGTGGTTCCGCGAACACACCTCGGCCGTTTCGTGGCGTCGATCTGGATTCTCATCTCTCTCGTGATGATCGCCATGCTTACCGGTGCAGTCTCAAGCGCCCTGACCATTCACGCCCTGAAGCCGGCCATTGATTCATTGAAGGACATCCAGCGCTACCGGGTCGGGATTCACGCCGACTCAACCGATGAGATTCCACTGCACAACCGCGGTGTCACGCCCCTGAGATTCGCCAACGACGAACTGGCGCTTCTGGCGGTGGAGAGCGGCGAGATCGATGTCTTTGCCCGGTCGCGCCGACAACTGGAGCACACCATCTTCCAACGGCCCTCCAACGGCATTGTTATTCTGCCCGATCTAATCACTCACAGCTTCATCGCCTTGGGATTGTCGAACGCATTGCCCATGGACTTGGAAGAACACATCGCCCAACAAGTCCTCATGGTTATTGACACACCATCGTGGCAGGATCAGCTCGACATTCACGCCGAAAAGGGAAGCTAGACTCGAGCCATGCGCGTCTGGCTTGACGGTCGAATAGTTCCCCAAGCAGAGGCAACTGTAAGCGTCTTTGATCGTGGCTTCCTCTTTGGCGATGGGGTGTATGAAGTGGTGCGGTTCTTTGCAGGGGTCGGTACCGGGCTTGATCTCCATGTGGCTCGCCTTCGGGAGAGCCTGCGCCGCGCTCGGATTGAGGGAATCGATGCCGGCATTTTGCGCGTGGTGTGCCAGTCACTTCTTGCCGACCTGCAACTGAGCGATGCCACGGTGTACCTGCAGGTGACGCGAGGTGCTGGAGCAGAGCGCACTCACATTCCTGCGCCCAATCTGCGCCCCACTGTTTTTGCCTACGCCGTTGCCACGGCGGGCATCGAGACACTGGCAACTCCCGGCGTGGTGCGCGCCGTACTGGTCGAGGACGCGCGCTGGGCTCGCTGCGAGATCAAGACGCTGTCGCTGCAGGGCAACATCCTCCACCTTCTCGATGCTGCGGCGCAGGATGCGGACGAGGCCATTCTCTGCCGCGACAAGCTGGTGGGAGAGGGAACGGGAAGCAATGTGTTTGCCTTCGTGGGGGGCGTGTTGGTAACGCCGCCCGTCGCATCCCATCCCCCCATTCTGCACGGTGTCATGCGCTCCCTAGTGCTGGAGTGCGCCGCGCGAGCCGGCATTCCCCATGCCGTGCGCCCTCTGCCTGTAACCGAACTTCGTGGTGCTTCGGAAGCTTTTGTAACCGGCAGCAAGCGCATTCTCGGGGCACTCAGCCATCTGGATGGGAGAGCAATGAGCCAGCCGGCGCCAGGGCCGCGCACCATGGCGCTGAACGCCGTGCTGGTGCAGCTGATTGCGGCGGGATGACGGGGGCGCTGTCTCGCCTCCTATACTGACCCCATGCATGTCGTAGCCATCAGCGTCGGTAATACCCGCACCGCCATCGGGCGTTTTTGCTCGGGCAAACTGCATGGAAGCGAGCGCATTGACAACACTCATCTGCAGGCGATCGTGGCGCGCGTGCAGCAACACGCTCACGAGTTCGGCGATGACAGTGTGGTGGCGATGGCGAGTGTCAACGAGACAGTTTCCCTCAAGCTTCGAACCGCTCTGGAGAAGGCGCTGGACGCGGGTGTCGTGCGCATTGGCGAGGATATCGCGGTGCCCCTCGGCACCTGTCTCGATGCCGGTACTAAACCCGGGGTAGATCGGCTGCTCAACGCCGCGGCCGCTTGGAGCCGATATCAGTGCGCTTGCGTAGTAGTAGATGCGGGTACGGCTGTCACCGTCGATTTCGTAGACGGCGCCGGAGTGTTTCAGGGCGGCGCGATCGCGCCCGGTGCTGCTATGCAACTGCGAGCGATGCACGAAGGGGCGGCAGCACTGCCCTCTCTGGTCTTTGCAACCCCAGAAGACGAGCCCTTCGGTCGCAACACTGAGCAGGCCATGCTGCAGGGCGTGCATCATGGAATCCGTGGCATGGTGCAACGACTGGTAGAGAGATACGCGAGCTCCTATGGCGCGTTTCCTCGAGTGATCGGCACCGGTGGTGATGCCGAGCTGCTATTCGCGGGCGACGACTTGGTGGAACTGGTCGAACCCGACCTGACACTTCATGGCATTGACTCGGCCGTGCGACTTGCTTCTGGTGAAAGCCAGACTGAGGGCGACGGATCGTGCGCTCACACCCACTGAGCCAGGCACCAGCATCCGCTCGCTGGCTGACGGCACCGACACCCGGTGCCATCGCGATTCTCTCTATCGACTTCACCGACTATTCGCGGGCGGCCGCGGCATTGGGGCTAGACAAGCCTCTGACAATCCTCCGGCCATCCCACCGCAGAATCGACGTAATCGATGATGCCGTGCTTGTGCAAGTCGATGCCCGAACCATTCTGGTGATGCCGCACGGGGGGCCGATGATTCGCCAGCGCCTGCAGGATCACTGGACCTCGCGCGGTATTGACTTTGGTAGCTCAGAGACCGCCGCTGCATTCCCCGAAGCGCGTAGTCGAGTGGAGGCGCTGGCTCTGGAGACACTCGCGGGCGCGGCAAGTCCTCGCGCCATTTTGCTTCTGCTTCAGCAGGAAGCACGGTGGCAGGCCCTCGCGCCACCGTGGCGGCCAACTTTGCAGGACGAGCAGCGCTCGCTGCGCCTGTGCCGATTGCTGCGGCCACCAGTCGTTGCTGTCATAGGAGCCCCCAACGCTGGCAAGAGCACTCTTACCAATCGGCTTGCCGGCCGCCCCGTCTCCATCGAGTGGCATGAGCCCGGCTCTACGCGCGACCATGTCGGAGTTCTTCTTGATGTCGATGGTCTGGTGGTGCGCTGGGTTGACACCCCGGGAATGGCGCCAAGCAGCAACGAGATTGATGCGGACTCGGCCAAGCTGGCGATGGAGGTCATCTCGCGGGCTGATCTGCTCGTGTCACTTGCCGAACCCGCTTCGCAGTGGATTGATGTCCCGCCGATGCAAGCACCCATCATCCGCGTTCGCAGCAAGTCTGATCTGCCGAGGTCCTCGGTGGCCGCGGAAGCAGGTGCTCATCTCATCAGCGCGTCGCGCGGAGATGGCATCAATGATCTGGCGCGATTGGTGCGGCAGTCACTAGTGTCGGACGCGGACCTCGAGCACTCAGGCGTCTGGCTGTTTCACCCGGCCCTCACCGCGTCATAGACCCACTATCGAATAGCCGCTGTCAACATAAACATTCTGCCCAGTTACGCCGCGACTGAGATCCGAGAGCAGCCACAGCGCGGCACCACCGACATCGGAGCCGTCGATATTGCGCCGGAGCGGCGCCTTCTTCTCAACCCATCCCAAGATGTCACTGAAGCCACCCACTGCCATGGCGCTTAGCGTGCGCATGGGACCGGCAGAAATCGTGTTGACTCTGATATTGCGCGGGCCGAGTTCCATAGCCAGATAGCGCATGGAGGACTCGAGAGCAGCTTTCGCCACGCCCATCACATTGTAACCCGGCACTGCCTTCTCACTACCGTAATAGCTGAGCGCGATCATGGCGCCACCGCTGGGCATGAGCGCCGAGGCTCGATTCGCCATCGCCACATAGGTGTAAGCACTGATATCCATCGCTTGGGTGAACACATGGCGAGGTGTCTGCGCGAACACGCCCTCCTTGAGCCAGTCCTTGTCGGCGAAAGCGATTGAATGCACCAGAAAGTCGATCGTGCCAAACTCGGCACCGATGCGGGCAAACACAGCATCGAGATCGGCATCACTGCCCGCGTCCAGTTGTGCGAGCCAGGGATTGGCAACGCCAAGTTGCTCTACAGACCTTGCCACGCGCCTCTGCATCTTCTCGCCGGGCAGATGCGTGAAGAGGCACTCAGCGCCCTCCTTGAGCAGACTCTCGGCGATGGCATATGCCGCGGAGTGATCATTGGCGATCCCCACAATCAAACCTCGTTTACCTGACATGATGCCCATGAGTCTTGCCTCCTTGATAAGCGCGAATCGAACGCACGCGGAGGGACTCGAACCCCCAACCACTGGTTCCGAAGACCAGAGCTCTATCCAATTGAGCTACGCGTGCCGAAGCGGGAGAATATCAGGTGCTTTGTATACTCGCGCTCCCTTCTATGACAGCCGAAAGTGAAAGTCCGATGGATCGCATGGGTACTACTCGAGTCTTGCTGGTGGAGGTCGACGAGATGCTGCGCGAAATGCTGGCCACGCGCTTGGAGCGCGCGGGATTCGAGATTCTGCAAGCGGCATCCGGTGAGGAAGCCCTAGTTCTCCTCGACAAGTCCCCACCTGATGTGGTGCTCTGTGATGCCCTGCTGCCAGGCATGACCGGGATTGATTTACTAGGGCGCATCCGGGAGCACCATGATCTGGCGCAGATGCCCGTCATCATTTCCACCAGCCTTCACGATGGCGCATTGATGGTGCAGGCGATGTCCAAGGGCGCCAACGACTTTCTCTCCAAGCCGATCGACTTCAGTGCTGCCATCGCTCGCATCAGGGCTCAGGCGCGGCTGAAGCTGATGGCCGAGGAGAACCATCGACTGACAAGGCATCTGGCCGAGGCGAACCGACGGCTGGAGGAATCGAATCTGCATCTCATCCGCATGAATATAGAACTCGAGGCTGATGCCGAGGGCGAGAGGGCACGGGGTGAGACTCCGCGGGGACGACTCCGCTGCATCTCGAAACTGGGTGATGAAACCGCGAGTTGGATCGATCAGGACATCGTGCTCCAGCGGGTGGTGAGTGCCGGCGCCGAACTCCTCGGATCGAATCGATCGTGCTTCCTGCGTCTGGAGATGGGGATGCTGAGACCAGTCGCATGGTTTCCCGAACAGGATGACGCGGGTCTGGCAATCGATGCGACCAACGCCGATTCTCTTGTGGCCCAGACTGCTTCGGCCAGCGGACCCATCATCGGCTCGGCGATGGGGCAGGAACCCTCGGCGCTCGGTGGCAACATAGCGGCATGTCCGATCTTCAACAACGCGGGGAATCCCGAGGGCGTGCTGGCATTTTCACGCTCTGCTGGCCTGGCATTCGATGCCGCTGACAAGGAGGTGCTGCGAGCCCTCGGCACACTCTGCTCGGCCAATCTGCAGCGCACCTCGCTCACGCGCGCCCACATCATGTGCATGGTTCGGATGGCAACCCTGCGCGACCCCAGCGAAACTACGGCTCACGCGCGTCGAGTGGCAGGCATCGCGGTTGCCGTGTACGACGCATGGGCTGCCGCGCGAGCGATCCCCGAAGCCGACCGACTCGCGCAGAGAGACATGCTGCACGCCGGTGCTTTGATGCACGATATAGGAAAGGTGGCAATCGCCGATGAGATTCTCAAGAAGCCCGGCCGCCTGACTCAGATTGAGTTTGACTCGATGAAGCGACACACCACCATCGGCTCTGACTTGGTAGCGGGCATGGGCGGCCCATTTGAACGCGTGGCAAGGGACATTGCTCTCTGTCATCACGAGAGATGGGATGGCGCCGGATACCCCGGCAGAGTGCTGCCCGACGGCACGAACCGCGGCAGATCGGACCAGGATATTCCGCTGTTCGCGCGCTTCGTGGCCCTCGCCGATGTCTATGACGCGCTCTCCTGTGTTCGACGCTACAAGGAAGCGTGGCCGGAGCTGGAGGTTCTCGCACTCCTGCGAGCCGAAAGCGGTGGCCACTTCGATCCCGAAGTAGTCGACGCGGCTCTGAGCAACCCCGGCTTACTTAGACAAGTTCTGGATTCGTTTCCTGAATCAAATGCTGCGGGCTGAGGCGCCGTGAGGCTCACTCAACGCTGAGCGCAACCATCGATGCGACCGTCGAAGTCGGCATCACGCTCTAGACCCCAGTCAATCTCGCAGCGATCGGGCACACTGTTGCCATTGCAGTCCGCGGCGAGCCCGGCGCGAATCTCGCAGCGGTCCACGATGCCGTTGCCGTTGCAGTCAGCGTCACACTCGTCGGGCACGCCATTGCCGTCGCAATCTTCAGCAAGGCCGGCGGCAATCTCACTCGAGTCAGAGATGCCATCGTGATCGCAGTCGCTCTCGGACTGCAGATCGAAGGCCAGCCCCGCCGCTGCCATGCCATTACCTAGATGATCTTCCGGTGTGCCATACATGACGGAGTCGCTGAAGGCCACCAAGCCATCGCCCGCCAGGCTGAAGGCGCTGGCAGCCACATTTCCGCTGAAGCGGCAGCCGTGGAACCCGGCCTCGCCTCCCGCTAGATAGGCGGCGCCGCCCATTTCCTCGCTGCTGTTGCCGGTGATAGCGGAGTCGAACAGATTGATGATTCCACCCTCGCTGTAGATGCCTCCACCGAACGCTCCCGAAGTCGTGCGATTGTTGCGAATCGACCCGCGAACCATCACGGTCTGACCACCGCGGGCATAAACCCCGCCGCCAAAAGTCACTGCGGTGTTGCCCTCGATGCTGCAGTCAATCAGCGAGGGCGTGCCGTCTTCAACACGCAGTCCCGCACCCCACGCGCTCGCATTGTGAGAGAGCGCACAGGAAAAGAATGTAGGCCGACCACCGCGCACAACTACTCCTGATCCCTCGTTGCCGGTGAACACACAGGATGTGATCTCCGACTCCGTGCCCTCCAGCAACAGGCCAGCTCCACTGCTGCTGCGACCGCCAGTCACAGTGAAGCCCTCGAGCTTGGCACCGAGGGCGCCAACTCCATCGATAGTCACAATCGGGCCGGCGCTTCCATCACCGATGATCGATGTTGCAGCGGCGCCATCCCGACTTCGCACAGTGAGCGGCTTGCCCTGATAGTCGATGCGCTCGGACCATTCTCCTGCATCAACCACCACGGTGTCACCGGGGATCGAGGCATCGATGGCCAACTGGATCGTGGCGTACTCCGCGGGAACCTGACGCACCCCGTTGATGGCGGAGATGAGGTGACGCGCCAGGCCTGAACCAGATGCCTGCGTTGATTGCACAAAAGAACCGCGGATCAGGCTGGTGATGGCCAGAGCCATCAGTCCACCAGCGATCGTCACGCGAGTTGCGTTGTGGCGGGTGCGCGAACTGATTCGGAATCGGTTGATCATCGGGGTTCCGTTGAGGGGGATACGGACAGAGCCAGAGGCACGGTGCGGTCAAAGAATCGAATTCACAGGCTGCCCTGCAAGTGCTTGTTGGCACTTTCAGGGAGTCTGCTCCAGTCTTCGAAGCACCTCATCGGCCCTCGCCCGAGGCGACTTTCTTCACGTTGGTGAAATCGTGGCATAATCAGCCTTTGTGACCCACTACCGCGTTGCCACCCTTACCGGCGCCCCACGATTGTTTGGGCTGACCGCGGTTCTGGTATTCGCCCTGGCGCTCTTGCTAGTTGCGGGCTGTGGAGGGCCCCCGAGCCCAAGGTTCGACCGGCTGCCCCGACCGATCACTACCGAGCAGATTGCTGCCACCCTGCTGGAGTCAGCCCCCAACTGGCCGCTCATAGACCAAGCTCACGATGCCTACTTGCTCGCATTCGATGAGTTGCGAGTGCGCATGCTCGCTCCTCTAGCACTGCGAGTTCTTGATAAGGCGGATCGGGCGTGGACGGAAGACCCCGTGCAACTCGAGCAACTTGCGAGAGCCCATCGATCCGCACTCGCCGCCATTGCGGCGCTTGATGACTCGCTGCTAGCGGAAATCGGCCGGCTCGCGAGCGAACATTCTTCCCAAGTCGCTCGCCTGGCAGACCTGCGGGTCATCGAGCGCTCTCAGAGCGTGATTGCTCAGCACGACGAGGCTGGGGTTATCAATCTCGAGCGGCTCCTGCGAGACATCGATGTGACTGAGGACGAGTCGGATCGACTGGAACCATTCCTCATCGACTACCGCAAGCGACTGGCACGAGCTGCCGCAAGCCTCGCCGATGCTGACCTGCGAGAGTTGGAGCTGCGCGCCCAAGCCATGCGTGGGGAGGGCCTCAATGAAGCGGCGCTGGCAGCGATGACAGATGAGGGAGGCGAGCGCCAGAAACTCGCGGCTGCCATTCGCCATCGAGTTGAGGAGGCCTCGCGCCGAGACATCAATGCTGCTATCGACGCGCTCGCTGAACTCAACGAGTCAGCCCAGCGCACTTTCGCCGCCATTCTCACCCCCAGCCGCGCCAATGAACTCGACACCCTTGTAGGCAGAAGGTGCACCGAGACGAGAGCCCAGTCTGATCAGAGCCGATTCATGGCGGACATCGCCTGGGAGATGCCGCAGGTTCAATCGCCAGCCGAATCGCCCACGCGCCAGGCTCTCTCTAGGTTCATCGCCGCAGATGTTGCCTATCGTTCCGCACTGATGGTCGCCCAGCGCCTCGAGAGAGCTGATCGCAAGCAGAATCAAGCCGCCGCCGAGGCGACTCCGCCGACGGCACTGATTGACGCGCGCGCCCGAGCTTGGTCGAAGGCAGTGGCGCAACTGACTCGGACTCTCTCCCAAGAGGGGTTCGCGCAGCTCACGGCAACTGCAGTGGTTGGAGATACGCCGATGCGCGCCCGCCTCGTTCCCCTGGTGGGCGAGCCAGCGGCGGCGCGACTCGCGCGCGTTTCGCCCACGGGTCTGGTGACTCCCAAGCGGGAGCCCGCTCAACCGGCAGCGCCAGAGGGATCATCCATATCGGCACAGTTCTTCCATCGGCCCGTACTCGATTCGCCCACTCACAGCATGTTGCAGTTGCTTTGGGATGTCTCTCCCCAGGACAGAGCCGCCTTTGCCCTACTTCTCGAGGAAGCGAACCAGAGGCGCGACTCGCGGTGGGCGGTTTCGGAGATCGAGTTGCTTCGGCTCGAGGACCGCGTGCGCGAGATTGAATCGGATCCAACTCAGATTGACCTGCTTGTTGGCTCCTACATTGCTCAGCTGAAACTCGCGATCGCTGATGATGCCGCCAGCGATGACCTCCTCGCCGATGAGTTGGCCAAGTGGCGCTCCTCGGCTACGGATGATCATCGCCCTGCGGTAACGCGCCTGATACTGGCGGCTGGTCGGGCCAACATCCCTTGGCGAAGGTTCGGACAGCCCTGGATCTTTGCTCCGCTTTATGCCCTGCATTACGACCCTGTTGCCATTGCCATGGAGTGCCACGGCAGCGAACCATCACGCGCCATCGCTCTGCAACTGCTCAGTGACTCAGAACCAAAATGGAGGATGGCATGGATCACAGCAACCGAGGCGGGGCTCAGCGCTCTGCGCCGCCTAGTGGGCGCTGCTGCGAATCAACAGGAGCACGGGGGAACCGAAGACCTTTCCCGACTGCGCGAGGGTCGCAGCATCGCCGCGGAAATGGCGGTCGCTGCCGCTCCACTTCGCGAACTGAGTTCCACGTTCCTCAATGATCTGCAAGCGGCGCTCCCCGCCGAATGCGGCGCTTTAGTGCAACACGCGGCAGTGATCGCATCGATGCCGGAGTTCATTGACACCGCGCCGATCGTTCTCGAGGACATCGAACGTATGCGGAATCGCGCCGAGGCTGCCGGCGAAGTTGCCGCCGGAGCCGCAATCGGGGCGCGGCAAGACCAATATCAGCGCGCGCAGGCGGCGATCGAGACACGCCTGCTGCAGCTGTTGGCCCGCGGCGATAGCGGTCTGCTCCCGGCCTCCATAGACGACTTTGAAACGCGACGCCATCTCAACGCTGAACTCGATGCTCTCACCGTGGCGCGCGATGAGGCGGCGATGCGGGCTCTCCGCGATGCATGGCTACTCCTGCCAGAGAAGCTGAGAGCGAGTATGCGCTACCTCGTTGATCCCGGCATCGCTCCCACTCCCGAACCACGCCGCATCACCAAGAGGTAGCTGAAGCCGCGCATCATGTACCGCCCGACTTGCCCCGCGGCCGACTGCTTGCCCGAGGCGGCAAGTTTGTGACTTCCTCGCTCTACGCAAACTATTTCCACGGGTACGAAGTGCTTGCTGAGAATCGCAAAGAGCCGAAAGCCGATGGCGCTCACCACGCCATCCCGGGATGAGTCACTTACGAACACCGCCATGTGCCCCTGCGGGCGCAGCACTCGCCCGGCCTCAGCAACTGCCCCCTCGCATGCTTCGAAGTAGGCGCGCCCACTCTCGGAGCCGAGTGAGTCCAACCTGCCGATGCAATCAGGATGATTGGAGTAGTTGATGTGGGTCGAGTATGGCGGATCCATGAATACAAAGTCCACGCTGGCCGCACCCAAGGGCAAGGCGCGGGCATCTGCCTGACCAATGTCTTCGCGCCGCGACACCAGATCGAATCCGATGCCTTTGCAGCCCATGTCCACGGCCACATCCAATGTTGTTCCGCTGCCACACATGGGATCGAGAACCGTATCGCCGGGTTTTGCCCACCTTCGCAGGCACTCGCGGATCACCCAACTCGGCGTGGCGCCGATGTAATCCTTGTCCCCCTGCATGGTGCCACCGGTCTGGCTTCGATAGTGCTGGCTGGGCGCCCGCCACATGGTGCTGGCGAATGTGGGCTCATGCGCACTGCCAGCATTGTCAGCATTGCCAGAATCGCGATGCACGCGCTTGCGAAGTTCATGCATACGCTGCGCCGAAAGTCCATCCATCGAATCATCATCTCGTTTGTCGCGTGGGGAGGTCATGATGTGTGGCCTTACTGCTGCGGCTGAGGTAGCAAGTTGGCAAAGGCTCGCTGCCATTCGACGGGCGCGGCGAGCAGACCGGTATCTCGAAGAATCTTTTCTGTCTCCTCCCAACGCTTCGGACTCATCCAGCCGAGTCCGTGAACCTTCGATTCGTCACCACCAACATAATTGTGCTGCACCAGAGCCGCCAGATTCATCGCCTCCACAGTCATGGCAGGATTCAGAGCAGCGATGCCGGGATTGAATCGGCTTGGCTCGGCCTGGTAGGCAGCCCAGCCCGCCTGAAGTGCCGCGAGAAACTTGAGAAGTTCCACCCGCTGCTCGCGCAGATAACTGCCGCTGACGCAGTAGGCGGAGACATAAGGGTTGTAACCGCTCTCGGCGACACTGAAAGCACGCACCGCAACATTCTGCAGCTTCAACTGCACTGGCTCGGCTGTGATGAAAATGCTCTGCGCCAAGTCAGGGTTGGCCTTGAACAGGGCCAGCCCTCCAGTCGTTGCCACAATCTGCACTTTGCCCTTGCCGTACTTGGCATCCATCAGATTGATCCAGGGCAATCCTGGTTCAGTAGCGAGCGTGCCGCCACTGGTCCACAAGTCCGCCAGTGACTTGACTGGACTGGACTCATGCACCATCACCGCCGTGGGATTCGTCTCGAAGGTGGCGTACACCGCCACCACATCACCGCCACGAGACCTAGTGGTGAGCACCTGATCGCCGCTGAGCACGCCGACTTCACAGGTTCCGCTGGCCACCATCTGCGCCACCGGCACGCCTGGCGCACCCTTGATGATCTCCACGCTCAGACCAGCGGCCTTGAATAGCCCCAGTTGCTCGGCCGCGAATATTCCGCCATGTTCTGGCTCGGGAACCCAGTCGAGCTGAACGCGAATGGTTGGCGCGGCGCTCTGGGCAGACTGATCATCGCATCCGCCACCGAGAAGCAGTGCCGCCCCGAGCAGGCAGTAGGACGAAATGGCGCGGGACGAACGGGCGCAAGCGGCGGTCATGGGGAGAGCGTATCTGCGGATGGATGCCACTTACGAAGAAGCAGCACTCCGATCAGGTTTACCACCGCAAAGAGCAGAAGCCCCACCATCGATGACAGGGCAATCGCCGCAAAAACAAGGTCTGTCCGCGACTCCCGCATGGCGGTCATCACCACCATACCGATGGGAGCGCGATCACCACCATAGCCACACACAAACTCACCAACGATGGCGCCGATCACGCTGAGCCCTGCCGCCACTCGCAGCCCGGTGACGATTCCGGGAACGGCGCTGGGCAACTCGAGTTTCCACCACCTGGCCAATCGCGGTGCTTTGTGTAGCGCGAACACTTCGCGCAGAGTGGGATCGACTGCGCGCAAGCCATCGATGGTGTTGGCGAGTACGGGAAAGAGTGCCACCAGGGCCGCCGCTGCAGTGGCAGGCGGACTGCCGTAGCCAAGCCAGATGACCAGAAGCGGAGCGATTGCCACTAACGGGACCATCTGCAGAAATGACGCGATGGGATAAGCGCCACGCAGCAGGAGTCTGCTCGACGCAATGATCGCCCCACCAGCGACTCCAAATAGAGCCGCGATCAACAGTCCCACGAAGGCGGATTGCGCCGTGATCCAACACGCCCACATGAGCGCATCGGATCGCTCTCTTGCCGCGGCTAGAACGGCACTCGGCGATGGCACCAGATAGGCAGGCAGGTCGAACGAATAAACCGCCAGCGCCCAGATGACAATCAGCAGCAGCAGAAGAAGAGTCGGAGGCCACAGGCGTGACCACAGTGCGCCCACTCGGGACACGCGCGCAATCATGAGATCGCCCCCCTGCTAGGGCCGCGCTGGCAATCATGAGATCGCCCCCCTGCTAGCGCGGCGGCGTGAAGTCCCTGCAACACCTGCGCGAGCGCACTCTCAAACTCCGGCGTATTGCGCACGCTCGGCTCACGGGAACTCAGATTCACTCTGATGGTGCTGGCGACGCGCCCAGGGACGCCCGTGAGCACCACTACCTGATTGGCGAGGAATGCTGCTTCATCTATAGCGTGAGTCACCAGAAGAACCGTCATGGAGAGTTGGTGCTGCAGGCGCGCGATGTGATCCTCGATCTCGAATCGCGTGACCACATCGAGTGCCGAGCACGGCTCATCGAGAAGCAACACTTTGGGTTCGGTGACGAGTGCGCGCGCCAATCCCACTCGCATGCGCATTCCGCCGGAGAGTTGGGCGGGATAGGCGCTCTCCCATGCGTCCAGTCCCACCATCGCCAGTGCTGCTGATGCGCGCTCACGGCACACGCTGCGCGGCACGCCGCGCAGTTCCAGGGGCAATGCCACATTTCGCAGGGCACTGCGCCAGGGCAGCAACCTCGGCTCCTGAAAGCACACGCCCACTTCAGCGACTTCCGCTCCGGCAGCAACTGAGCTGCGCGGCAACGCGCCGCGCGCCTCCGAACTGCGCACCACCGAGCCACTCGAAGTGCTCTCGAGTCCGGCAGCGATGCGGAGCAATGTAGTTTTTCCACAGCCCGACGCGCCCATGACCGCGACGCAGCTGCCAGCGTCGACCGTGAGCGAGATGTCGCAAACGCCGCCTCGTCCCTCGAAGGTTCGTGTTACAGACTGGAACCTCAGCATGGGGGCCAACTCACTCAGTGGTAACAGTCACCTCAATCAGGCCTGCTGCTCTGGGCAGACACGCCTGCATAGACCTGATCACACCGGACATATCCACATTGGAACTGATCTCGGCGAGGATGAGAATCTGCCGCTTCTCCGCCACAACAGAGGACGAGGCAACTCGCCAATGATTGCGACGAAGGAACTCAAGCGCGGCAGGCATCACATCGTGAGGATCAATCCCCGATGGCACTCGCAGTTTGAATCTCGCACCCATGCGCCGACCTAGCCAGGCGCACAGCATCCAGCCGAAGATGGTCACGAACACTGCCATGGCATAGGCCTGTGTTCCGCAGGCAAGTCCCACGACCACCACAAACACCGCTTTGGCGGTGAGCCGAGGATCACTGAGAACCGTCCGAAAGCGGATGAGTCCACCGATGCCAAACACGACGAACGCGAGGACAGGCTGAACTCTGACGAGCTCCGCAACGACCGCGCCAACCATGCCGAGCAGCACGAGAGTCTTGCGATTCTCGATGTCACCGATGGGGTCGATTCGGCCCGTCCGCGTGGGGTGCATCGCCATGATGAAGCTGCAGACCACAGACAGCAGAAGTCCCAGGGTGAGACTGAACACGAACCACTGGTTGTTGAACTGCTCGAAACTCGAGAGGAAATCCGCTTCAGTGACGGGTGGCGCGGGGGCCGTGCTCATGCCGAACAACTCATTGGCCGCGCCCTCACCACCGGCGTGGGCAGCGGAGCACAATGTGAGCACAGTCAAGATCGTCGCTAGTTTCATCGGACCTCCGTGGGCGATTGGCGCACCTCTGCAATGTATCCTCTGAGCAATCATTATGCTAAATCGCCCCCCGCGCCTCCGCGCCGCAGTACTGGTCCTCTTCACCTTCGGGAGTCTCTCCGCATCATTGTTTGGCGCCGCTTCGAGCGACCGTCAGGATCAGGGGCACAAGCACCATCATGAGGATGAAACTCCCGCGGATGCCGGTGGCGCTCCGCCGGCAGACGGGAAGCATGGGCACGCGCACGATGCTCAGGCGGGTGGCATCAGTTGGTATGTCACGCTGCACGGTGACAAGGGAGGCAACTCCGTTGTCGGCCTCAGCGAGTCGGGAGATGTAGTAGAGAAGGTGCTCGGCAGCGCCCCCGATAGCGTGGGTAGCACCAAAGACCTTCGGGGCATGGCCCATCTTGCTGATGGCTCACTACTGGTGGTGAACGCCTTCAAGAATGACACGAGACTTCTGCGCTACGGCCCCACCGGTGCCGATGGCGTGCGCCCATTCATCGAAGTGTTCGCGGGTTACTCGGCCGAGGCTGATCCGGCGCTGGTGCACACTTACGCCGTCGTCGTCGGTGCGGATGGAACCATATATGCCAGTGATCAGGACACGAACACGGTGACGCGGTTCGGCGGGGTGGGGTCCGCGGAGAAGGGAAGTCCTGTTCCCTCTCCCCATTCCCTGCAGTCTTTGCGGCTCTCCCCGGGCGTGCTGATTCCCGCGCGCACCGTCTCACCTTCGGGGCTGGTGGAGGTTCGCGGCTTGCTGACAATGCCGGATGGCACCATCGCCGTCGCCGACAAGGGCGCGCATCGAGTCGCCATCTATGACAGCAGCACTGGAGCGATCACCAGCGTGATCGCCGACGAGTCGCGCGGCCTCAAGAGTCCTATTCAGTTGGTGCTGAACGAGGCGCAGACCAAGATGTACATCGGAGACAATGAAGCGCACTGCATCTTTGTAGTGGATCTCAGCACCCGCGCGGTAACCGTGTTCGCAGGTTCGGGAGTGTGCCCCGATGAACCATCCGCGCTCACCATTCGGGGCGAGAACCTCTTTGTGGGTGACCGCAAGAGTAAGTCGATCCTCCGGTTCGATCTGACAACGCCGGGGGTCGGCCCTCAGGTCTGGGCCAAAAAACTGCCTGATGCTCCGGAGTTTTTGTTGCGCGCCAGCGATGGGTGACAGCCGCGATCAGTCGGGCTCTATCCACTTGGGCTTGGGTGCGAGCGGGGCCTGCTCGCCAGCCCCGAGAATCCAGCAGCGATGAGTGTTGCGCGATTGGGAGAAGTCCTCCGATTGCGTGAATCTGCTGATGTCTCTAGCACTCCATCCTGGTGGCAGCCCTTCGAGTGAGAGCGAGAACGAGCGGGAGTTGGTGCTGAAGTAGATGACGCCTCCGGGTGCTACGCAGGGCACAATCGATGCCAGCAGCGCTGACCAATCTCGATCCACGCTGAAACTGTCATCGCGCATGCGCTTGCTGTTACTGAAGGTGGGTGGATCACACACAACGATGTCAAACTGCTCGGCAACATTGGGGCGATGATCCAGCCATGCCAAACAGTCAGCGTGAATGATCTGGTGCTGCGCCGCATCTGGAACACCGATGGAGCTCGCCTCAACCTCGTTCAGCAGCAGATTGCGCTGGCACCAGGCCAGATAGGTATTACTCATGTCAATCGTGACCGTGCGCAGTGCCCCGCCAGCCGCGGCGTACACCGTGAAGGCGCCGGTGTAGGCGAACAGATTTAGCACGCGCTTCCCGGCAGCGGACTGACGCACCATCTGCCGCGTCATGCGATGATCGAGAAACAGACCTGTGTCCAGATAGTCAGTGAGATTCACCTCAAACTTGAGCCCCTGCTCCATCACGGTCCTGGTTTGCCCGGCGGCGCCGGCTCTCTCATACTGGGCCATCCCTCGCTGCCTCTGCCTCTCCTTGATGAACAATCTCTCCGGCTGCAGAGCGAATGCCTTGATGACTTCGCTCTGGCAGAGTTCCAGGAACGCCACCTCCTGCTCGATGGTTTCATCCTTGCGCCGAGGATGAATCCATGCGACTACATCCCCGTCGTACCAGTCGACGATCACTGGGAACTCGGGAATATCCCTCTCATACACCCGAAAACACTGGACGCCGCTGCGCCGCGCCCATTTGCGCAGATGACGAAACCGGTTCTGTAGGCGATTGGCAAGCATGGGGAGGGGATGACAGAAGGGTAACTGTTCGATACACTCCTCACCCTCAAACGGGATACCCCCGCACGAAACCCAAATGGAAAGAATCTCATGACTAAGGCTCTCAGCAGGCTAACGCTCATCGTCCTTACATTGACACTCATCGCTCCCGCTGCCTTCGCAAGTGAGGCGGATTTGCAGGTGCCATCCGTCGATCTCGCTAGGTTCACTTTTGGCGGAACAGTCATCAACGGCTCCTACCTGATGATGATGGGACTGCTCATCTGTGTCTTGGCCGCGGTATTCGGCTGGATGCAGTATGTACAGACCAAGGCACTGCCGGTGCACTCGTCAATGGCGGCGGTGTCCAACATCATCTGGGAGACCTGCAAGAGTTATCTGTGGCAGCAGGGCAAGTTCCTGGCCGGCCTGTGGATTCTCATCGCCGCGGCGATGCTCTTCTACTTCGGCTACCTCGAACACAAGGGCGCCTTCGCGCTCTTCATCATCCTTGCTTCGAGTGTGCTGGGCATTCTTGGCAGTTACGCCGTTGCCTGGTTCGGTATCCGCATCAACACGGTTGCCAATAGCCGCACGGCGTTCGCATCGCTCAAGGGTGAGGCCCTGCCGGTCCTAGGCATCCCGCTGCGCAGCGGCATGAGCGTGGGACTGCTCCTGGTGAGCGTCGAACTCTTCTTCATGATCTGCATTCTCAAGTTCCTGCCCTCCGATTTGGTGGGACCGAGCTTCATCGGCTTCGCCATCGGCGAGTCGCTGGGTGCTAGCTGCCTGCGCATCTGCGGCGGAATCTTTACCAAGATCGCTGACATCGGCGCTGATCTCATGAAGATCGTCTTCAAGCTTCCTGAGGATGATCCAAAGAATCCCGGAGTCATCGCCGACTGCACTGGTGATAACGCCGGCGACTCGGTGGGCCCCACTGCTGACGGCTTCGAGACCTATGGCGTCACGGGTGTCGCGCTCATCGCCTTCCTCGCCTACGCACTGGGCTCGGACAATCCTTCCATGTGCGCCGCGCTCATCGTCTGGCTGTTCACCATGCGCGCACTGATGATCATCACCAGTCTCGCCAGCTACTTCATCAACGAGTCAGTCTCCAAGGCGAGGTATAGCGGCAAGGCGGAGTTCAACGAGGAAGCACCTCTCACCAACCTGGTGTGGATCACCTCTATCGTCTCCATCGCCGTCACCTTCCTCGCCAGCTGGCTGCTTCTCGGCCAGATCAACCTGACATCGGAAACTACTCAGTCGGCTGTGGTGGTTGCCGCTGACGGCAGAGAGGTCGCCGGGCAGCTGGTCACCGCGTCCAGCACCCATCTCCACAACTTATGGTGGATTCTCTCCATCATCATCAGTGCCGGCACTCTCGCGGGAGCCATCATTCCTGAGTTCACCAAGGTATTCACCTCAACTTCGTGCCGACATGTGCGCGAGGTAACCAACTCCAGTGCCCAGGGCGGAGCGAGCCTCAACATTCTCTCCGGTCTCGTGGCTGGCAACTTCTCAGCCTTCTGGCAAGGGCTTGTCATCGCCGCGCTCATGGCCATCGGCTGGTGGGCCAGCACGCTGCCCGATGTTCAGGCACTAATGCCGGTGGAATATGCCTTCGCCGCCCCAGTGTTTGCCTTCGGTCTCGTGGCGTTCGGATTCCTCAGCATGGGTCCCGTGACCATCGCCGTCGACAGCTTTGGACCGGTCACTGACAACGCTCAGAGCATTTATGAACTGAGCCAGATCGAGTCGAAGCCCGGCATCACCGAGGAGATCAAGCGCGACTTCGGTTTCGTGCCTGACTTCAAGAATGCCAAACACATTCTGGAGAAGGGCGATGGCGTGGGCAACACCTTCAAGGCGACTGCCAAGCCGGTGCTGATCGGCACGGCCGTGGTGGGTGCAACGACGATGGTGTTCGGCATCATTCTCGCCCTCGACAAACTCTACGGAGGCGTTGTCGAGAAGCTCAGTTTGGTACAGCCCGAGATTCTTCTCGGACTTCTGATGGGTGGTTCCACCGTCTACTGGTTCACCGGTGCGAGCATGCAGGCAGTCGTAACGGGCTCGTACCGCGCCGTGGTGTTCATCAAGAACAACATCGACCTGGAGAAGACCGTCGCCAGCATCGAGGACAGCAAGGAAGTGGTGCGTATCTGCACCGTCTATGCCCAGAAGGGCATGGTCAACATCTTCATCGTGGTGTTCTGCATGTCGCTAGCACTCCCCTTCTTCGACCCCTACCTGTTCATCGGGTACCTGATCGGCATCGCGTTCTTCGGGCTGTTTCAGGCGATTTTCATGGCCAATGCCGGCGGCGCCTGGGACAACGCCAAGAAGATTGTCGAGGTCGATATGCGCATGAAGGGGACAGACCTTCACGCGGCAACCGTCGTAGGAGACACCGTGGGTGATCCCTTCAAGGACACTTGCTCGGTGAGCCTCAACCCCGTGATCAAGTTCACGACGCTATTCGGATTGCTTGCGGTTGAGATCGCGGTGCAGGATGCGGTGCAGCCTTACAAGTTCTGGATCGGCGGCATTGTGTTCGCAGTTGCACTCACCTTCGTCTACCGCAGTTTCTACGGCATGCGCATTCCCGAGGGCGAGGAGCTCAAGAAGGCTTGAGATCGCGCCGAGAGCCGAGGTCGCGGACTTTCTAACACCCGCAGCGGCAGTTCAATCTGACTCTCAACCAGCCCGCACCCTCAACAGGTGCGGGCTTCTTTTGTCTTGGACCACTCGGCTGGGCAGCGCATTTGCTGCAGACGCTGAAGAACCCTGAGTACAGGGCGTTTACTGAGCAGGCAACGGCATTGGTATGGCGCGAGAGGCGCAAGAAGTGACAGAACCAACTGCAGGCGTTGCAGTCTGGAATGAAACAGCAACCGCGCTAACTCGCTCCCTTCTATACTCGCGCTCTCAGTGATCGACTTTCAGATTCTCCATCTGGCGAGTAGCGCCGCGAGCATCGCAACCGACCCGGCTGCGCCGGCAGTTGGTAGTGAGTTGGCGCGCCTCATTATCGAGTGGGGGCCGATCGGAATCTTCCTAGCATTCGTGGTTTCAGGGGTCGGGCTGCACATCACTGAGGACTTCATTCTGCTTCCCGCGGGGTACTTCGCCTACGAGGCTCACGACGGTGTGGGCTGGTTCGTGCGCGCAGGTATCGCTGGCTATCTGGGAATCGTCGTCGGTGACATGCTCTGGGTGTGGCTGTGCGGCAAGTACGGGAGCCGCCTGCTCCACACCAAGTGGTTCCTGCGCATGATTCACCCGCGGCGGCTGCTCGAAGTGAAGCACCAGATGGATGAGCGCGGCGCTTGGGCGGTGGTGGTGGCGAGGTTTATTCCTGGCACTCGCACACCCGTACTGACCATGGCTGGCATGCTCCATATGCCATGGTGGAAGTTCTTCGCAGCCGAACTGCCCACGACCGCCATCACCGTGCCTGTGCAGATGCTGGTGGGGGTTGGCATTGCCAAGCTCGGAGAGGGCGTGGAGAACACTGCCCACAAGGTCATCATCATTGTCGGCGCCTCTCTGGCGGTACTGCTGCTCAGCGTGGCCCTGCACAAATGGCTTTCGCACCGAGCGAAGCGGGTGCGCGCGCCCAGGACGCGCGCCTCGTGGCTGCGCGTGTTCAGACTGCCGCTCAAGGCGCGACTGCGGCGCTGAACTGCTACACTTCGCGACCCCCGCTGCATGCGGGATTGACATCTTGCACGGGCGGATACTCAAGTGGCCAACGAGGGCAGACTGTAAATCTGCTGGCAACGCCTACGGGGGTTCGAATCCCTCTCCGCCCATTGG
>SIAA01000065.1 GCA_009692045.1 Phycisphaerales bacterium | reverse complement strand
GCGCGGAGTTGATCCTGCTCGACGCCGAAGCCACTGCCTCGAGTTAGACGCCCCACGACCTCGTTCGTCCCCGCAGAGATGAACGCTTCTATGGACGAATCAAAGTAGGCATAGGGTGACCCAGGTGACGCCACATAGCCAGGCTACCCATCACCGATTGCGAGCACCAGCTCTCGGAAATGAAAAGAGGGCGGCCGCGGGGCCGCCCTCAATGTATGTCTCTTGGCGCTGGATCAATAATCCATGTCGTCGCCGCCGCCACCCGCTGGGGCAGCCTTGGCCTTCTTATCCTTGATCTCGACAATGGCGCAGTCGGTCGTGAGCAACAGTCCTGCGATGCTGGCAGCGTTCTGCAGAGCAACTCGCTCGACCTTGGTGGGAACAATAACGCCGTCCTTCACAAGATCGCCGTACTCACCGGTAAGCGCATTGAAGCCAAAGTTGATGTCGCTGGACTCCTCGACCTTCTGGGCAACGATGGAGCCATCGAGGCCGCAGTTGGCCGCGATCTGCTTCACAGGAGCCGAGAGGGCGCGGCGAATGATGTCTACGCCGACCTTCTCCTCGCCGTCGAGGGTCTTGGCCAACTTCTCCAGCGCCTTGCGGCAGCGAAGAACGGCAATGCCACCGCCGGGAAGAATCCCCTCCTCGACAGCGGCGCGGCAAGCGTGCAGAGCGTCCTCGACCCGAGCCTTTTTCTCCTTCATTTCGACCTCGGTGGCAGCACCGACATTGATCTGGGCAACTCCGCCGGCGAGCTTGGCAAGTCTCTCTTGCAGCTTCTCGCGGTCATAGTCGCTGGTGCACTGATCGATCTGACTCTTGATCTGCTCGATCCGGCCCTGAATGTCCTTGGTCTTGCCCGAACCTTCGACGATGGTGCAGTTGTCCTTGTCGACGGTGATCTTCTTGGCACGGCCGAGGCTCTTGATCTCGAGAGTCTCGAGTTGGATACCGAGCTCTTCCATGACAGCCTCACCGCCGGTGAGGACGGCGATGTCATCGAGCATGGCCTTGCGGCGGTCACCGAATCCCGGAGCCTTGACGGCGCACACCTTGAGTACCCCGCGCAACTTGTTGACCACGAGCGTGGCGAGGGCCTCGCTATCAATGTCCTCGGCAACAATGAGAAGGCTGCGACCGCTCTCAGCAATCTTGCCAAGAATTGGAATCAGGTCCTTGGCCGAAGAGATCTTCTTCTCGTGGATGAGCACATAGGCATCCTCGAGTACCGCCTCCATAGTCGCCGGGTTGGTGACGAAGTGCGGGCTGAGGTAACCCTTGTCGAACTGCATACCTTCGAGCAGTTCAACTTCGGTCTCGAGGCTCTTGCCCTCCTCGACGGTGATAACGCCGTCCTTGCCCACCTTGTCCATCGCCTGGGCGATGATGTCGCCAATCTGCGTGTCTTGGTTGGCGCTGCAGGTGCCGACCTGGGCGATCTCGCTGGAGTTCTTCACCGGCTTGCTGAGTCGCTTGAGCTCCTCAACAACTGTGGTCACTGCCGCATCAATGCCCCGCTTGACCGCATTGGCATTGGCCCCGGCGGTGATGTTCTTGAGGCCCTCTTGGAAAATGGCCTCGGCATAAATGGTGGCGGTGGTGGTTCCGTCGCCGGCATCCTTGCTGGACTTGCTGGCGACCTCCTTCACCATCTGCGCACCCATGTTCTCGTAGGCGTTCTCCAACTCGATCTCCTTGGCGACGGTTACGCCGTCCTTGGTGATAGTTGGGGCACCGAATGATTTCTCGAGGATGACGACTCGACCTGATGGTCCGAGCGTCACCTTCACGGCCTTGGCTAACTTCTGGACGCCGCGGAGGATCTGCTCGCGGGCGTCATTCTCATATGAAATCTGCTTTGCTGACATGGTCATTGTTCCTATTGTGAAAGGGGTGGTAAGTCTGTTGAAAGTAAGTCGTCACATATCGGCGCGCGCCGAGTAGGCGATTGCTACGTGGGTTGGGTCGATCCAGATATTGTTCTGTCTCGTCTTCACTTCAATGAGGTTTCCCGGCCCCATCTCGGCGATAGAAACAACATTGCGAAGTTCGACGGGCTTGGAATCGCCCACCAGAATGAGATCGAGCTCCCTGGTGCTGCCCTTCAGGTGTGCGAGTATTGCGTAGAGGTCTTCGCGAAGCATGTTTCTATCTGTTTCCTTACTCGATGATGCCGAGAATGTCATCCTCGGTCATGATGATGAGTTCTTCGTTATCGATCTTTACTTCGGTGCCGCTGTAGCTGGAGAAGATGACGGTGTCGCCCCTCTTCACGGTGAAGGGAACGTAGGTGCCCTTCTCCTTGTTGAGTACGCCAGCGCCCAAGGCCACAACCTTGCCCTGCTTGGGCTTGTCCTTGGCACTCTCCGGTAGGAAAATGCCGGTCTCTGTCTTGGTCTGTGCTTCGTCGCGACGGACGAGAATCTTGTCACCGAGTGGTCGAACCTTCATGATGAACTCCTTGAACTGTGAGGGATGTGAAGATGAGTCGAAAAAAGAGATTGATGCTTGATCAAGTGATTGGATTCCAGGCGGCCGGGTAGTGCCTCTGCACGATTCGCCTAAGCACTTCCAACATTGCCTCCAGCGGCACGGGACGATCCAGTACCGAGAATGCGCCATCGCGCAGGGCGTGCCCGAGCGTGCGATCCGCATCGCGCACACTTCGAGGGGGTGGACGAATCACGATCACGGGCGGTGGCGATTGAAGTCTGCGCAGGATTTCCAACACCTGCCGACCCGCGTCCTCCCGGTGCGTAGGAAGTGATCCTTCGTCAAGTGGAATCGACAGATCAACCACGGCGATGTGGATACTGCACTTGCTGACGGCGGCGGCGGCCGCGCGCGCCGAGCGAATGCGCAGACAGTCGATCCCCATAGGTTCCAGAAGCGGAGGCAGTTGCTCGGAGACCGCATCCTCCCGCCAGTCACCCTCACCGAGCAGGAGTTTCAACCTGCCACCATTTGGATGGGCAACTCGATTCCCAACAGCCTGCGGCGTGGGAAACTGGGCACCTGCCTGGCTCGACTGTGGGAGTGGGTGATTGGAACGCATAAGATCTTGGTCCGAGGATCAGTCCTAATGCAACTGCCGTGCCGAAGCGGCGTGACAAGGCTGGCGGTCTCCGAGGTGAGCATCGCAAAGCCGACCTAGAAACGGTGGGATCTGCCCCATTTGTCCTCCGCTTGTGGGGAACGCGGGACATAGGCTTGTTTACCAGCCTCCAATGCCACAATCGCCTGCCAAATTGGCAACCCAACGCACCATGTCAGATCGGATCCGCAACATCACCCGAGCATTCACTCTCGCCGAACTCCTTGTGGTGATTGCCATCATCGCCGTGCTGCTTGGGCTGGTGCTATTCGCCGCCTCAAGGGTGGGACGCAACGCCCGCGCCGCGTCGTGCATGTCCAACCAACGGCAGATCGCACTGGCGTGGACAAGTTACGCAGCCGATCAGAACGGCGCACTAGTCAGCTCGCGCACCACCATCCCCGATGATCTGCAGGGGCGCATGGATACGCCATGCGGTCTCATCACCGTATCGATCAACAATGGCAACAACAATCCTGATTCCTATCACGGCTGGGTTGCCGACTATCGACAGCATGTTGCCGGCGGCATTGAGCGGGAGTGTGGCATCAACAGTACGGACAAAACCGCGCAAGCTCTCAGCGGCGGCCGGCTATGGGAACACCTCGGTGATGTAAAGGCATATGCGAGTCCACTTGATCCAACCGGACGCATCCGCAGTTACTCGCTCAATGCTTTCGTGGGTACGACCATTCCCAATGACAACCCGGCCTATGGCGTGTGGTTCTGTGACTTAGGGATGGATGCTTCGGGGTTGCGCTCGACTCACATGGCGAGAATCACCGCACCCAGTTCTACGATCTGCTCCATCGTGGAGCAGGACACGGCAGACGGGGTTGCCACCTGGAATCACTACGGTTGGATCTTCGACCCGCGGGCTCCCTTGGCCCTCGCCAGCGGATTTGGTAACAGCGCGGCCTATCGCTGGGTTGATGCTCCAGCGATGTGGGACCCCGAACATGTCACCTATTCCATGTGCGATGGCTCGGTGGGACAGCATGCGATGCAGGATAAGGCGCTGGTAATCAGCATGACCAAGAACAGTCATGGCATCGTCGAGCAGCATTCCACTGGACGCACCGCCAATGACTGGCTGCACTTTCGCGAGCGGATTCTCCCGGGCCCAGTTGCTCGACTTCCGCTGCAGTATTGAGCCGGCCGGCGCCCATCAGCCCGCATCGCCCCGAGCGCACTTCTGAGTACGCTGACGGGTTCCATGAACTCTCCATCGATTGCTGATCTGTTCCGACTCGGCGCCGCGAGTGTGGGGCAACGCACCACAGTCAAAGGTTGGATCCGAACTCGGCGTGACTCCAAGGCCGGGTTGTCATTCCTGCAGGTCTCCGATGGTTCTTGTTTCGATCCCATGCAGATTGTGGCTCCCAACACTTTGGAGAACTATCAGTCAGAGGTCATGAAACTCACTTCGGGTTGCTCTGTCATCTGCGAGGGAGAGCTGGTCGCCAGTCAGGGGAAGGGGCAGACCGTGGAAATGCAGGCTTCGCGCGTCGAGGTCGTGGGCATGGTGGACGACCCCGACACCTATCCCATTCAACCCAAGCCCCATTCGTTCGAGTACCTGCGCGAGGTGGCGCATCTGCGGCCGCGCACCAACACCTTCGGAGCCATCGGCAGGGTGCGCCACACCCTGGCAATGGCGGCCAACCGCTTCTTGCATGAACAGGGATTCATGTGGGTACACACACCCATCATCACCAGCAACGATTGCGAGGGCGCCGGCAACATGTTCCGTGTGTCAACCCTCGACCAAGCCAACCTGCCCCGCACCACCGACGGCAAGATCGATTACTCCAAGGACTTCTTCGGACGCGAGACCCATCTGACTGTTTCTGGGCAACTCAATGTCGAGACCTGGTGCATGGCGCTCTCCAAGGTCTACACTTTTGGTCCCACCTTTCGCGCGGAGAACTCCAATACCAGTAGGCATCTGGCCGAGTTCTGGATGATCGAGCCGGAGATTGCCTTCGCCAGCCTCAAAGAGGATGCTGATCTAGCCGAGGGGCTCCTAAAGGCCATGTTCACGGCACTCCTGGCGGAACGCCCCGATGACATGAAGTTCTTTGCCGACCGCATTGACAAGCAATGCATTGAGCGGCTGGAGAAGTTCGTGAGCGCTTCCTTCGAACGCATGGATTACACCGAGGGTGTGCGCCTGTTGGAGGCCGCCGTGGCCAAGGGTCATGCCTTTGAGTATCCCGTGAAGTGGGGCATGGATCTGCAGAGCGAGCATGAGCGATATCTAACCGAAACGATCGTGGGGCGGCCCGTTGTCCTGATGAACTATCCCAAGGACATCAAGGCGTTTTACATGCGCCTCAACGATGATGGCCGGACAGTTGCCGCCATGGACATTCTCGCGCCGGGAATCGGAGAGATCGTTGGAGGCAGTCAGCGCGAGGAGCGGCTTGATGTACTGGATCGTCGCATGGACGAGATGCACTTGGACAAGACTGCCTACGGCTGGTACCGCGATCTGCGCCGCTATGGCACCGTGCCCCACGCCGGATTTGGCTTGGGGTTTGAGCGCACCATCATTTATGCCACGGGCATGACCAACATCCGCGATGTGATTCCATTTCCGCGAACCCCCAACAACTGCGCTTACTGAGGGGCACCTCGCACCGAAGTGAGGTCAGCCGCCCGGGGTGTACCGAAGTGGCAACGCCGGGATGACTCCCGGCAACAGCCGCTCGCGGAAGTGGTACCAGTCGCGGCGGAAGCCGTCGTAGGCGGGTTCGGGATAGCCGTGGCCCCAACCTGATGGGCCCTCAATCTCGTTCACCAGCGCTCGGCGCTGCAGCGAGTAGCGCTCCACCGAACCGTCCATGTACGAATAGGTAATCGCTTCTGGATTCCAGAATGCCGGCCAGTCGATCCAGCCCTGCCAGGCGGCAGCGGGAATCTGGTTGATGTCGGGAGTCCCCGGTGGTGTCCGCGGGTCGAACAGCCAACCGCCCGCGTTGTAGTTCACACTTCCAAGGCGGCGATCGTCCTCAATGATTGAGCAGATGGTGCGCGAGGGCTGCGGAACCCTCATGGCGTGGGTGGTATTCAACTCCCTGATGGAAACACCCTTGGCGCAGAACCAAGCGTGCCAGTCGCTGGCGCGGTAGTGGTAGTCCTCTGGGACCGTCGAGCCAACTAATCCGTTTAGCGAATAGGAACGCAGCCGGTCGCTCTTGGGCTCCAGCGGCGAACGATAAACATCCAGATCGCCCAGATAACCCCAGAGGCGACCATTCTTGAGCGCTGCCGGTTTCTCCCGTTCGCCATCGGCGGCGGCCTGCATGTTGGGACCGTAGGACGCCACCCAGCCGTGGTAAGAGGTCTGCGCAAGGTTCCCGTTGTTGATCAGCACCCGATAGGTGCCACAGGGATTGCTAATCTGAAAGTCAAAGTCCATGTCCGGCCAGATCTTGGTCTGGTTGCTGGCGTAGGCGCCGTTGAAATCGACCGCATAGGTCGCCTGCGCCAGAGCGATCTGGCGCTGATTACTAAGGCAGCTGGTGGTGCGCGCCATGAACACCACCTTGCCCGCGGCCACAATGATCAGCCCCATAAGCAACACCAGAATCGCAGTGACGATCACGAGCTCGGTCAGCGTGAAACCGACGTTCACTCTAACTTGGCGCCGCATCAGAATCACTAGCCACCCGGAGTGAACGCAACGGGCAGCTTGGGGATGATTCCCGGGCAGAGCCGTTCGCGAAAGTGATACCAATCGCGGCGGAAGCCATCGACCGCTGGTTCCGCATAGCGGTGGCCAAATCCGGCGCCGGGTGGCCCCTGAATGGCCGACACCAAATTGTGCGGCGCCTGCCGCGCCTGAACTGAGTAGGACTCAGTCGAGCCATCAACATATGAGTAGGTGATGTTCGACGGGTCCCAGAAGGCGGGCCAATCGATCCATCCTTCCCACGCCACGGCAGCAACGGGATTGGAGTCCGGGGTTCCACCGGGAGTGCGTGGGTCTATGACCCATCCCTGATTGTTGAAGTTGAAACCATCGCTGTCATCCTCAGTGATCGAGCAGATCGTCTGTGATGGATTGGGGATGCGCGCCATGTGTGTCGTTCGCCACATGGTGGGCGTCACGCCCTTGGCGCAGAACCAATCGTCCCATTTTGTTGACCACTCATTGGAGTCCTCAGGGACTGTTCCGCCAACGAAGCTGTTGAGAGAGTAGGAGCGCAGTCGATCCGTCTCCGGCTCCAGAGGCGATCGGTACAGACCGATGGCGCCCATGTATTCGAAGAGGCGACCGTTACGAAGGGCCGATTCCCTTTCGCGGGTGCCGATCATGTTGGTGCCGTAACTTGCGGTCCAAGAGTGGTAACTGCCATCATTAGCGGTGTTCCCGTTGTTTATAAGGATGGGGAATGTCCCGCAGGCGTTGACAAGGGAGTAGTTGAAGTTGCCATCCGTCGATGTGCGGTTGCTGACAAACGCGCTGTTGTTGTCATTGGCATACGACACCGAGGCGATGGCGATCTGCCGCTGATTGCTCAGGCACTTGGCAGTGCGTGCCATCAGGACGGCCTTCTTGGCCGCGACCACAACTAGTGCCATTAGCACTACGAGAATCGC
>SIAA01000018.1 GCA_009692045.1 Phycisphaerales bacterium | reverse complement strand
GCAAGCCCGACATGAGGCCTGCGAGGGTCATGATCATCACGCCCCCATGGCCATCCGAAGCTCCATGAGAGTGCTATGAGAATCAAGTTGGAGTCGACCTGCACCTCAGCAGAATACCGATGGGCCGTGGAGCAACGCCGATGCGATCATCACAGTTTCCCACCTAGCGGTTCTGCGGCAAGGGCTGCGCCCTCCAGCAGTCTCTCAACAGCATCAGCGAAGCCGTCCTCATCATGATGACCGGTATGCGCTCTAGCCACCTGCGCCACACGCTCGTCTGCGTTGGCCATGGCGATCCCCAGTCCAGCCCGACGAATCATTTCCAAATCGTTCAAGCCATCCCCAATCGCCACGACCTCTTGCTCGCCGATCCCCATGTCCTGACAAACACGAGACACCATCGTCCACTTGTCTACAGTGGGATGAAACGCCTCCAGCATGTGGGTTTCGCTGCCAATCGCCTCGGTGGCTGTTACCGCCGGCCAGTGCTTCACCGAGATCGAATCACTCAGACTCGACTCCATATTCTCAACCAACCGACTCAGTTGATGACGCGATGCGACAGTGCCCACGCGAAAGACATGCCGCGCCAGTGCCCGATCACCCCAGTTAACGAAGTCGCTCACCACCCGCCGCTTGAGGGCGAACTCGGAAAACCACCAGCGACTCGCGGGGTCCATCTCCGCCTCGCCCACGATCAGATAGTCGTGCCCGCACCGCTCGCGATTGGTGAGCGCATAGGCGAGATGCCCGGCGCTCACTATGGCCTCTACGCAACCTGCTACCGCCTGCTCTCCCATTGAATAGCAGTGAATCAACCTCCCGGACCGAGCATCAGCCAGACAGGCTCCGGAGGCGGTGATGGCATGGTCGATGAAGGGAATCTGGTCAAGAGCGAGGCGCGACTCGAGCCACGAACGCCCCGTGGCAACCAGAACCACCATTCCCGCTGCCTGAGCTGCATGCAAAGCCTCGAGGTTCCGAGGGGATACTGCATGGGTGCGTCCTAAAAGGGTGCCATCCAGATCCGTCACTAGCAGTCGGTAGCGCGGCACGACAACGGCTACACTAGCCGATTCAACATGGACCGCAAAAGACTGAGTGAAGTGCAGCAGAAGGACCTGACAGAGAGTCGCCTCAATGAGGACTTTCTTTTCTGGCTGCGTGGCAGCGGCAGCAACTATGCCCTGGTGATCCTCTTGGGAGCATGCGCCTTCTTGGGCTGGGAGTGGTACAAGAAAGATCAGAGCAAGTCGCGCGATGCCGCGTGGGAGGAACTGGCAACTGCCACAACCCCACCAGCGTTCCGAGATGTGGCGAACAAGAACTCGAAGTTTGGCGGACTGGCGATGATGGCGCTCCTTCAGGTGGGCGAGGGCGATCTGATGAGTGTCCTGCGGGGTGTGCGTTTCGACCGCGAGCCCGGGGCCGCCGATGCTGCCCTGACGCGAGATCTGCGCGAGCAGTACCTGGCTGATGCTGACTCCGCCTACGCCGAAGTGGCATCCCGCGCTGGTGCCATGGCCGGCGGCGCGGGCGCCCCGCTGCTGATTCCCGCACTGCTCGGCCGCGCATCCGTGGCCGAGTGCCGGGGAGACTTCGCCGCTGCCAAGCAGTTTCTAGAGCAGGCTCAGGTTGCAGCCACTCCCAACTTCCCCGTAGCGCTCGCGCGTGCTGCCACCCGCTTGGAAACTCTGGATGGACTCGCCTCGCCCTACCCGATTCCCGAGGGTGTTGTGCTGCCCTCAATATTGGATTCAGTCACGCCAACGGCAGCGCCGACAGCCGCGCCTCCAGTTACGCCCACAGACACACCGGCAGTTGCGCCCACGGTCGAACCTGCGATTGCCAACCCCGCACCTGCCAGCCCGTGACAAGGCGCAAGCCCGACGAGACCCCTGACGGAGCGGATGAATCCGAGGCACTCGACAGCGAGGCGCTGTTCGATCTGTACAACAAGCGAAACGAATCCGACGAGGACGCGCCTGTCAAGGTGGAGTTTCGCCTTACCCGCGATCTGGACAAGCGCCTAGATCGCTACTTGGTTGACCGCGTTCCCTTCCTCTCGCGCACGGCGATTCAGCGGCTCATTCAAGAGCAAGCGGTAACGGTAAACGGGCGGGTTCCCAAGGCATCAACGACTCTGCATCGGGGCGACCATGTGGTTGCGGTCTTACCTCCTCCCCCCTCCGACTCAATCCCCGCCGAAGAACTGCCGCTGCGAATTCTGTACGAGGACGCTGAGCTGATCGTCATCAACAAGCAGGCCGACATAATCGTGCACCCTGCTCGCGGCAACAAGCACGGCACGCTCATCAATGGGTTGGCCTGGCACTTTCTGCACAGCAGTTCGGGCACGCTCTCCACGGTGGGCAAGGAGTTCGCGCGCCCTGGTGTCGTGCACCGCCTCGATCGACACACCACCGGAGTTATGGTCGCCGCCAAGACTGACACATCCCACTGGCGACTCGGCCGCCAGTTCGAACTGCGACAGACAACAAAGCGCTACATCGCGTTGGTTCATGGCCAGGTTGAGCCGCGCGCCGATGTCATCGACCTGCCTCTGGGAAAGCACCCGCGGATTCGCGAGCGTTACGCGGTGCGTCACGACGCTTCCGGCAAGGAGAGCCAAACCGTATATCGCACCATCGAGTCATTCGCGGGGTTCACCCTGCTAGAGGTGGAACTTCGAACTGGGCGCACCCATCAGATTCGGGTCCATATGTCTCATCGCGGGTATCCGATTGCCGGAGATGATCTCTACGGCGGCAAGCATCTGCGCGAGTCTGACATTGACGCGGATGGCACCGATCGTCCGGTGCTGAAACGGCAGGCCCTGCATGCCGCTCTGCTGGGATTCACCCATCCCATCACCGGCGTGCCCATGACATTCACCGCTCCGGTCTGGGATGACATGCGCGAGACCATTGCTTTGCTGCGGCGGCACAGATCTCTTCCCTGCGAAGCGGTGAGCGGCACGCTGGTAGACCTCGCACAAGTCGGACTTGGGCCTCCCTGAATCAGGGTGTTGGCGTCGGACCAAACAGCACGAAGTCGCCCCCGTCGGTCAAGTCCCCGGGTACTCCGGGAACTCCACGCGGTAAACCCCACCTTGAGTCAGTGCTGACCCGCGCGGCGTTGGACAAATCCACTCTGCCTTGATCATCGGTGAGGTCGTAATCAATGCTGTAGATGAGAACTGCGCCTTCTTTGGTGCTGCCGATACGCAGCGGCATGCCATCCCACGGATCAGGTGCGGGTTGCGCCAAGAACTCGGGAACCAACTGATCCAGCGTCGCAGGCAGCAGTCCGTGTTGGCGCCGATACCGTTCCACAGCAATGGCTGCCCCGCAGGCGTCGTACTCGGATTGGGCCCGGCGAAGACTCACGATCGCGTGGTCGCTCGCGGGCGTCAGCATCCAGAGCAGTTGCCAGCGCACTCTATCGATCGAATCCATTCGATCCACTTCCGCCCTCGCTCCCCCGCTCAAGCCTTGAGCGGCCCAATCTCGACAAAGAGTGTCGGCCAGCTTCTGGCAATGGTCCATGTTCGAGTCGAAACGCCTGACCATTTGGCGGCGGCTGGGAGCAATGAGAGCGCGCACTGGACCGGCGAGGTTGTCTGCGAGCTGTTCCAGCGACGATGCTCCCTGACCCGTGGTGAGTCCGGACACAGCCTGCAGCGATATCGCGCCCGATCCGCATAGACGACCATCACCAGATCCATCATCGGTGTAGACGCGCTGCACGAAGTCATAAAACATCATTCTCTCCAAAGAGAAGTCCATGGCGAACTGCAGCGGGGAAATCGACGCATAGGTCCGAGCAAGCACCTCCAGATCGGAGTCCGAGAGCGCGTCAGGCCAGTCGTACATGAGGCTTTGCAGAGTTACCCGCGACTGAGACAGCACGGCAGCACCAATGAGAGACTGGATCATCGGCGCGCCAGGCGTCAGCATCTGCCGCGCGTACCCCACCATCCCCCCAATATCCGCCGCTGCTCTGGAACCATCTCTGTTGACCGCTGCATGTACCGCATCGGCGGCTAGCCACCGAGCGGCAGTGCGATACTCGGTCAAGTACGGAAGCAAGAGATAGAGCAGGCTGCCCTCAAGGGAGGGCGGAGTTGGACTAACCCGGGGAGCTTGAATCTGCGGCATCACGGCGATGTCTGCGGGATCCAACGGTGGCTGGAACCGGAATCCGATGCGCTGCCGGGCACCGGCTAGGCGAAGTTCGGCGATGGCCCGAGCGTAATCCGTCACCGCTTGCTCAGCCGTCTTCCACTCTGGGGAATCAGTTTCTCGCGATGTCAGCGCCGCAGAAATGTTCACATCCTTGCTCGGACCTCTTTCACCGGGCAGGAACTGCAGTGCATCGCGGATGGAAGGCCAGGAACGCTCCTCGTCAGGCCCCACCGGCTGCAGACTCTGAGCGAGCGCCACATAATCGGTTGTCACCTTGGGTGAAGCGCCCCAGTAAACGATCACCAACATCAGATAGAGAACTGCCACGCATCCGATCGCAATACAGAGTCGGCGTAGGGCAGACCGCATAGGAGTCACACTACCACGGGCGAATGAGTCTCAGCTCCCCACGGCGCGAGCTGGCGCGACTTTGAGCCAGCACGCTTCCATGGTCGCGCGCACACCTTCGCCGGTAGCACCAGACATGGCCAGCACTGACTTGGCTCGCTTCTTCTTGAACTGCTTCACCAGGTCCTTCACAAACTCCTCGCGAAGTTCTGCGGGAATGAGGTCGATCTTATTGAGTACAACCAGCTCCTCACGCCGCGCCAACTCGTCGCTGAAGGCAGCCAACTCGCGGCGAATGGTGGCGTAGTTTGCCAAAGGATCACTGCCATCGATCGGCGCGGCATCCACAATGTGCAGTAGCACTCGAGTGCGTTCGATGTGCCGAAGGAACTCGTGACCGAGCCCTGCACCCTCTGCCGCCCCCTCGATCAGACCGGGCAGATCAGCAAGAATCAAGCGTCTCTCCCCCGACAGCTCGGCGATACCCAGCTGAGGATTGAGAGTGGTAAAGGGGAAACTGGCGATGCGCGGATTGGTCCGAGTGCATGCCTTCAACAGCGTGCTCTTACCGGCGTTAGGCAAGCCGACAAATCCGACATCGGCGATTAGCTTCAGCTCTATGCGAAGAGTTCGTTCCACTGCTTCACCACCCGGGGTGGACTCCAGCGGGGTCTGATGGGTCGCACTCTTGAATCTCTCATTGCCAAACCCGCCCGCGCCGCCCGGCGCGATTACAACTCGCTGACCAGCGGTCAGCATGTCGGCCACCAAGTCACCCGTTGCTTCATCAAACACCTGCGATCCCAGAGGCAGAGAGACCACGCAGTGCTCACCATCTTTGCCGGCGCAGGACTTCTTCAATCCGCCTTCACCCTCTTGGGCGAACCAGTGCGCCTTGTAGGCGAACTCCACTAATGAATCCAAGTGGGCATCAGCAAACAGAACTACATCACCGCCGCGGCCGCCATCGCCGCCATCGGGGCCGCCCTTGGGCCTGCTCTTTTCCTGACGCAAATGGGCGCGACCATCCCCGCCCTTGCCACTTTTTACGAAGATCCGAGCAGTATCGACAAACACGGCGCGAGGCTCACTTAGTAGTGCTTGCCTTGCGAGGTACATCGATCGCCATGCGAGGAGCCGATGGATCGCTGGGCACTATGTCGACCTTGCGGCCACGGAAGCGAACCACACCATCGGCCATCGCCATCAGCGTGTAATCCTTGCACTCCTTGACCAGGAATCCTGCCTTGAAGCGGGTCCCGCACTGACGGATGATGATGCTGCCAACCTGTGCGGTCTGCCCACCATAGAGCTTCACCCCACGATATTGGGCGTTTGAGTCGCGTCCGTTCTGTGTCGAGCCTTGACCCTTCTTATGTGCCACGGCAATCTCCTGTTATCTGGCGAGTCGAGAAGTGTAACGAAAGATCGCCGCCCGCGCCAGTAGTGTCACGAGTGAGCGAACCGGGTTCCCGGCACCGCCATGCCTTGATCAGCGAAAAATCCAGCTCTCGGCAACAAAGTGCATGGGCTCGGGGCCGCGAAGTTTCGGTTCCCCGGGGACCACATACTCCCGCTGCAGCGCTCGGTGCAGTACCACCTTCTCGCCGGTGACCGGGTTGCTGGTTTGCTCCATTTCCCGACTGAGCCCCCGAACAAAGAGCGTTAGCTCCGTCGCCTCCAGCGGGTCAGCAACCCAGACGACAAGGCCGCTACGGGCGTGCTCTTGACCCGGCAGGAGCGTGCCCAGAACTTGAAACTGATCATGCATCAGAGGATCCCCGATCTTCTCCAAGATGGCCGTGGTGACCTCGCGACTCACATCGCGGCCCGAGCGCAAAATGCGACCATCGTCGTCAAAGAGATCAAATCGCGGAGCCCAAATCTGTTCTTCGGCAGTGCCGTTGATCACGGTGTATGTGAGATACCAATACCCTCGCCCCTGAGGCTGGCCTTCCCCATTGTCGCCCTCCGCATCAAAGAAAAACCGCAGCGGACCGCTCTGCATGGTCAGGTCTTGGCTCGCTCCTGGAGCGGCGCGCACCTTGCCGACTCCATCTCCGTCTGCGGACACCAGAGAACTGGCCAAGGCAAGCATGCCCAGAAACAGACCGATACTGGCAGTTGTCAACTTACGCATGGGGTGAGGAAGTGTAGTCGCCGCGGCTCCGCTGTGCCATCATGCGGTGCTAGCCTCCCGCTGTAATGGCTGCAAACGAATCAACTGCAATGGGGGAACCGATGAAGCCGCGGGCGGCCCCCGAACGGCTTGAAGAAGCAGTCTTGCTCATCACCAACGGTTCGAACTCGCGAGCCAAGGCCTTCAGGGAACACGCTCGCCGGAGTGACCCATCACTTGATTTGATCTTCGTGAGCGAGGACACCGCCGGCAGAGTCATAGCCGCTGCCGCAATGGTTCGCCACCCTGGTCGACTCGGCAACCTTCACGCCAATGCCGAAGCGCCCTACGCCGCCCACATGCCGGCTCTCATTGATGCCTGCGTCGAGGGCTCCCGCGGAGCCGGGATCTCCCTGGCACAGTCACTTGCCGACACCACGGGCGGGCTCGCTCTCGCTGCTCTCAACTCTTCCTGCATGCAGAATCTGGCGGTGTTGGCAGGTATGGAGAGGTCCAATCCCGCCCCGGGTTCGCTAGCCCCGGTAGCGTGGCCCGTGAACTCCACACTTTCCACCTGTGTGTCGGTCGGTCGACCCATGCTCGAACAACTCATTGTGGGGACATTCGAGGGAACCCGCGATTGCCCACAACTGGTGGGGCTAAGGCAACCGGCAGACATTCTCGATGGATACCAATCAGTAGGTCAATACGATCCGAAGCTGTGGACGATTCTCTACTTGGATGGGGTCGCGGCCGGACTGTCTCTCGTCTCCAACAACCCTGCCGCCGAGGTCGTGGAACTCATCTATCTCGGACTGCTGCCATTCGCTCGCGGTCGCGGCCTAGGGAAGTTGCTCCTGAACCAAGCACTGCGTGAGAGTTCAACGACAGGGTCGAACTCGATTGTGTTGGCCTGCGACGAGGTGAATCCGCCGGCACTGCATATGTATGAAACTGGTGGTTTTCGCAGGGTTTTTCGCAAGGCTGCGTTCATTTACTCCTTCGACTTTCCTTCATCCACAAGTCAATCACATCATGACGCATGATGCGGCGGAAAAGTTTTTTCCCCATCGCAAACCGCGCTGCGACCAAGGATTCCGAACCCGTTGATGCAGCGATTCAATTGCGCGACCTGAGTAGGCTCGTTGACCGTGTAACTTGGAGCGCATCGGCCTAGGACTGGCCGCTGTGAGTGACGCGGGTCACTGACAGGCGTGGACGGATCCTGCACCTTGGAACTGTTGATCGCGGTCGGAGAACCGCAATAGCACCGCGCGAGTCGCGTCGGTGGCACTGCGCCCAAAGCGCAGGCAAAGGTCACTTCGTTGCACGGATGCTTAGGCACGGAATCGCACTCTGCTCGATCAGCACGCCAGGGTTCGACTCGCATACGCGAGGCGCTCGCGCAAGAGATCGGCGCGCAGCGCTTCGCGATGTGGTTCGGAGGCTCAACCGAAATCGAAACCGATGGCGCGCGCCTGCTGGTGCGAGCGGATGGGAAGTTCCGAACCAACTGGATTGAACGACACTTCCGCGAGAGTCTTGAGCGCATTGCTGCCAGTGCAATCTGTGCGGGTGCGAGCGTGGTGTTTGAGACCCAGAACGAATCTTGTGGTGTGACTCTACCCCTGCCAGATCCCAGCGACCGGCCCCAGCCACCCCCACTGCGGCGTGCCTTCATGCCCAGGTGGAAGTCGCTGGATCACTTCGTTGTCGGTCCAGGCAGCAAACTGGCCTTCGCCGCCGCTTGCCAGCTGGCGGAGCACCCCGAAGAAGCCAGCCCCATCCTGTTTTTTCACGGTGGCTGCGGCGTGGGCAAGACCCACCTGCTGCAGGGAATCTGTCAGCGCTATCGGCGCCTTCACCCTACGGCGAAGGTGCGTTACTCCAGCGCAGAAATGTTTCTCAATGAGTATGTGTCCGCTGTGCGCACCGGCTCACTCGACTCGCTGCGCGCCCGAGTGCGGCGAGTTGACCTCCTGGTGATTGATGACATTCACTTCCTCAGCGGCAAGCCCGGCACGCAAACGGAACTGCTCCTCACTCTGGATGCCTGCCTGCAGTCAGGAGTTCGGGTCGTAAGCGCCAGCGATGCCCCGCCGCGGGCAATCAAGGCTTTCGCCGAATCGCTCTCCAGCCGGTTCTCATCAGGGCTAGTCGTCTCCCTTGAGTATCCGGACTCGGCCACACGCCTCTTGCTCATCCAACGATTCGCCCTCGCCCGAGGGCTAGCACTCTCAACCGCGGCAATCGCTGCCGCTGGGCAAGTCCCCATTACAAGTGTGCGGGAGATAGAGGGACTCGTCTCCCGCATGGCCGCCGAGCGATTGGTTGATCGTGCGACTGGGGAGTGCGGACCCCAACTCGTACTCCGAGCAGCCGGTCTTCTCAACGCCAAGCAACTCCCCCTGCGTGCCGGCGCTCTGATCAAAGCTACCTGTGCCATCGTCGGCGTAACCAACGAGCTACTTCTGAGCCGATCACGGCAGAGACGAGTCTCACTCGCGCGCAGCCTCGCGGCGCTGGCACTCCGAGAGTCAACTCCGCTCTCCTGGCCAGAAATCGCTAGGGAACTCGGGCAATCGACGCACTCCAGCGCCCACGCTGCCGCAGCCAAAGCCCAGACTCTGGCCAAGAGCGGTGCTGAGTTCCTAGGTCCAACCGGCGAGCCAACTCGGGTTCAGGACGCTCTGGAGAGAATCGTGAGAGAGGCCCGATCGGTACGCACCTAGCGGGGTGTTCGCGCCGTTACACTCTCGGCAGATGCGCATTCTCGCTCTGCTCGCGGTAGTGGTCTCCGTCTCGACTGCAGTTGGACAGTCTGATCGTGTCGATCCCGCGGAGGAAGCAGCCGCTGCCATCCGCCGCGCCACTGCCGCAGGGCCAACGGGAGATCAGCACGCACTCTTGGTTTCGCTTCGGGCTCTGCAGGATCCCAAGATGCGACCACTCTTTGAGTCGCTGGCTCAGTCGGGTGATTGGTCGATGCGCGTTGATGGCATTCTGGGCCTCGCTGAGACCAGCGAGAACAAGGACATTGAACCGTTTCTGGTGAGCCGCCTCGGATCCGCCGAGGACAGGTCAGCCGCTATTCGCGGAGCGATCTCTCTCGGCTTGGTCAAGCCCGCCAGCATCCAGCAGATGTTGGGGTGGAGCGATCTGACCGACATCGATCGAATCGTTCTCGTTGCCGAGCTCGATTTCCTGGGAGAAGAGTGGGATTACACGCCCATTAAAGCCATCTCGACGCGAGCCGATGTGACGGATGAAGTCAGAGGCATGGCTTCATTGGAATTGCTGGCACACGATCACCGTGCGGCATGGGATGCATTCGCCGCGGGGTTCTCCAAGTTGAGCGCCACTCGCCGCAATACCGTGCTGCAGGAGCTGGCCAAGGCGGCCCTCACCTACAAGATGAAGCGGGCCGTTTCACCTCTGCTGGAGCTCGCCTCTGACACCACACTTACTCCCGTGACAGTCGCCGTGGTCAACGGCACGGCGCTGGCTCTTGATCGCGACCGCGGGCTGGGGCCGTGGCGCCGATTCGTGGAACGCGAGCGCGGTCAGACTCATTTGGTGCGCGCCGCATTGCAGCTATTGGGACACGCGGAAGGATTGCCACCAGGCACTGCTGATGTGCTCCGCAACGGGGAGCCTCTCGTTGAGGCGATTGCCGATGCCATCACCGCGTGTTCTGGCTCTGATCCGGCTGCCTCAGCAAAGGCTCTTGCTGATCTAGTCCGCACTCATAATCGACAGGCGACTGAGTGGGCGCTGCGAATCGCCCAGCAACTTCCCGCCACGAACCGAGCGGCGGTAGAGCGAGCAGTCATTGAAGAGGTTCAATCCGATTCTGCCCCAGCCACCATGCTGCGTGCCTATCTGGTCGAAGCCGCCCAACTTGCGGACGAGGATCCCTCCTTCGTCGAGCAGGCCATTCGCAACTCCCGCGAGCCGGTGGAACAAGAACTGCTTCTGCTCGGATTGAACAACAGATCATCAGAAAAGGGTGCGGCACTCTGCGAGTCGGTGAAAGGCTCGCTCAGCCGACGCGGTGAAGCACTTGCACTGTTGTCCATCGCCCGCAGCCGCACCGAGTTGACACCCACCCAGTTGGCTGAATTGGGGCGAGTCGCTTCCGGTGGCGGTGACCTTGATCCCTCCCTTCGCATTCAGGCGGCGTGGTTGTTCCTCCGCCACTCCGGCCGACTCGCTCAGGCAATGGCCGCGAGCAGACCCTGAGGGGCGACCTCCTCCGTAGCGCAGGATTTCCACGCTGCACCGCACCAGTTCTGGCCATGCCCATCATTCCTCTCAGCAAACCCGATCTGGACGAATCAGATATCCAAGCCGCGATCCGATCGCTTCGCGGTGGCCGCTTGAGCATGGGGCAAGCCACGCTCGCATTTGAGCAACTGATAGCCCGTGCCACCCAGCGGCCGCACGCCGTCGCCGTTTCCAGCGGCGCCACCGCGCTCGAGATCGCCATGCGCGCTCTCAATGTCGGGCCAGGGCACGAGGTAATCATCCCCTCCTTCTCCTTCGCTGCCAATGTTCACTCCGTGCTTCATGTGGGTGCGACTCCGGTGTTCGCCGACTGCGACCTGCGGACCCTGAACGCATCGGCATCGAGCGTTGAGTCACTCATCACGCCTAGGACGCGCGCGATTCTCGCGGTTCCGGTCTTTGGGAATCCCAGCGGCATGGCCGAGGTCATCGCCGTCGCTGACAGACACGAGATCCTCACTATCGAGCATGCCAGCGAGGGGCTGGGTTCTCGGCTGGGAGCTGATCGAGTCGGCCGCTTCGGCCGGCTGGCAGCATTCGGGTTCTCCGCGAGTCGCCCCATCTGCTGCGGCGAGGGTGGCGCGCTCGTCACTCATGATGATCATCTTGCCGGCATCTGCCGTGCCCTACGGAATCAGGGTCGCACCGACCGGCGCAGTTATCCCGATCAGACCGCCGACCTGGGCATGCTGATGTCCTTCAGTTTCACCGGCTATGACGCCCGTATCCCCGAGGTTTGTGCCGCCATCGGAGCCTCGCAGTTGTTGAGGCTGGAGGAGATCGTGGAGAAGCGTCAGGCACTGGCCGACCTCTACATGCGGCGTTTGGCGGGCTGCCACGATCTGACTCTTCCCACGATGGACCCAGCTGCTCGAGTTTCTTGGTCCATGTTCTGGGTTCGGCTCAGTGATAGGTTCTCCGAGGAGGATCGCGATGGAGTGGTCGATGGACTGCACCGCCACGATGTGGGAGCTGCCAATCACTATGTGCCAACCCATCTCCTGCCCGAGGTACGACGGAAACTCAACACCTTAGTGGGCTCCTGCCCAGTCGCCGAGAGTGTTTCGCAGCGCACCATCACGCTTCCCATTTACACCAGCATGACCGAAGTTGACATCGAGCATGTCTGCCACAGCCTCGAAGTCGTGCTCTCGCGCACCACCGCCACCCGCGTCTGAAACTTACTTGGGTTCAGAGACCGTCAGCGCCGCCCGCTCGCTGGTTCGCCATCTTGAGACGAGCTGTTCCTGCTGGTCAGGTTTGAGCGAGAGAAACTGATTGGCATCGGCCGTTGAAGCAAAGCCGATCACTTCACTCTGATAGGTAATGGGCATGGCAACCGCTGTGAGGGGCTGACCCGTCAGAGGACATGTCAGATTGGAGATTCCCTTTTGCGGCAACACCTGCGCCTTCGCCGCCTCGGCTCGCTTTCCCAGAGGCAGCGCCCCAAACTCGGCCGCATCAACGGCACTGGCGCAGTACACCGGATAAACCTGAAAGTATGCCACGAACTTCTCGTCACTCACCGGCGCGCCACTGATGGGGCAGCGAAGCGGCGGAGCAACCCTGCTGGTCTGGTCGAGTGAACTTTCGCCCTGTTGCGCACCATCGCACGCGGCGAGGATGGCAAGGGCAGCGAACGAGGACAGCAGCAGATTCATGAGCGAGCCTTCAAATGCTCGCCAGCTTCAGGCGAATCGAGGGAATCCTGGTCGAACGATGCATCCTCGTTTTCAGTTGCTTCCGACTCCAGCGCCTCGAGGTACTCCTCATCTGGAGCGTCAATGATGGCAAGCCGCGCCCCGAGGATGCAGAACATAAGGAACTTGTAGTCGCCCCACAAGTGACCTTGCTTGAGGGAGATGATGAAGAAGTACCCGGCCATTGCTACTAACAGCGCTGCCACCCAACGAGTAGCGGGGTCGATTTTCCACATATTCCAATAGCGGTAGAGCGCGTACCAGCCGCCTATGAACACTGCCACGTAGAGCGTGAATCCCACTATTCCCAACTCGCCTAGGCACTCAACTGGTGTGTTGTGCACATAGGGAAGCGAAGAGTCGATGGTTTCATAGGCGCCGCTACCCAGCCCGACGATCCAACCGGACGGGCTCTTGGCCAAAGCTCTCAGCAGGTTGACGACCGCATCCAACCGACCAAGCAGATCGTTGCCGATGCGCTCGGTGCTCCAGCGTTTTTCGGTTCCCGAGAGCAGAAACGCCTGAAGTCCGATAGAGGCAACTCCTAGTAACAATCCTGCGGCAAGACCCGTCCCGATAAAGCTTCCGACGCTCTTGATCCTGCGGGCCAACGGCCAGAGGAGAAACACCACTACGCCAGCGGCAATGGCCTGCCCTCGCGAACTGCTGGCGAAGAGGAGAGCGCTGCCGAAGAAAATGGCGCTGCCGCGCACGAAGCCCCAGAACATCACCGAGGCCGTTCCCTTGGGGTAGAGGAACGCTCCCATGATGATCAGCGATCCGCCCAGATCGCTGAGCGCGAGCGGATTCGACTCCACACCTCCCAGATCCAACTTCAACCGGCCCCACACATTGAGGCGATTGGGATTGACCATCACCAGGATTGCCATGATCGTCCCGATGAAAAGGAACGCCCGGCAGAAATCTCTGACATCATCGAGCTTGTTGAGGATCATCGGCGAGAACACGATGGCCAGAATGACCGGAGGCATGTTGAACAACAGCACCTCCTTCACGGGATACAACTGCGGGCTCCACATCAGCGAGGTGCAGGCAAGGGCATATAGCAGAATCGCCCCCAGCGCCGGAATGTTCAAATACCCACGGATCACCGGGCGCCCGCGCATCGCAGCGGTGATCAGGGAGGAGACAGCGGTAATCCCCACGGCATAGTTTAGGAATTGGCCGTAGGAGACAAAGAACGGGAGAAAGGTCTGGATGACCTGCTCCAGCGGAAAGAGAAGCATGATGGCGGCGAAAGCCCAGCCGGGTCGGAATAACCCCCCTACCAGCAAAACTGCTGCTAATCCAAGTGATAAGGCTCCAAGTGCGGTTTCCATAGCGGTGCGGGTGCCTTCGATTCATACGGCGAAGGGAAGCCACCTATGGGAATCGAACCCACGACCTGTGCTTTACGAAAGCACCGCTCTACCGCTGAGCTAAGGTGGCAAGCGTTGCCTGAGTCTAGCAGGGATGCGCCAGCTCAATCCTCAGTTCGTAAGCAGCAACTTCACGGCCTGGGACGAGGAGAGATCCAACGCTCCATACAGTCCGCCAGCCGCATCTGCATTGGCAGCAGAACTCTCGCCAATGAGTGCGCGCAGCGCTGCGACCTGACCGGGCTCCAAGAGATTTCCGAATCGGCGCGCGCTGGCGGCCGTCCAGTTGAGCAGCCAGACCTGCTCTTCGCCCGAGGATGAAAGGGACAATCCCATAAGTGCCCGCTGACTTCTCGGTGTAGGAATCGCCGCCACGATCTCAGCAATGGAACTGCGGAGCGAGTCGGATGAGTTGTCCAGCGCTTCCAGTAGGGCGCTCTCTCCGGCGCGAAGATCGAATATCGAAGAGTTGGAGGAGCGGGAAATCACCAAGAGTGCATCTACCGCTCTAGTCACATAAGCCAGCGCGGAGTCGCCGTCGATTTGCCCGCCCCACGCGCGCTGGGAGACAGTCTTGACGGCATTCTCGAAGGCGCTTTCTGGGGCACCGCTCTGGGAGATCACGGTGCGGAAGTCAGCGGCAAACTCGGCAGAAACCGCGGCAACATCCTCGCCGATGGGAATGGCAATGATCGGCACGGATGAGGTCAGCGGCGATTCCCGGAAGCCTCTTACGGCATCGATGATCTCGCCCCGGCCGCCCGCTGCCACGACCAAGTCAATACCGGAGTTCATAGTGATTGCCTGAGATACTTCGGAGAGGTCACGACCACCAGGAAGCAAGCCAAACCCCAGGGTCTGCACCCGTGATCCCAAACTCATTCGATCCTCTTCAGATCGTGCAATGATGAGCGCCTTGGGGACGGAGTCCTTCTGCACCATGTATGCCAGCACCGGAACCACTTGAGTGTGCTGAGGGAACTCAGTAACCGGAGAGGCTGCAGCCAGAGTCAGCGCCGCCTCGAATCGAACACGCCGGTCGGGATAGGTCAGGCAGTCCACGATTGGCAGCCGGTTCGTGCCGGAGACCAGATTGGTGGAACCAGCCGTCCGAGCAAGCGCCGAGATGGCGTCGAGGGCCAGCGCAGTATCAAAAGAATCCAAGGCCATTGACAGCACATCCAGACCGATCGTGGGTCCGCTCATCATGGCAAAGAACTCGGGCGAGTATCGGGGTGATCCATATACCGGATCGGTCTTACCCGCTGCCAGCAAGTTCTCCCGCCGCAGGTCTGAGGCCACAAACAACGCCAGCGCCTGCTGACTCTCGGGCTGAATCTTCAGCGCCTCCCAGGTAAGGCTCATGGCCATGACCTGACCGAAAATCTCCGTGGGCACCGGCACGGGAACAAGACCGCTATGCCCCTCATACTTCCACATATTGTTCAGAGGATCAACCGGATAAGAGATGAGCGCCGGGGAGGAATCAAAGTATCTACGAGCAAGGGCGATGTACGCCTCCACAAGATTGCTGCTGACTCCACCCACACGCGCGTAGGCCGCGAGTGCCGCCTCCCGAACATCGGCAGCGATCCCCTCGCGTCCCGCCAGCGCCAGCAAAGTGGGCGCTGCGGTGGGCCAGCCTATCTGTCCCAGAACTCCACACAGCTCAACGGCGACACTGGCGTCCACTTGGGGCAGAGCCGCGCACAGCGGCATCACCGCATGACGCCGCAGCTCCGTCATGATCTCGATTGCCGCTGCTACCTGAGGATTGTTCTTGCCGACCACGACGACCGTGAGCAACTGGGGCATGGCGTATTCGCCAGCGGCCAGAAGCCTCGTGCGCGCCAGAAGGGCTTGCCGCATCGAGCCGCCCAGCATGTCAACCGCCGCCGAGATACGAGCGGGATTGCGAGCCATCTCGCCCCGACCTCGCTCAATGCGCACTTCCAGATCACGCACCAGCGGACCGGCGGTCTGCATATGGCGACCGCGACTGATGACCGTCTCCACTCGATCTGTGAGCATGTCACCATCGATCGTGCCCGCTAGTTGCGCATCAGAAGCCCCCGACTCAAAGAGCGCGGTGAGATTCGCTGCCGCGAGATCGGGACTTGCGATCAGCACATAGTGCATCGCCTCCTCTAGCTGCTTGTGCTGGGTGGCGTCGAGCACCGGCTCCCTCCGAGCAGCAGTCGGGTCATCAGCCGCAAGCATTACGCCTGCGCTGATGCATGGCAGGCTGGACAGAGCGAAACTCTCCGAGGTGGCAAGGGTCAACAGAGGCCAAGCCAAGGCGATGGCGATCGGATCGAGCAAGACAGTTCTCCTATTGCAAGCCAGAGGGGGATTGGTGAGGCTAGAAGAATAGGCGAGGATCGGCAAGCAACAGACATGCTCCTGTGCCAAAGTGGATGATTGAGAGTGCCTGCATCCCCACATGGACGCCCGGACTGGATTTCGATAGCCTCTCCACCGTCGCTGGTTGCTCTAGGGCTTGTGCTCTGGACTCAGTCTGCCGGTTCCTGCGGGAACTCGCCGGTTGAGGGAAGTGCGGTGAAAAGCCGCTGCGGACGCGCCGCCGTGACGGGTATGGTCGAGGCTGTTATAGGCTCGACCGACTGCCGGACTGCTGATAGCCACTGGCGCCTCGGCGCTGGGAAGGCTGGTCCGACAGAATGCCCGAAGCCGGAAGACCTGCCAGCGGATTGCGCCAGCCCCCTCGCGACTAGGGCTCGCTTGCGCCCAACTTCCGACACCTCTGGTGACTTCATGCGCCTCATCACCGCGCTGCTTCGATCTATTGATTTGGGATTCTGGACTGCTGCTCTGACACTTGCAAGTGCGCTCACCCTGCAACCCCCCTACGCCGAGGCCCAAGGATATGCCAGCGCCGTGATTTCCTATTCAGGCGGAACTTCCCCAGCCAGCGGCTACACCAATCCAACTTCTGCACTCGGCGAACCAACTCGGTTTACTGGCGGCATCGTCTACCCCAGTGTTGTCACGCCCTTCAATCCCGCGTTCATGCCCAGCGAGATCCTTTCCATCGGTGCGGGCGGGCACCTCATGCTGGGCTTCGATGAAGTAATCCGTGACGATCCCGATCATCCGTTCGGAATCGATCTGATCATCTTCGGTAACTCCATGTTCACCGACAGTCAGTACCCCGGTGGAGTCGCCGCGGCTCTGGCGTTTGATGGTGGAGTGATCGAACTCTCTGCCGATGGCACCACTTGGGTCACCGTTCCCGCGCAGGCCGCCGATGGTGGCTGGCCCACGCTGGCGTTCGAGGACACGAGCCCCTACGCACTCACGGGCGGGCTCAATCCAACTGACTTTCGTGCTCCCGTCAACCCAGCGCTCCACTGGAGCGACTTTTACGGCGCTCCCTATGAATCGCTCATCTCTGCTTACAACGGCAGCGGCGGCGGTGTCGGCATTGACATCGGCGCTCACGGTCTTGCCGAGGTGACGGCCGTGCGAATCTCCGCCGCGCCTGATGCCTGGGCTCACATCGAGGTCGACGCAGTTGCGATCGTCGCTTCCGCCGCACCAGCGACCGACCTTGATCATGATGGCGTGGTTTCAGGCGCGGATTTGGCTCTGCTGTTGTCGGCGTGGGGTGCCAGCGGTGTCGCTGCTGACATCGACGGCGACGGCAGCGTGAACGGTGGCGATCTCTCTCTCCTCCTGGCAGATTGGAGTCCGTGAAACACGCCTTCACACTTGTCGAGTTGTTGATCGTGCTGGCAACGATCGGATTGATGCTGGGATTGTTGCTGCCGGGAATGAGCGGCGCGCGCCAGACTGCACTCGGTCTCAACTGCCAGACAAATCTCAGGCAGATGGCCGTGGCCGCCTTCGCCTATAGCGCGACATTCAAAGAGTGCATGCCGCCCGCACTGGTCTATGAGTGGACTGCATCTGGCGTGGTCGTGAACGCTTGGGATTATTCCTCGGGAGTTGGCGGTGTTCGCCCCGGCGCCCTATGGGGATTCTGCAAGGACCCCGGTCGAGTGCAGCAGTGTCCGTGCTTCGTTGGCGGCCCCAACTCCGGTCAGGATCTCCACACCGGCTACAACTACAACACCTCTTTCATTGGCGCCGAAGCACCGCTTCCCACCTCGCCCAACCAGTGCGGCTGGGAGATGATTCGCCGCGGTGTTCCGCTTACAAGTCAGCGCCGAAGCTCTGAAACAGCTCTCTTTGGCGATGGAGGTTGGAGAAACGGATCCAACAAGTTCATGCGCGCGCCCAGCGCATCTGTCGAGGGTGATCTGGGAGCTGTCTATGCCGGGGGACAGGCGCTGCGCCATCAAGGCGGCAGCGAAGTCGCGTACTTGGACGGGCATGTCTCGTGCAGCCGCCAGTGCTGCGCCGGAACTCAAGCGAATCCCTATCTGCTCCATGAAGTGATGGGTTTCCCCCGCAACGGATTTCTTAGTGAAGACGACAGCGCTTACGACCCGCGCTAGCGGCGGCCAAAGCGACGCTCGAGCTCGACCAGAGGGATGCGCATTGAAGTTGGTCGACCGTGGGGGCAGCGACTCGATCGCTCAACATCCACGCGGCGTGCCAGAAGTGCCGAGGCCTCGCTCGCAGTCAGCGTGTCCCCGGCTTTGACAGCGGCCTTGCACGCCATCATGTCCAGAACTTCAGCGAGGGCAGCTTCGACCTCGCTGCCAGTGGCTGATGCTGAGTCACCGAGGCGCGCGCCCGCGGACGATTCATTCTCGACCAGCGACTTGGCAAAGTCGAGAGCATCAACGCCGCGCGATGCCAGCAGAGTCGGTACGGCATGCAGCGCCAGAGAGCGCGGGCTGGCTTGGCGCAGGTCGATTCCCAGCCGAAGAAGCAGTGCCCCCATGGCCTCGACTCGTTCGATGGCGGCAGCATCTGCGGCAAAGATCTGCGGAACCAGTAGCGGCTGAGACTCCAGATCCCCCTGTTGAACTCGAGCGAGAAACTCCTCGAATAGAACACGCTCGTGAAGTGCGTGCTGATCTACCACCACCAGAGCACCCGCCTCTTCAAACACCAGCCAAGTTCGATTGACTTGCAGCAGGCGTCCGGCGGCAATGGCAGAGAGTGATAGAGAGTCAGTTGTTGATGCCGCGGCCTCTGCGGGCGAGTTTGCCAACACGGAAGCCGCGAACGGGAGCGGCGCCGCGGTCGCATTCACTCCACCCCAGGTCATCTGCCGCGGTGAAAGCACAGGCACTATGTCACTCACCGCCAACGCATCGCGCACGGCCGCATGAACCAGCCGATGCATCAATGATGGCTGCCGAAATCTCACTTCGGTCTTAGCGGGATGAACATTCACATCCACCAGCGAGGGTGGACAGGCAACAAAGAGAACTGCCACGGGAAACGCCCCGGGCTCGATCAACCCTCGGAATCCCTCGCGCACCGCGTGCTGCAGCGATCGATCGATGATCGGGCGGCCATTCATATAGATGCGAAGCCACTTGGAAGACCCTCGCGCCGTGTCCGGTGTGCCCACAAACCCATCAACGGAGACCGACTCGCCACTATCACCCACCGCCACGCCCGAGACGGTGAGCAGGTGGGGATCAAGCTCATCTCCGAGAGCGTCAATCGTTCGCGCCCTCAGTCCCGCAGCGCGATTCAGCCGCAGCAGCGTGCGTCCCCCACTCGTCACCTCGAATGAAACCTCTGGGCGAGGCAGGGCAGCGGCAAGCACCACTTCCACGATGCGCGCTGCTTCGGCACCCGCGCTTTTGAGGAACTTTCGCCGTGCGGGAATACTTCCGAATAGGTTTCGAACCTCAACGCAGGTTCCACACTTCCCCGCCGCGGGCATCGGGCCCGCTATCAAACCGGAGTTGACCTCAATGCGGCCCGCACTCGACTGGGACGCGGGTTTGGATGTGAGAGAGAGCCGGGACACCGAGCCAATGGCCGCCAGCGCCTCGCCCCGGAATCCCAGAGTGGAAACCCGTTCCAAGTCAGCGATCCCGCCGATTTTGCTGGTGGCATGGGCAGTCACCGCCAGTGCCAACTCCTCGTGGGGAATGCCGTGACCATCATCCTGAATGCGCAGCAGGTCCCGCCCCCCCTCTTCAATCTCAATGACGAGGCGAGTGGCGCCGGCATCAATCGCATTCTCAACCAGCTCCTTCACGGCACTCGCCGGTCGCTCCACCACCTCGCCGGCGGCGATCTGATCGATGACCTGAGAGCTCAGTAACTGGATAGGCATTTGATGAAGTCGGCGCAAATCCCGATGCCAACGGGCGACTTTGCCGAGCAACACACACATGCTACCCGTCTCGAAGGGAACGGTCGTCATCCCCGATGTGCATGGATGCGGAGTCGAACTGCGCGAGTTCACCCCTCGAGCAGTGGTCGCCACTTGCAGGCAATCGGCATTCGACGGCCGCGTCCGAACGCTCGCCCGCTGACTTTGAGAATCAGGGGCGACTGCAATCGCTTGTACTCCGCGCGCTCGATGGCAGCAGTCCACTTCTCTACCAGAGGCAAGTCGAGAGAGTGCGAAGCGGCGATGCGGCGCGCATCTCTCTCCCCTTCGATCCATGCCGACACAATCCGATCCAACATCTCATAGGGTGGAAGCGAGTCCTGATCTAACTGATTGGGGCGAAGTTCCGCGCTCGGCGCCTTGGTAATGGAGGACGCAGGAATCGGTGGGCGGCTGAATCCGCAGCTACGCCACTCATTATTCATATAGTTCGCCAGCTCGTATACCTCGGTCTTGAGCAAGTCACCGATGGGAGCGATGCCACCCAGCATGTCACCGCCCAGAGTGCAGTATCCGGTCGCGAACTCACTCTTATTGCCAGTCGTGAGAACCAGCGCCCCAGTCGCGTTGGAAAGAGTCAGAAGTGAGAGTCCGCGGATTCGACTCTGAAGGTTCTCATCGGCCAGCCCCTGAATCGGCACGAGTTTGCCCAGAGACTCCCCGTGTGCTCTGTGCAAGTCCGCAATGGGCAGCATGTCGGGCGGAGGCATCTCCAGCGCCGAAGCAAGGGCCTGGGCGTCAACGATGCTTCCAGGTGATGAGTACACACTGGGCATGCAAACACCGCGAACATGCTCCGCGCCTATCGCCCTGCATGCCAGTGCTGCCACCACCGCCGAGTCAACGCCGCCTGAAAGTCCGATGAGCGCCCGCTGGTGATTGGTCTTGCGAAAGTAACCCTCAATGCCGCAGCGGAGCGCCGCGAACAGGTCAGCCATGCCGTGATCTGCCGCTGAGTCGAGCGACGACTTAACAGCGTTTGTCGCTTCTGCGGTAGGCGTCGCCGCGACCTCCACCGTGGCGACACCTTCCTTCCATCTCGGCATGCAGAGAGCGAATGACCCATCTCGATTCACGACCGCGCAGGTGCCATCGAACACCAAATCATCATTGGCACCGCATTGATTCACCGAGATGATCGAACAGCCAAATCTCTGGGCCGAGCCTCGAAGAATGTCTCGGTGTTTGCTGGGCTTGCCCTTGCCGAACGGGCTGGCCGTGAGGACGGCGAGCACCGTTGCTCCAGCCGCCACAGAATCGGCCGCAGGGTCGGCCTGATAGCGATCGGCCAGGCCGGTTTCCACGGCGCGCCACAAATCCTCGCACACCAGTACACCGACTTTGCATCCAGCCACATCGATCACAAGGGACTCATTACCGGGGGCGAAGTGTCGCTCCTCATCGAATACGTCGTAGGCGGGAAGAAGCCGCTTGTCGTAGTGCGCCTCGATCACTCCACCGCGCAGCAGCGCCACCGCGTTGGTGAGAGGGCGCGATGAACCTTGTACTGGCCGGGGGAATCCCACCAGCACCGCTCTATCCCCTACTAACGACGCCAGATGCGATGCGGCAGCAACACACGCCTCTCCCAATCCTTCGCGCTGCAGCAAATCTCGGGGCGGGTATCCGATCAAGGAGAGTTCACCCGTTACATAGAGGTCTGCCGCTGGCGCATCATTGATCATGCGCGCTAGGCGGGTGACATTCCCTGACAGATCGCCCACTACCGGATCGAACTGTATCAGGCCGATCCGCATGCTGATCAGCCCGCCACTTCCTCTGATGGCACAGCCGTGCCAACACGATTTCGCGTTTCATCCGCAATTCGCGCGCCATCCACCGTGCGCCCTACGACACCACTGCGCGACTCCACTTGAGTGCGCGCCAGCACACGAATCCCTCGCTCGCGCAAGGCGGCATACACCTGCTCGGCATGGGCGGGCCCGCGCACCTCCACTTCGCAGAGAACCTGCACCATGGAAACATCAGGCCCGCCGAAGGCGCGCTCGTGCGTGACCTGCTGCACACTCGCTCCGGCTGCGGCGAGTGCCGATGCCAGATCGGCGAGTCCACCCGGTCGATCCTTGATCATGGCTGTGAACTGCACCAGACGGCCATCCACAGCAAGTCCGTGAGTGATGACACGGCTGAGAGTCATGGGATCGACATTGCCGCCGCACAGCAAGAGGACGACAGTACGACCACGCAGGTGGCGAAGATGTCCTTCAAGAAATGCTGCGAGACCCACGGCCCCTGCCCCCTCCACTACGCCTTTCTCGCACTCGACCAGCCGGAGCATCGCCAGTGAAATCGACTCTTCATCAACCGATACCACTTCGTCCACGAGCGGACGAGCGATAGCGAACGCCAGATCGCCGACTTGAGGCACAGCGAGGCCGTCCGCCAGGGTCGGCTCGCCTGCGACCATCACCGGCCGACCAGCGCGCAGCGCCGCTTGGAAACTGGCGCAGCGCGAGGGTTCGACCCCGATCACTCGCACCGAGGGCCGCAGCTTCTTTATGGCCAAGGCGACGCCCGCAATGAGTCCGCCGCCGCCGATGGGGACGATCACCGCATCAAGTGAGGGAACTTGCTCAATGAGTTCCAGTCCGATGGTGCCCTGCCCTGCGATGAGTTGGGGTCCGTTGAATCCATGGATGTAGATAAGTCCATCGCGCGCCACCATCTCATCAGCTCGATCCTTGGCCTCGGCAATATTCGATCCGTGCAGCAGCACGCGGGCGCCCAGCGCCTTGCAACGCTCCTGCTTCACCAGCGGTGCAAACACCGGCATCACCACCGTCACTGGAATGCCCAGTTCACGGCCGTGATAGGCCAGCGCCGCCGCATGATTCCCAGCGCTAGCGGCAACGATGCCGCGCTGGCGATTCTCCGCAGTGAGTTGCAGGAGGGCGTTGCGCGCCCCGCGTTCCTTGAAAGATCCGGTGCGCTGCTGAAACTCCAGCTTGCAGAACACGCGCGCGCCGCACAGTTCGCTCAGAGCGACACTCTCTCGGCAGGGTGTCTCGAACACAGCACCAGCAATGCGCCGCCTCGCCGCGAGAATGTCCTCGAAACTAACCGTCGGAGCGCTTTCTGGAACTGGCACCGATCAGTTCCTCGGCCCCGCGGCGCGAACCGCCGCTGAGATGTTGAACTTGGCATCGTTCTGGCGGAAGCGCTGAGCGAGATCCTTGGCCTTGGCGTCATAGGCCGCCTTATCGCTCCAGGTGTTGCGAGGATCGAGCACCTCGGAGGGAACCCCAGGCACCGCCGTGGGAATCATCAGGCCGAAGATCGCGTGCTCGGTGAACTTGGCATGGCGCAGCGAGCCGTCGAGGATCGCCGTCACCATGGCGCGGGTCCACGCCAACTTGAATCGAGACCCCGTGCCATAGGGACCGCCTGTCCAACCTGTGTTCAAAAGCCACACATCCGTGCCGTGCTTCTTGATGCGCTCCGCGAGTTGTTCGGCGTAGACCATGGGCTCGCGCGGCATGAAAGGTCCGCCGAAACAAACGCTGAAGTTGGGCTGCGGCTCGGTGACACCTGCTTCCGTACCGGCAAGCTTCGAGGTGTATCCATTGAGGAAGTAATACATCGCTTGCTCAGGCGAGAGCTTGGAGACCGGTGGCAGCACCCCGAAGGCATCCGCCGAAAGGAACACGCAGTTGGTGGGATGCCCCGCGACGCTGGGCGTGCGCGCATTGGCAATGAAACTGACGGGGTATGTGACCCGAGTGTTCTCGGTCCGCGCCGAGCTGTCGTAATCCGGAATACGAGTCGCCGGATCGAGCGTCACATTCTCCAGGACGCTGCCAAACTTGATGGCGTTCCAGATTTCCGGCTCGCCTGTCTTGGAGAGCTTGATGCACTTGGCATAGCAGCCGCCCTCGATATTGAACACGCCCTTCTGTGACCAGCCGTGCTCATCATCCCCGACGAGGTCGCGGTTGGGATCAGCACTAAGGGTGGTCTTGCCCGTCCCAGAGAGCCCGAAGAAAATCGCCACATTGCCCGAGTCCTCGCGATCCACATTGGCGCTGCAGTGCATGGGGAATACGCCCATGTCGGGCAGGTCGTAGTTCATCGCATAGAAAATCGACTTCTTGATTTCGCCGGCGTAGCGAGTGCCCACGATGAGCACCAATTTCTTCTCCAGACTCTGCACGATGCAGATCTTGTCCTTTACCCCATACATGGCCGGATCATCCAGAGTGAGATTGCAAGCATTGATGATGGTCCAGTCCTGCTTGAAATCGCGAAGTTCCTGGGCGTCCGCGTTGATGAAGAGAGTCTTGGCAAAGAGGCTCTGCCAGCATTCCTCGGTAACGACGCTCACTTTGAGGCGGAAGTTCGTGTCCGCACCCGCGAAGCCGTCAAAGCGGAACAGGTCCGACTTGCCGCGCATGTACTCCATCACCTTGGTGTGCAAGGCCTCGAAGTTGGCGGGAGAAATGGGCTGATTGACTTTGCCCCAGGCGATGTTGCCATGGATGCCAGGTGAGTCCTCTAGGAACTTGTCATTGGGGCTGCGACCAGTTCGCACGCCGGTGTCACAGGCGAGTGCCCCATTGGCGGCAAGCACACCCTCGCCGCGCTGAATAGCGAGTTCGATCAGTTGCGCCACCGGAAGATTCCGATGCACCGTCACCTTGCCGAAGTTGAGGGAGTGCCCGGTGGGGGGAGCTGCTGGTGTCGCGGTTGACATCTGATAAATCCTCTGGGGAAAGGTACAGATGCTAACAACTAGGACCGCTGACCCGAAGCGCAGAGTCGATTGCCATCAATCAAGGACCGCGTTAGACTTGTCCCCTCTTCGGCGACCGTAGCTCAGTTGGTAGAGCACCGGGTTGTGATCCTGGGAGTCGCGGGTTCAAATCCCGTCGGTCGCCCTTCTTCGCCCCGCCGCCCCATGCGCTTCCTTGCACTCCAGTACGACATTGTTTGGGAGGACCACGCGGCCAATCGCCGCACCGTCGAGTCGATGGTGACCATGGCCAAGCCGACCGGCGGGGAGTTTGTTCTCCTGCCGGAGATGGGAGAAACTGGGTTCTCGATGCGACCGGAGGTTGCCGCTTCCAGCACCTCCATTGAGTGGGCGCGAACCTTGGCACGCAGGCATCGGATCTGGCTCTGCGCTGGCCTCGCGATCAGTGAGGCTGACGCTCTTGCCAGTTGCGCAAGCTGTTGCGCCGCGGCGCAACCGGGCGCCGCCAACGCGTCAATCATCTTCAGCCCCGCAGGAGAAGTCGTGGGTGCTTATCGCAAGGCCTACCCCTTCAGCCCTCTCGGAGAGGCACGGCACTACCCCGCGGGCACTTTGCTTCTTACCGCTCAGTGCGACGAGTTCCTAGTCAGCCCCTTCATCTGCTACGACCTCCGATTTCCTGAGTTATGGCGAATGGCAGCCTTTGCGGGCGCGCAGGCTCTGCTCCTGGGCGCCAACTGGCCAACTGTCCGCCAGTCGCACTGGCGCAACCTGTGTCTGGCGCGAGCCATCGAAAACCAAGCATTGGTGATCGCCTGCAATCGCATCGGAACCGACCCAAACTGCCAGTATGGAGGCGGAAGCATCGCGGTCGGACCCACGGGCGAGGTGTTGGCAGAACTTGGCTCCGAGGCAGGTGTGCTTGATGTGACAGTCACGGTCGCAGAAGTCGATTCATGGCGAGCCAAGTTCCCTGCGCTACGAGATGCCGGATGCGCCCCGCCCGAGGCCCTGTCACCTCCGGGCAACGAGTCCCGCTATTGGCGGTTGCGAAATCGATCAGTTTCTTGATCGGGCTTGAACGCCTCCCTAACTCTCGTACACTTGCGCCGAGTGAAGCCAAGGCGTTCCAGTCAGGGGAAACAATCGGTTCCATGCACTCCTGCTGATCCATGGGCCACTTTGCGATCGCTCTACTTCTCGAAACTAGGCGTGGATGCTCTACGCCACGGCATTTCCATCGAAGATCTGCAGCTCGCCATCGGCGACCGCTCCCACCGCGTCGGCGAACTTTGGCTGGCAGACTTGGTTCTCTCCCTAGCCTGCGCTCGAGGGTCAGCGGATGCTTGGTCACAACTTCGCACCGAACACTCCTGGAGACTTCGAGACGCCTACCGTTCGAGGTGCGCCAGCGACCGCGAGGGATTCATTCTCGAAAGATTCTGGCATGAGCTTAGGGTGGACACTGAGTCACAATCGCGGGCTGCCCTTGGTCTCAATGCCTACCGCGGCGACCGTCCACTCACCATTTTTCTCGCTTCCCGCCTAGTCGCCCTGCTGGAGCGGGAGCGCGTGGGCGCTTGGCCCATCCTGCAGGCGCTTGACAGCAGAAAATCAGTGCGTACCTTTAGGAACTCAGCAAGGATCGGACTCGTCACGGATTCGCTGGCAACATAGCTCAGTTGGTAGAGCACCGCATTGAAAATGCGGGTGTCCCCGGTTCAAGTCCGGGTGTTGCCATTCACGCTCTCTTTACTGAGAACGCCGCCGCGCACATGCCGCGCGTCGAGCCCCCCGATGGGGTAGTAGGCATCGAGAGCTCCGGCGAGTTCCTCGGCGTCAACAACAATGAAGAGAACGGGGCGTGAAAGAACTGAGGACGCAAATCGAGTAGCCCGGGGCAGATGCTCAGATGTGGTTGCTGCGATCAGTACACCTTCGTCGAAGCGAATGGGCACAATGCGAAACTGCCACCCTTGCCTCCGAGAGACCAACGCAAGTGCCTCGGAGTCCGATTCGGCGAATCGCGCCTCCAAATGGCTCACCAGTCGCTTGTACTGATCCACCCAGGCCGCTTCGATGAATGCTGGATCGATGCCAAACAACTCCTCGCAGAGAACGCCGAAGGGACGGCTGTCGCTGCGCTGTTTCGCCAAAATCTCCTCAACCTGAGTGCGCGTAACTATGCCGTGCGCTGTGAGTATTTCGCCAAGTCTTGGTGCTCTTGCATTCATGACAATCCTCTGCAGGATGCTTCGGCCATCGGCAGGAGCGACTTAGATCACAGGTGAAACTTTGGCGGATGAACTTGCCATCTGCGGGAAATTTGGGCAACATTCCCTCAGTTCCCGCCTGCATCAGGCGGTATCAGCCCCGCACCATGCCCCAGATCGACCCAGCCGAGTCTCTGGTTTCCGAGCGCCTAGAAGGGCTGATGTGTAAGTACCGCCGTGATGTTGCGACCCCCCAGTTGCGATCCTGCGACTTTCTATGCCGGTGGAAAGGCGCCACTGTCGCCCTCCATGTCAAGCGCCTGGTAATGACAGTTGAGGCTGTAGAACCTCCACCCCCATCAATCCGCGCTCTCGCCAACATTCGCCGACCAGTCCTCATTGGAATATGGAGCGTGCCGGGGCTCGCCGCGGGCAAACTCTCGAGGTTCGCCAGACTCGTGCGCGAGTTCACTCTCGGTGCGAGCATCGGCGAGGAGTGCGCTCTGCGAGATGAGAACGGCGCGCTGGAGGCAAGGTGCAGACTTCTCGGCTCCTGGTCGGGCACGCACGCGGTAGTCGCGGTCGGGGCAGATGGTGCGACCGACCGGGCCGCGGAACGGGCGCGCCGATTGCTCCGGCGGGCTCGGGCTCAGTACATGCCTCGGGTCCCCAATGTCGTGGTGATCTGTGGCGATCCCGGCGCGACCGGGGGAATCGAACTCGCAGTGCTGGGAACCCCCGTTGAGAGATGGGATGCCATCCCGCTGGGGGGTGATTCTGTCGCCTTGGGTCGTGCCAATGATGGGTTTTTCAGCTCGACGAAATCAGTTGAGCCGCAGGCTGTCGCGTGGTTGCCTCTGGTGGATGGAGCAGACACTCACTGCAGCGGCAAGATTTGGCTACCAGAATCCGTTCGCTCACCTGCTGCGCCTTACATCGACTTGATGTCTCATCTCTGCCAATCGATCCGCCGCCGCAGCAGGCGGCGCGCCCCGAGAAAGTCCTAGCCGCCCAACTTTTCGTGCGGTGAGACGCGGCGAGGTTCGAGCACAGATCGCTCGGGAAATGATCGAGTCAAAGCGTCGGCTGGCGACTTGCCCCCGATCGTCGAGCGCGATCCGGAGGCCGCCAACTGCTCTAGGTGGCGCCGCGACAGCTTGGTGCGCAGCAGAACCGAGGTTTCCGTGTAGTCGCGCTCGATCACTTGGGTACGCCGCTCCAGAAAGTCAACCGTGCGACCTTCCGCCAGCGGAATCTCAATCAGCAGTTCCACCCACTCTCCCAAAACCTTGCCGCGGACAGCATCGCGCAGTGAATCTAGCCCGGCACCAGTTCGACCGCTGACCGAAATCGCTCCCGGCTCATTGGCTTTGAGAGCCTCTACGCGTTCTGCGGCGTCCTCCCCCAGCAGGTCGCTCTTGTTGAGCACGATCAGACGCGGTTGATGGGCGGCGCCGATCTCGTCGAGCACCTCGCGCACAACACGCAACTGATCGCTGGCACTGGGGTCGGCGGCATCAACCACCAAAAGGAGTAGATGCGCTGCCACGGCATCCTCAAGAGTGGACTTGAAACTGGCCACGAGTCGGTGGGGAAGATTGCGAATGAATCCCACGGTGTCCGAGAGCATCGCCATGTCGCCCGATCCGATGTTCCAGCCTTCAACGCGCGTGTGCAGTGTGGCAAAGAGCTTGTTGTCTGCATAGGCACCACCGGCCGTAAGGGCGTTGAACAGGGTTGACTTCCCCGCATTGGTGTAACCCACGATGCAAACAGTGAAGTGCTCACGGCGGCGCTGCTCGATCTCGCGCGAACGGCGCGCCTGCACCTCGCTGAGTTCTCGTTTCAGTTGTGTGAGTCGCCTCGACACCAAGCGGCGATCGATCTCGATCTGCTTTTCTCCCGGTCCGCGCGTGCCTACTCCCATCGGTGAGCCGCCAGTCACCTGCCCGAGATGGCTCCACATGGCACGCAAGCGTGGCGCGGTGTACTCAAGTTGGGCAATCTCCACCTGCAGCTGAGCCGCCCTCGTGGTGGCGCGATTGGCAAAGATGTCGAGAATCAACTCGGTGCGGTCGAGCACCTTCACGCTGGTCACTTCTTCAAGGTTCTTCAACTGGCTCGGCGAGAGGTCGTTGTCGAAGATGACCACCTTGGCTCGAAGCTCTGCCGCCATGGCGGCAAGTTCCTCAACCTTTCCCTTGCCGAGGTAGGTTCGGCCCTCAGGCGTCTTTCGAGATTGGATCATCTCCCCAACAACCAGGACTCCGGCGGTATCGCTGAGAGCGCGCAACTCTGCCAGCGGATCAATCTGATCTTGGGTGCCCGGCAGCAGGATGCCAACGAGTACCGCCCGCTCTGCTTGAATACCTATGTCGCTGCGACTGCCAGTCTCCATGACAACGATTCTAGGGGGCGGATGCTGCGTCGATCTCTCTGCCGCTACGCTTGGGGCTGTGAAGCCCGACTCCTGCATCCTTGGCATCGAGACCAGCTGCGATGAAACCGCGGCGGCCGTGGTCTGCCGAACGGGCGATCGGCTGCGAACCCTCTCGAGCATCGTGGCGACTCAGCATGATTTGCATCAGGAATTCCGAGGAGTGGTACCGGAGATTGCCAGTCGCGCCCATCTGCAACACATTTCCCCGGTAGTGGATCGCGCCCTCACTCAAGCGGCCCGCACGCTCGGAGGCCCGTTGCATCTGAGCGCAGTCGCTGCCACCAATCGGCCCGGGCTCATCGGCTCGCTGCTGGTCGGACTCTCTTATGCCAAGGCTCTGGCGATGGCGCGCCAGATCCCCTTCATCGCGGTCGATCATGTCACCGCGCACTTGGCTGCCGCCCAACTCGATTGTGAAGCGGCGCCACGCCCTGCTCTGGGCCTGGTGGTCTCCGGCGGCCACACCAGCATCTTTCGCATGAGTGACGCGCACTCTATCGAGCTCATCGGTTGCACCATCGACGATGCTGCCGGCGAAGCTTTCGATAAGGCTGCCACCATTCTCGGCATCGGTTATCCCGGCGGGCCAGCGCTCGATGAGCTCGCTGAGTCGGGCGATCCCTCGGCCTTTGTGCTTCCCTCCGGAAAGACGGCCAACCCCCTCGACTTCTCCTTCAGCGGTCTAAAGACCGCGCTGCTCTATGCAGTTCGAGGCGGCAGTGGCAATCAGCACGCTGCCGCTGCGAGCACGCCGCTTTCTGACCACGCGCGCGCTGACTTCGCCGCCAGCTTTCGCCGCGCCGTGGTCGCAACCATTATCAAGCGAGTCGAATTGGCGCTTGCGTCTGAGCCCAGCCGCGCCCTGATCGCGGGCGGCGGCGTTGTCGCCAATCGGCTGCTGCGCCGCGAACTTGTCACGCTGGCTCAGACGCGCGGAATCTCTCTGCACATGCCACCTCTGGAGCTGTGCGTCGACAACGGCGCCATGGTGGCAGCGTCGGCTCACTCGCGTCTGCAGCGCGGCGAACATGATGGCTGGGAGATCGGCGCTGAACCCATCTCCGCGATCAAGCGAGTAACACCATGACCTATCGACCACCCTTCGTCAGTGACAAGTACACCATGGTCGACTCGCCTCATCCGGCAACTCTGCTGGAGGACGACCTGCTCAAGCAGTGTGATTTCCGCACCGGACGCACCGGTGGTCCTGGCGGACAGCACCGCAACACCACCGAGAGCGGCATCCATGTGACTCATGAGCCCACCGGCATCGGCGCGAGTGCCGGAGAGCGGCGTCATCAGGCGCAGAACAAACACATGGCGATAAAGCGCCTGCGCCTGAAACTGGCGGCACAGTGCCGCTGCCCCGGCAGCCGCGATCGCCATCAACCAAGTGCGCTCTGGACTCATAGGCGCGCCGGTAACAAGATGTCGGTGAATCCCGAACACTCCGACTATCCCGCACTGCTTTCGGAAGCACTCGATGTGATTGTCGCTCGGCGCTTCGATGTTGCCGGTGCTGCCGGAGCCCTGGAGATCACCATGAGCCAGTTGAGCCGTCTAGTGCGGGCCCACCGCACCGCCTTCGAACGCCTCAATCAGTGCCGCGAAGAAATCGGACTGCCGCGTCTGCGCTCGTGAGATTCATCAAGGGGATATGCTGCAAACATGGGAGTTTCCAGCGCCAACCTGCGATCGATGATTGGTGAGGAGGTCGCTTCGCTCGTGGCACTGCGCCACGACATTCACGCTCATCCTGAACTCATGTACGAAGAGAAGCGCACCAGCGCCATAGTTCAGCGCGAGCTTCAGGCAGCTGGCGTTTCTTTCATCCCCGATCTGGCTGGCGGAACTGGTGTGCTGGCCGCCATCGCTGGTAAGCGCGACAAAGCCATCGCCCTGCGCGCGGACATGGATGCGCTGCCGATTATCGAAAACACCAAACTTCCCTACAAGTCCACTATCCCCGGACGCATGCACGCCTGCGGACACGATGGACACACTGCGATCCTCATCGGAACGGCCCGAGTGCTTGCGAAACTGGCGAAGGAGCACGAGTTGCCTCATCCCATCACCCTCTTCTTCCAACCAGCTGAGGAGGGCGGCGGCGGCGCGGCGCGCATGATTGAAGATGGCTGCCTTGATGGCTCACGGATCGGCGCTCCCGTGGGCGGCGTGTTCGGTTTGCACGGTTGGCCTTGGATGCCTCTGGGATGTACCGGAACCAGAGTGGGCGCCCTCTTGGCATCAAGCGATAGATTCGTCATCACCGTGACCGGCAAGGGTGTCCATGCCGCGTGGCCTCACCTCGGGCGCGATCCTGTCCTCGCAGCAGCGGCCATCATCCAATCGTTGCAAGCAATCGTCTCCCGCGCGGTTGACCCCATCGATTCCGCTGTCGTCTCCGTCTGTGCCCTGGAGGCAGGCAATGCCTTCAATGTGATCCCGCAGACGGCAACGATGAAGGGCACATTCCGCTCGATACGGCAATCGACTCGCGATCTGATTCGCAGCGAAATTGGGCGGATCGCATCCTCCCTCGCCACGGCGCACGGGTGCAGCGCCGATATCGAGTTCAGCGAGGGATATCCCATGACATTCAATGATGCCGCCGCAGTCGAAACTTTCAGGACCGCCGCCCGTGCCACCGTGGGCGAAGCGCGAGTCATCAATGTCGAGAACCCGGCCATGGGCGCTGAGGACTTCTCCTTCTATGCCGAGCGAGTGCCGAGTTGTTTCTTTCTCCTCGGACTGCGAGGATCAGATTCTGCGCCCGTTGCCGATCTCCATTCCCCGAACTTCGACTTCAACGATGGGGCGATTCCTATAGGAATTGAGTCCTTTTGTCGTATTGCCTTGGGGGATTCGTTCGTCACGGGCTAGGCTTGCTCGCCACTCTTTGCCCTCGAACCCACGGAGTTCTCTCCCATGAATCAAAGCATCGCCATCGCAATCGCCCTGCTTTCAACTCTGGGCGCAGTGGCAGACACGGTCGTCATTCCCAGCCCGATAGTTCGGGTGGCGACCTCCCCGCTCGTGGGCCCGGAACTCCGCGGCGCCTGCATCGAGGTCCGACTCGATCGCGCGAGCGCCCAAGCACTGGCCGCAGTGGAGACTGCCATCCTCGCCGACTTCCCCCTTACCGCCACCGAGAGCGCGACGGTCGCCGCTTACCGTGTTCTCCCGTTTTCTCCGGATGCTGAAATCATCCTGGCCCACTTGGACGACAAAGGCGCTGTGGTCGAGGCGCAGGTGCCGCTGCCCAATCTGAACTGCTTCGCTGGTGTCATCAATGGTGACCCCCAGAGTCGTTTCCTCCTCTCTATCGGAGAGCGCGTGTGTCTCGGTTACGCCGAAATCGACGGTCGCACCTTTGTGTTGTCGAATGGCCCCCTGCCCGCTCCCGCCGATGCTCCGCTTCTCGTCACCGAGATAGACGCACTGCCTGCTGGTGCCATCGACTGGCGACAGTGGGCCTGTGAAACGCCCGATGAAAACGCGCCCGCTCCGCAGGAGGGTGGGCTTGCCGGAGCTCAACCGTGCCGTCAGGTAAAGATCGCCATCGAGTCTGACTACGAGTATCTGCAACTGTTTCAGGGCGATGTACTGGCTGCTGTCGAATACACCGCCACTCTGTTCGCCGCGACTCAAGACATCTATATCAATAGTGTCAACGCCCGCACGTGGATGTCACTGCTGCGCTTGTGGCCGCTGCCCAACGATCCGTGGAGCGCTTCCAGCACTTCGGGCGAGCTCTACGCCTTCCGTGATTACTGGCAGTCCAACATGGGAGGAACTCTGCGCCATCTCGCCCACTTTGTCTCCGGGCGATCGCTCGGTGGCGGTGTGGCATGGCTCAATGCCATCTGCTCGCCCAACGAGGGGTACGGACTCTCCGCCAACATCGGCGGGTTCTTCCCCTATCCGCTGCTGCACAATCATGCCCAGAACTGGGACATCATGGTGTTCGCCCATGAACTCGGCCACAACTTCGGATCGCCGCACACCCACAGTGAGAGTCCTCCGGCTGACGGTTGCGGCTCGAGTCCGCAGGACTGTAGCGCGGCAACGGCGGGGCTCGGCACCATCATGTCCTACTGCCACCTATGCACTGGTGGCATGGCCAACATGCGGATGGAGTTTCACCCCGCATCGATTGCCTCCATTGAGGCCTATCTGCCTCAGGTCTCCTGCATACTCGATGGCGGACCCGCTGGTCCCACGGCAGTCCCTGATTGGGCGAGCGTCAATCAGGGCGCAGCAGTTGATATTGATGTCCTCCTCAATGATGCGCGCACAACCTGCGACCCGGTGACCATCAACTCATTTCCTGCAGGCACGATTCACGGCGCGGTAATGACCCGGGTAGTGGGCGGCGGACCAGGAGGACGAGACCTTATCCGATACACCTCAGCGGCAGGATGGTTTGGCGTGGACACCTTCAGCTATGTGGTCCGCGACAGCGGCGGAGCAATCGCCAGCACCATCGTGAGTGTCTGGATTTCGCCCCTCTCTCCGGCATCGAATCCCTTTGGCGATCTGCCCGGCCTGGGGGTGAAGTACTTCGAGTTGATCTCCCCCACCATTCTCCCCGACTTCCCCACTCTCACTCCCTATCTGATCTCCACCGCTGCAACCATCAACTATCAGGACTCAAGTGGAGCGTTCGCCGACAGCGGTCGCAACAACAATGTGGGGGCGCGTTACACCGGCTGGCTCAATGTTCCCGCCAGCGCCAGTTACACCCTGTACACCGAGAGCAACGAGGGCAGTCGTCTCCGCATCGACGGTGCTCTGGTGGTGGACAACGACGGGCTGCACGCCATGCTCGAGAAGTCGGGCGTGAAGCAACTTGCCGTGGGCAAGCATGCACTAGTGCTGGATTTTTTCGAAGCCACCGGAAGTGCCGGCTGCATCATGCGCATCGAAGGCGGCGGACTCGCCAAGCAGTTCGTGCCTGCCGGGATGCTCACCTCCGGCGGCAGCATGACCTTCGCCGACTTCGATGGTGATGCTCAGGTAACTGGTGTCGATCTCGCCATTTTCCTCGGGCGCTGGGGCTCCACCGATGCCCTGGCAGACATGGATGACAATGGCGTCGTCGACGGTGGCGATCTCGCGCTGCTTCTGGGCAACTGGACGGGCTGAGCAGTCAGCGAACCAGCGCGACAGACTTAGCCTCAATGGTGGCGATCAAGTCATTCCAACTCTTGTTGAAGGAGTCGCGGCCCTCGAGTTGCAGTTCATCGGCGCAGCGGCCCAGATTCACCCCGGCCTTGGTGACCTCAGCAAGTTGCGACTCGCATGACGCATCTGTCGGAGAGAGCACGGCGCCAACTTTGCCCTGCTGGGCAAAGGCGAGAAGCGTTTCCTCGGGGATGGTGTTCACAGTGCGGGCGCTGGCGAGCGCCTCGATGTACATGGAGGGCGACAGCTTGGGGTCCTTCGTACCCGTGCTGGCGTAGAGAAGCCGCTGCGGCCTCGCGCCCGCTGCTTCGAGAGTCAGCCATCGATCGCTCGCGTAGAGATTGCAGTAAGCGTTGTAGCAGCGTCTGGCCACGGCAATGCCGACCGTCTCTTTGAGGTTCGCGGGCAACAAGGGCGATGCCTTGCGATCCCAGCGCGAGACGAACACGCTGGCAACGCTCGTCACATCCGGAGCCTGCCCAACCTTCACTCGTCGCTCCAAGCCCCGTAGATATGCCTCGGCGGCGGCGAGGTATTGCTCGCAGGAAAACAACAGCGTCACATTGATGGGCACACCCGAGGCGATGAGTTCCTCGATGGCGGGAATGCCTTCTTTCGTCCCTGGCACTTTGATAAAGAGGTTCTTTCGTCCAGCCTTGTGCCAGAGCGACTTGGCCTCAGCCACCGTCGTAACCGTGTCATTGGCAAGGAGCGGTGACACTTCCAGTGAGACCCAACCATCCACGCCGCCGGTGCGAGCGTGGACTCGGGCGAATAGATCAGTGGCACGGGTGAGATCGGCGATGGCTATCTCGAAAAAGGTCTGCTCGGCCGTGAGCCCCTTGGCACGAAGGTCGCGGATCTGCGCGTCGTACTCAGCGCCGCCCTTGACAGCCTTCTCAAAGATTGTGGGATTCGAGGTAAGTCCAACCACGGAGAGGTCGCGGATGTAACGCTCCAGCGTTCCTGAATCCAGCATGCTTCGAGTGATGTTGTCCAGCCAGATGGACTGACCGGTCATTGAGAGTAGCGCGGTTGACTGCATGACTGTTTCTCCACCTTTGTTTATACACGCCCCGAGTGCGGAGGGTGCAAGATATGTTTCGAGTGTAAGTTGCACTCAAGAGAGAAGTCCGCCATGCCACAATCCGCCCAATCTTCCGCGACCTCTATCGCCGACTTCGCCGCCACTTCGGGCGGCTTGACCGCCCTGCCCGCCTGGCAACAGCTCGAGGCGCACCACGCCGAGATTTCGCCGCGCCATCTGCGCGATTTGTTCCATGAGGACCCCACTCGCGGCAGCACCTTCTGCCACACCGGTGCCGGTGTCACCATCGACTTCTCCAAGCACCGCATCACCAAACGCACGCTCGAACTCCTGCTGGCATTGGCTGACGCGCGCGGTCTGCGCGCCCACATGGATGCCATGTTTCGCGGCGACAAGATAAACACGCCCGAGAACCGCGCCGTGCTGCACACCGCTCTGCGGGCTGCCAAGGGTACGAGAATCATGCTCGACGGAGTCAATGTCGTGGAGGAGGTTCATGTCGTCCTCGACCGCATGGCTTCCTTCGCCGACTCCATCCGCTGCGGCGGCTGGAAGGGTCACACGGGCAAGCGCATTCGACATGTGATCAACATCGGAATCGGTGGCAGCGATCTCGGCCCGGCCATGGCCTATGACGCTCTGCGCTCTTACTCCTCGGATGAGTTCGATTGCCGGTTCGTCTCTAATGTCGATGCCAACGACTTCGTGCTGGCCACTCGGGGCTGCGATCCCGCCGAAACTCTCTTCATCGTTAGCAGCAAGACTTTCACCACCCTCGAAACCATGCGCAATGCTCAGACAGCGCGGGCCTGGAGCATGGCAGCACTGGGGAACGATCCCAAGTCCGTGGCCAAGCACTTTGTTGCCGTCAGCACCAATGCCACGGAAGTAGCAAAGTTCGGCATCGACACCAGCAACATGTTTGGTTTCTGGGATTGGGTCGGTGGGCGCTACTCCATGGACAGCGCCATCGGATTATCCACCATGATCGCCGTGGGGCCTGCTGCATTCGCCGAGATGCTCGAAGGTTTCCGCGAGATGGATCAGCACTTTCGCACCACTCCGTTTGCCAACAATCTCCCCGTTCTCATGGGATTGATCGGCATCTGGTACGCCAACTTCTTCGGATGCCAGACATTGGCGGTTCTTCCCTACGACCAGCACCTCGATCGATTCAGCGCCTACCTCCAGCAGCTGGAGATGGAGTCCAACGGCAAACACACCACTCTCTCTGGGGAGCGCGTGAGCTGGGACACCTGCCCGATTGTCTGGGGACAGCCTGGCACCAATGGGCAGCATGCCTTCTATCAAATGCTGCATCAGGGAACACGACTTGTCCCTTGCGACTTCATCGCCTTCGACCATCCTGTACATGACATCGCCAATCATCACGATCTGCTCATCGCCAATGTGCTGGCTCAGGCTGAGGCGCTGGCATTTGGCAAGACTCTGGCCGAGATCACCGCCGAGGGAGTGCCGGCCTGGCTGGCACCGCACAAGACGATGGAGGGGAATCGACCCAGCTCGATGATCATCTGCGACAAACTGGACCCTCGAGCACTAGGCCGACTGATCGCTCTCTACGAACACAAGGCTTTCACTCAGGGCTGCATCTGGGGAATCAACAGTTTTGATCAGTGGGGCGTAGAACTGGGCAAAGTGTTGGCAGTGCGCATCATTCCTGAGCTGACGGCAGCGGCACCTGCAACAGCGCATGACAGTTCCACCAACAATCTGATCAATCGTTACCGCGCGGCGCGGGGTCGCTGACTGCTGGCGCGGAGTTTGGCCACCACGGCCGCCAGCGCCTCAAGAGCGAAATCGACCTCTGCTGATGAAGTTGTGCGGCTGATACTCAAGCGAATCGACCCGTGGGCGAATGCTTCGGGCACACCCATGGCGAGCAGCACCGGTGATGGTTCGAGACTTCCACTGCTGCAGGCCGCACCAGCGCTCACGGACACGCCTCTCTCTGAGAGTGCCACGACGATGGCTTCGGCAGCAAGAGATTCAAAGCCCACGCTGGTTGTGGTCCAGCAGCGCTCGGCTTCTGCTCCATTGATGACCGCTCCTTCGATTGATTGAAGCAGCGCACTCTCGAGATGGTGGTGCAGAGCTTCAGCCTCACGGTGCGCCGCCGAGGGGAGCCACGAGAGAGCCTCGCGCGCTGCCTGCCCGAATCCCACGATTGCCGCGGTGTTCTCGGTTCCGGCGCGACGATCCCGTTCTTGTGGGCCACCACTCATCTGCCGCGCCACACTCGCGCCTCGCCGCACGAACAAGGCTCCGACTCCTCGCGGCCCGTGCAGTTTGTGGGCCGAGCAACTGGCAAGATCCGCGCCTGATGCTCCCAGATCGATCGCCAACTTCCCCACCGTCTGCGTGGCATCCGTGTGCAGCAACACGCCGTTGCCCGCGCCGCCCGCGCCCGCCTGTTCGGCGTTCTGGCCGTGACAAATGCGCGCGCACCTAGCGATGTCAGTCACCACGCCAGTCTCATTGTTCACCCACATGAAACTGGCGAGCGCGATTCGCTCACCATGCTCGGCAATCGCCTGAGCCAGAGCGTGGTAGTCGAGCTCGCCTGAATTCGCGTGCGGGATCCAGACAGGCTCCGCCAATCCTGATTCCTCGAGAGTCTCGATTGTCTCCCGCACCGCCGGGTGTTCGAGTCGACTGGAGATGATCACCCGCCGATTCGGACGAGCAGCAAGTGTTCCGCGGATCGCCAGATTGGCACTCTCGGTTCCGCCGCTGACAAATACCAACTCCCGAGGATGCACTCGCAGCAACTCGGCGACCTGCTCGCGCGCCGAATCAATCGCTGCGCGCGCCGCCGACCCCGCGCGGTGAATGCTGGACGGATTGGCCCAGTTGCTTTCCATGCAGGCCGTCATAGCGGCGATGACTTCAGCGCTCGGACTTGTCGTCGCATTGCAGTCGAGGTAGGCGCGCATGCCAAGATATTAGTTGTTCGCCCGCGCAGCACTGCGGTGGCAGCAGTTGAACCGCGGCACAACCGGCAGATCCGCAGCGCCGGCAACGGATCCGCGGCGAGTAGGCTTGCCTCGATGCCCGAACTGAATGCCAGTTTCCTGCGA